>NZ_JBGJZO010000003.1:0-453331 GCF_042610485.1 Paenibacillus oryziterrae | reverse complement strand
CGCCAGCCGCGGGGGCACCTGGTCCCGCAGCGTCAGCATGCGGGACCGCACTAAGCTGCGGGAGCGAGCCCCGCAGCTCAGTCAGTACGCCCTGCAGCTTCGCGAGCAGGGCCGTCCCTGATGCGGCGGGGCTGCCAACACCCGCCGCGCCTGCATTACCGGCCGCACCTCCAGTACCCGCAACTCCTGCCGCGTTCCCGGCTGCACCTCCAGCACCCGCCGCACCCGCCGCATTACCAGCTACGCCTCCAGCACCTGCCGCGCCCGCCGCATTACCAGATGCACCAGTACCTGCCGCATTACCAGCTGCGCCTCCAGTACTTGCCGCACCTGCCGCATTACCGGTTGCACCTCCAGCACCTGCCGCATTACCAGCTGCACCTCCAGCACCTGCCGCTCCCGCCGCATTCCCGGCTGCACCTCCAGCACCCGCCGTACCTGCCGCATTCCCGGCTGCACCTCCAGCACCCGCCGTACCTGCCGCATTCCCGGCTGCACCTCCAGTACCCGCCGTGCCCGCCGCATTACCGGCTGCACCTCCAGTACCCACCGCGCCCGCTTCATTACCGGCTGCACCTCCAGTACCCGCCGCACCTGCCGCATTACCGGCTGCGCTGCCAGCACCCGCCGCACCTGCCGCATTACCGGCTACATCTCCAGCACCCGCCGCGTTCCCGGCCGCCCCTCCAGCGCCTGCCGTTCCTGCTGCATTTCCAGCCGCACCTGCTGTTCCTGCCGTACCCACAGCATTCCCGGCTGTATCTCCAGCGCGTAACGTTCCTTGCGCCATTCCTTGCTGAGCTTGAGTAGAATTACTGCCGGTAGCAGCCGTTCCTGCTCGACCTGCCGTACCAGCTTGTCCACTTTCATTTATACCATCATCGGCTGTACCTGCACTCATCGCAGCCGCTTCATCCGAATTTAAATTAAGTTTTGCAGCTCCGCCACTGGTATTCTGGTTCGTTGCCACTCCACCAGTTCCAGACCCCATGCCTCCTGCTGTTTTCAGCTGAGATGCCCACACAGTGACCTGTTCCTCTAAAGCTGACAATAATTGAGTCAGTCCTGGCCCAAATACCGCCTGATGCAATCCCTTTACACTTTCAGCCGTTACAGGCAGGCCTCTTTTGACCGAGATAACCGCTGCTTGCAACCACTGCTCTGCAGGCACGCCTTGGGGTTTGGCGCTCATTACCGCATTCAGCTGAGCCGCAGTTTCCTTGGTTAAGGGAAGCCCTGCAGACTGCATTGCCTTAATAATCTCCGGGCCGTCTTTAGCGTTGGTAAGACCAAGCGATTCCAGCGCCTCCCCCATACTTTGCGGAGAAGCCACCGTCACTTCAAGGGATACCGGCTTCAACACAGGTAATCCATTTTCTCCAGGAGGTGATACCTGCATATTCAACGTTTGTCCCGCCTGCAGCGGTGTTTCAAGCTCAGCACGAACAGGCAACCCCTGAATCTGGACAACCGCTTCTTTTCCGGAATCCGAGACACTGAGCACAACGCCGCGCACAACCTGGCCTTCTTTTAACTCCAGCGACTTCGGCTCGCCAGCTTTGCTGTCTCCCAGCAACCCGCGGATCATCGATCCAATATTCATTGCGTTCACGCCCTTCCCGTCTATCCAGGTACTATCCTGTCTTTATCTTTATCGGACATTTCTTCTTTTTTGTCTAGGCGATCGTACCCATCCATCGTCTTCCATTTTCTTACATAAACCCGTCTCACACGTTTAGAACAAGGTTTGCTGCTCTGCCAATATATTATTTAGGAAGCTGCGCCGGTGCATTGGTGTTGGTCCAAGGAGGGTTATCTGTTCCCGGTGCAGTTTGGTTGCATAACCTTTATGTATCGCAATACCGTAATTTGGATATAATTGCTCCCAAATCCCCTCACACAGCCTGTCGCGTGTAACCTTAGCCACAATTGAAGCAGCGGCGATGGACTGCGAGTTCGCGTCTCCTTTAATAATGGCACGCTGTGGCAGTGGTAAATCCACCTTCTCAGCATCGATCAGCATATAGTCGGGAGTTAGACTCAGACCTTCAACCGCTTTTCTCATGGCCAGCCGAGATGCTTGTTTAATATTGATTTCATCTATAATAGCCGAATCTACGTGACCCACGCCAACAGCCAGCGCCTGCTCCATAATCAGCTCAAATAAAGCATCCCGTTTTTTGGAGGTCAGTTTCTTGGAATCGTCAACACCCTCGATTACAAGACCCTCCGGCAATATCACCGCTGCCGCAACGACGTCGCCAAATAGACATCCCCGCCCAACTTCATCCACACCCGCAATCCGCCGATAAGACTGTTCCAGGCATTCTTTTTCATATAAAAGCATATCTACGCTACTCAAATTGCATCCACCTGCCCGTTCATTTTCCTACTACTCTACTAACTCAGCTTACCATAGGAACCCTTGATTAGGCATCCTTCATTATCATACAAACCGGTCTATACATCAGCAAACAGTAAAAAAAGCCAACCGGGTACCGGCTGACTCTTCCATCCTGATGATTGCGTTATAGTTCCGCTTATTTAAAACTAAGGTGTCTCCAGTGTAAATCGTCCAAGCTTTCCTTCACGTAGCTCATGCAGCAGTGTGCGGGAAGCCTTCTCCAGATCTACCCGTCCGCCACTAATCAGACAACCACGTTTACGTCCGATAGCTTCCATGACAGCGACGATTTCATCCGGATTCTCCAGATCCTCCGGAAGCTTGTTAATGCCGAAACGTTCCTGGAAGCGGGAGCCGTAATCCTTCACCAAATATTTGATCGCATAAAAAGCGATGTCCTCGATGTTAAGGATTTCCTCCTTGATCGCACCGGTTACTGCCAAGCGGTAACCCACTTCCTGATCCTCGAATTTCGGCCACAGAATACCCGGGGTATCCAGCAGCTCCAGATTTCCACCCGTTTTAATCCATTGTTGGCCTTTAGTTACACCCGGACGGTCACCGACCGCGGCGATTGACCTACCAGCCATTTTATTAATCAGGGTAGATTTCCCAACGTTCGGAATACCGACGATCAGAGCGCGTGCAGGACGGGGATTCATTCCCTTGGCAATCTGCCGGTCAATCTTCTCTTTCAGCAGCAGCTTCACCTGTTCTGGAATCTCCTTGACCCCCGTACCTGTGGATGCATCCGCAGGATGAGCCACATGACCCTGTGCCTTGAAATAAGCCAGCCATTTGCGCGTTGCCTCCGGATCAGCCAGATCTGACTTATTCAGAATAATCAGCCTTGGCTTGTTACGCAGAATATCATCAATCATCGGATTGCGGCTGGAAAGCGGAAGACGGGAATCGAGCAACTCTATCGCCACATCAATCAGACTCAGCTTCGCCTCGATTTGCCTTCTCGCCTTCGTCATATGACCGGGAAACCAATGAATGGTCATTGCCGTCACCTCCTTTGATTTCTATCTTTTAGTGGTTAATCATTTGAATATCTTTGACCGGCCAGAATATCAAATCTGCCCGCCCAACGATATCACTTAGTGGAACATACCCGATCATCCGGCTGTCCTTGCTGTCTGAACGATTGTCTCCCATAACAAACACATGCCCCTCGGGTACTGTGGTGTCTGAGAAATCTTCATTCGGGAAGTTCTTATTATTGTACAAAGCGTTATTCTTATGCGCGTTATCCATAGCTTCCTGGATATAAGTTTCATTCACCGGTTCACCGTTGACGGTAACTACATCGCCTTCAACTTTTACAGTATCTCCAGCCACACCAATTACACGTTTAATGAAATCTCGGCCCTCAGAAGGCACATGGAATACGATAACCTCGCCACGATGCGGCGACCTGATATCATATAAAATTTCATTCACGATAACCCGCTCTCCGGTATGGAAGTTAGGCTGCATGGAAGGCCCGTCCACTATAAACGGTTTGAACAAAAGCCAGCGAATCAAAATTACCAGCACTAAAGCAATTGCAATTGCCTTAATCCATTCAAGCACTTCATTTTTCTGCTTAGGAGGTAGCTGGCTTGTCTCTCCAGACTCACCTTGTAGCTGCTCTAAATCCTGCTGCATCGTTCACCATCCTCTCGATATGCCATATATACAAATAAACGCAAAAAAACTCCCACCAAAAACCCCTCCGCAGATACTCCTTCAGGAGGCCTTTTTGGAGAAGCCGTTCCCCAGTACTTGATATAGATAAAACGAAAGGGGCTTGAACTCAAGCCCCTTTCTGTTTGCCGCAATTCTAGCGACGGATTTCTTTAATTCTTGCTGCTTTACCGCGAAGTTCACGAAGATAGTACAGTTTCGCACGACGAACTTTACCACGGCGAGCCACTTCGATCTTTTCGATTTTAGGGGAGTTGAATGGGAAAGTTCTTTCCACACCCACACCGTAAGAAATTTTACGAACTGTAAAAGTTTCACTGATTCCACCGCCGCGACGTTTGATTACAACGCCTTCGAACAACTGAATCCGCTCACGAGATCCCTCGATTACTTTTACGTGCACTTTCAAAGTGTCGCCCGGGCGAAAACTCGGGAGATCGCTGCGAAGTTGCTCTTGAGTAATTGCTTGCAGGATATTCATTATGGATTTCCTCCTTCCGTACAGGTGTTCTTGCCTCTTCAAGAAAGCCTTTGCTCTCCATCATTATCGCGCAGAGGACCACCGTATTCCACACAACAGAAATAATAATATCATAATGGGCAAGCCATTACAACCATTTATTATATTTTATAGTGGCAGCATATCCCTTTTCTTAGCTTTGACCCGGCAATCCTTGCATAAGCCAACGACAGATCCGTTGTCCTGTGCGTAGAAGATTAGTTTCCCGTTCTTTTTTCTGCAGGAGGAGCAAGGCTGATCTGTGGTCTTCTGCTTGCTCTGGCGATGCCTGTCTATGGATACCACGTTGCGGTTTTGTGCAGGTGCCGCTTTTGAAGCTGAGTCTTTATTTCGAAATAAAATAAACATGAGTGCCACTACCAGTACCAGAATGAATCCAGCAGCGTATATCATTGTGCCCACCCTTCTTTCCTGCGGCATATGAATATCTTCTATTATAAGATACTTTTTTTCTATAGAACAAGCAGTTTCTCTGTTCCTCGCCTCGTCTGCTCCTCACTACCCATATCCCGGAGATTAACTAGCCTTAGGTCCAGTACCGGAACCCGCCTGCAGCCTCTTTTTGAATAAATTTCCACACTCTATACTATTGTAAGAAGCTACGATACGAAGCATTATACTTACTGATTACTAAGGAGGATTTAATGTATGCGCACAAACAGACCGTTGCTGGCCGCGACTGTAGTTCTTTCTTTCGTACTGCTGGCTGGCTGTACAGAATTGCCTGGAAAGGCAGATCATAACCTGGGGAGTAATCTTTCTGGGGAAGGGTCATTCCAGCAGTTGGGAGAGTCGATACAGCAGGAGGTTGGCAAAGCCGCAGCTACCGTGGAGCAGGCAGTGGAAAAGACAGCGGTTAAGGTATCTGACAGCATTACAGCTGACTGGACCAGCACAGAACTTTCAGCATCGCAGGCGATAAATTCCGCTTCTACCCTTACCATGGTGAATCCCGTGGGTAAAATTGAAGTAAGACCCGTAACCGGGGAGCAATTAACAGTTACCGCTACGGTTAGATTAGAGAAAGATTCCGCTCATGAGGCGGATCATCAAATCATCATGGACAATGCCGAGGTTTCTATCCAGTTAAGTGGAGACCGGGTGAACGTATCTACACATTCCAAAGAGAATCCCGGGCAGGATTTGTGGAGTTGGGCTCAGGATGAATTAGATGATTCTGACTTCACGATCGATTACGCAATTGGAGTTCCTGAGGGGATAGATACGTTTGAAATCACCAATAATGTGGGTGAGATCCGGCTCCAGGATTTGAAAGGAGTCTACCATGTAACCAGCAATGTTGGGGCTATTCACATATCAGGTGCGGAAGTAACGGGTTCATCTACAGTGGAAGCCAATACGGGCAGTATTCGCTTGGATCTCGCCAGCATGGCGGAGGGTAGCAGCCTTAAGGCTAAGACTGATGTAGGCAGTCTGACCGCTATTCTACCTGAATCAATGGGATGCGACCTAGAAACTTCAAGCGAGCTAGGAGCGATAACAGGAGCGGATAGCGGTACTAGCAAGCTTAATGGTGGTGGGCCACTGCTGTCCCTGTCCTCCAAGATCGGATCGATCACCGTTCATCAATAATATTAATAGTAAAACAGTAAAAACCACCGCCAGCGAAAATATTCGCTAAGCGGTGGTTTTTGATAGTAATGCATCACATCTTCGAATCGGAGTAACAGGATTTGAACCTGCGACCTCACCCACCCCAAGGGTGCGCGCTACCAGGCTGCGCTATACCCCGATACTATGTAAGCCGGTGTCACTATGGACAAATTAACGGCAGCGCTTTCACTATTATTATATATACCGCAAAGCTCTTTTCCAATCAACCCCATATTTCAAAATAATTCCCGAAAGACGTCAGTAAAAATTAAAATTAATTAATATAAATATTTTAAAATTTATAGATATTCCCCCACAGCTGTGCTATACTGTCCCTACAAAGAAAGGAGGTGCGTTCACATTAAGCATGACATGTTGAACGTATCCCTTACCCGAGCCAATGCTAATTGATACCTGGCGTTGGTGGCGCGGGATACGGATCAAGGCTTCACAAGCTTTAAATAGCGCCCCGGGTAAAAAAGACCGTCTTCGGACGGTCTTTTTGTTTGAAATCTTTTATTCTATTGTGATATGCAACCTAAGATTTACGGTTTTTATAGAACTCGATAATATCACTTACCGTGCGGAGCTGCTCCGCTTTAGCCTGGACAACGTCCACGTTTGATTTAAATTCTTCCTGCGTTTTCGTAGTCACTTTGGATTCATTCCTTTCATAAATTAAACTCTGCTGACGAACTCTTTTTACCGCCGCTCTATACATTACCCACAAATCACCCTTTCAACACACTTTTTCAGTATATGCGGGTGTTTTATTTTGATGACTGTATACTGTGGGCAGTGGCTGATCTTCATAAAAAAAAGCGCCTCATTCATGGAATACCATGTAATGAGACGCTGAATCGGGTATATTCGTTATTACTTCTTAGCTTTAAGCTGCTCGAGAAACTTCTTATCCTTCACTGTCAGCTCCATAACCTCCAATAGATCGGGACGCCGCTCGAATGTCCGCTGAAGCGCCTGTTCACGCCGCCAGACATCAATATTGGCATGATGGCCACTTAGGAGGATATCCGGCACCTTCCAGCCACGGAATTCAGCAGGACGCGTGTAGTGAGGGTATTCCAGCAGCCCGGTGCTGAAGGAATCCGTTACTGCAGACGTTTCGTTGCCCAGTGCCCCCGGCTGAAGGCGGACAATCGAATCAATAACGGTCAACGCCGGCAGTTCCCCGCCTGTAAGCACGTAATCTCCAATAGACAGCTCGTCGGTAACCAGATGCTCGCGAATCCGCTCATCGTATCCTTCGTAGTGGCCGCAGATAAAAATCAGATGCTCCTCCTGGGCCAGCTCTTCCGCTATCTTCTGGGTATAGGTCTTACCCTGTGGACACATCAGGATGATGCGCGGTTTCTTCTTTACTGCGTTGTCAGCGTCTATATCCACAGCTCCCGCCACAATTTCATCAACCGCTTCGAATGCCTCAGTTCCAGTCACTGCTTTTTCGCCGCCCGATTCGGAGAGCACATGCTCCACAGCAGCGAAAATGGGATCTGGCTTCAGTACCATCCCGCCTCCCCCTCCATAAGGGGTATCATCCACAGTATTATGCTTATTGCCGGAGAAATCACGGAAATTGACCGCCTGTAGTGATACAATGCCTTTCTCACGGGCCTTGCCAAGAATGCTAGTGCCAAATACGCCTTCACACATCTCCGGGAACAGCGTCAGCACATCAATTCGTATCATGACAGTAGTCCTTCCATTAAGTGAATCGTGACGCGCTTAGCGGCCACATCCACATCAAGCACTACATCGTCAATAACCGGAATCAGGATCTCCTTGCCTTTGCCTGTTGGCTTTACCACCCATACATGGTTAGCTCCGGGTGTCAGAATCTCCGTGATGGTTCCCAGCGGCTCAGCACCAGGTTCGTCCGTATGCACAGTGCAGCCGATAATCTGATGATAGTAGTATTCATTGTCCGGCAGCTCCACTAGATCCGTGCTCGGAACTTTTAGCAGACTGCCTTTAAATTTCTCCACTTGATTAATATCTGTATAACCCTTCAGCTTAACGATATACGTCCCTTTATGTTCACGCGCAGAATCAACAATTACGTCAAAAGAGCTCCCGTTCTCTGGCACCACAGTCAGCTTCTTCCCCGTTGCGAAACGCACTTCCGGAAAATCGGTAGACGATAATATTTTCACTTCTCCGCGAATCCCATGCGTATTCACGAGCTTGCCGACAGTCAACATTTCTCCCGCCATTTGATCCTCTCCTTTAAACACATTACTATATATAATTGAACAAAAAGGAGCCGGGATATACTATCCCTAGCCCCTCATTGTGCGATCTACTTTAAGATAAAATATCTACGGTTACCCGTTTATCGCTTTTGACTGCTGCCGATGTGACTACTGTACGAAGCGCTTTAGCGATCCGGCCCTGCTTGCCGATAACCTTTCCTACATCATCAGGATGTACAGAAAGCTCATAGACGATCAGGTGATCCTTCTCAACGACCCGTACCGCCACATCTTCTGGATGATCCACCAAAGCCTTAGCAATTACTCCAACTAATTCTTCCATAGGGGACCCTCGCATTCAGTCATTATTTCGATTGCTTAGACTCATGGAACTTCTTCATCACGCCTGCTTTGGAAAGCAGATTGCGGACGGTATCAGATGCTTGCGCACCTTCTTGAAGCCATTTAAGAGCTTTCTCTTCATCGATCTTAACTACTGCCGGTTGTTCAATCGGATTATAGTAACCAATTTCCTCGATGAAACGACCGTCACGAGGGGACCGGGAATCAGAAACCACTACACGGTAGAAAGGCGCTTTATGTGCACCCATTCTTTTCAAACGAATACGTACTGCCACGAAATTCACCTCCTTAAAAAAGTATCCTGCTTATATTTAACGGAAAGGAAACTTCATTCCTTTGCCGCCCATACCCTTGAGTGCCTTCATGGCGTTCTTCGCGCCTTTGCCGCCTCCGCCCATCATGCCGGAGAACTGCTTCATCATCTTACGCATTTCATCAAACTGCTTGATCAGCCGGTTCACCTCAGCAACTGAGGTTCCGCTGCCGGTAGCGATCCGCTTGCGGCGGTTAAGGTTGATGATTTCGGGCTTCTGCTTCTCAGCCTTGGTCATGGAATGAACAATGGCCTCTACGCGTCCCATCTGCTTGTCGTCCACCTTCAGATCTTTCATACCCTTGGCTTTGTTCATACCAGGCAGCATATCAAGAATCTGATCAATCGGTCCAAGCTTCTTCACTTGATCCATCTGTTCCAGGAAATCATCGAACGTGAATTCTGCATTACGCATCTTCCGTTCCATTTCCTTAGCCTTCTCGGCATCGATATTGGACTGTGCCTTCTCGATCAGCGACAGCATGTCGCCCATACCCAGAATTCTTGAAGCCATCCGCTCCGGATGGAACGGTTCGAGTGCGTCGATCTTCTCACCAAGCGCGGCGAATTTGATCGGACAGCCGGTGACCGCTTTGACGGACAAAGCCGCACCACCACGGCTATCGCCATCCAGCTTCGTCAGGACGACGCCGGTAAGCTCGAGCTGTTTATTGAAGTTATCTGCCACATTAACGGCATCTTGACCGGTCATGGCATCCACGACGAGCAGCACTTCATCAGGATTCACAACAGTGTGAATCTGTTTCAGCTCTTCCATTAGTTCTTCGTCGATATGCAGACGGCCTGCAGTATCGATGATCAGATAATCATTGTTGTTATCCTTCGCATGCTGAAGGGCTTGCTTCGCAATTTCTACCGGACTCGTCTGGTTACCCAATGAGAATACCGGAACTTTGATCTGCTCACCCAGGACTTGCAGCTGTTTGATCGCAGCAGGGCGGTAAATATCCGCCGCTACCATCAGAGGACGATGGTTACCTTTCTGGAGCAGCTTGGCCAGCTTCGCAGTAGTGGTCGTCTTACCGGCACCCTGCAGACCCGCCATCATAATTACGGTCGGCGGCTTGTTCGACTTCACCAGCTTGGCGTTAGTTCCGCCCATCAGCTCTGTCAGTTCCTTATTGACAATATCAATAATGACCATGCCCGGTGTGAAGCTGTTCATGACTTCCTTGCCGACAGCCTTCTCTTTCACCTTGGCGACGAAATCCTTAACTACCTTGAAGTTAACATCCGCTTCCAGCAGGGCCATTCTGACCTCGCGCATCGCTTCATTAACATCTTCTTCCGAGACCTTGCCTTTGCCGCGCAGCTTGCTGAACACATTCTGCAATCTTCCGGTTAACCCTTCAAATGCCGCCATAGGCCGCTGCCTCCTTCGCCTTACTCCAAGCTTTGTATACGATCCACGATCTCCGTGAACCGTTCATTATATAGTTCCGGCAGCAGCCCGATCTCCGGGAGCCTGCGCAGTTCGTCTAAGTATTGAATCCGGCTCTCGTGCTTGCCGAGCAAGCCAAGCTTCTCTTCATAATTCTCCAGTACCTGCTCCGCCCGTTTGATATGCTCGTACACAGCCTGGCGGCTGATTTCGAATTCGGCGGCGATTTCCCCCAGGGAGAAATCATCATGGAAATAATATTTAAGGAACGTCTGCTGCTTATCGGTAAGCAGCCGTTCGTAGAAAGCAAACAACAGATTAATTCGTGTTGTCTTCTCGAGCCTGCTATCCTGACTCATTAAGGGCACTCCCTTCGTCAAGGAAAAACACTTTACAGCATCACAACGTCCCTTATAATACCGAAAACAAAGAAAGATGTCAAGCACTTTTGCTTGTCATCTTTTTTTGAGTTACTTCATATCCCATCAGCGGATCGGAAGCAAGTAGATCAGCACGGCAAAAAAGTGGGTAACCGTTCCTGCGAGCACGAACATATGCCAGATCGCGTGGTGAAATGGAAACCCTCTCCACACATAAAATATCGTGCCCAGTGTGTACAGAATCCCACCCGCCATCAGCAGTGTCATCCCGCCGTCAGCAACAGACAGAGACAACGGATGCCAGGCAATTACGATCAGCCAGCCCATGGCGATATAGAAGACCGTCGACATGAACAGAAACTTTTTCGTAAAAAACGCTTTGAAAAAGACACCGAAGACAGCAACGCCCCAGATAATCCCGAACAAGCTCCAGCCCAGCGGTCCACGGATCGCCACAAGCAGAAACGGAGTGTACGTCCCGGCAATAAACAGGTAAATGGAAGAATGGTCAAAGAACTCGAACAAATCTTTAGCTCTGCCATCCCTTAGACTGTGTACCAGGGTTGAATTCAAATATAGAAGCAGCATCGTTGTGCCGTAAATGGAGAAGCTGACCACATGCCAGGCCGTGCCTTTTAGTGAAGCAAACACGACCAGTAGTACCAATGCAGCAATGCTGAGTACTGTTCCAATACCATGGGTGATCGCATTGGCCACTTCTTCCCTGCGGCTGTAAGTATAAGTATCCGCCATACCAAAATCCTTCCGTGAATCATTTTCTTCTATTATAGCTCGTTCATCGGCTCCGTTCCACTGTGCCTGCCTGGAACTCTATACGAATAAGAAGTTACAGCTTATACAGCTCGGTATACTTCGCCTCCAGGTAATCCGCCAGATAATCCGGATTCAAGGGCTCTCCTGTCACCTGTTCGATAATCTCAGATGGCGTCAGGCTTTTGCCGTATACATAAATTTTCCCGGTCAGCCACTCTTTGATCGGCAGCAGATTGCCGGAAGCAATCAATTCGTCGAAGTCCGGAAGCTCCTTGCGCAGAGTGTGCATAATTTGTGCCGCATACATATTCCCAAGCGAGTAGGAAGCGAAATAGCCGAAGTCGCCGCCCGACCAGTGCACATCCTGTAGAACACCCAGACTGTCGCTCGGAGGTGTGATTCCGAGGTATTCCTGGTATTTCGCGTTCCATACAGAAGGCAGGTCTTTCACTTCCAAGCCTTCATTAAAGATAAGCTTCTCAATCTCGTAGCGCACGATGATGTGCAGATTATAGGTCAGCTCATCCGCTTCAATCCGAATAAAGGAATTGGCGACACTGTTAATGGCCCGGTAAAATTCTTCTACAGTAACTCCAGCAAGCTGAACCGGAAAATGCTGCTGCAAATCAGCGAAATACCGCTGCCAGAACGGTAGACTGCGTCCGATCATATTTTCCCATAGTCTGGACTGGGATTCATGAATACCCATCGACGCACCCTGGGCAAGAGGGGTTCCCACCAGGTCTTTGTTAATATTTTGCTCATAGAGGGCGTGTCCGCCTTCATGCAGGGAGCTGAATATCGCACTGGTCACATTATCCAGAAGATAACTCGTCGTAATTCGGACATCTCCGGGATTCAGTCCGGTAGCGAAAGGATGAACACTCTCATCGAGCCGACCCGCTTCAAAGTCGTATCCCATCTGACCCAAAATAAACAGTCCAAACTTCTCCTGCTGCTCTTTCTCGAAGATTCGACTAAGAAATCCCGTATCCGGCTTGTTCGGAGAAGCGGTGATCGCTTCAACCAGCGGTACTAAGCGGGCCCGCAGGCGGCTAAAGACCTCGTCAACTTTCGCTACGGTCAAGTCGGGCTCGTACAGATCTAGAAGCGTATCATATGGTGTATCTTTTACACCCCAGAACCCGATAAACTCTTTTTTGAACTCCACAATCTTCTCAAGAAAAGGCTGAAACGACGCAAAATCATTGGAATCCTTGGCTTCCTCCCATTTCGTCTGGGCGTTCGCGGCCAATATAGAGTATTCTTCGAATCTCTCCGGCGGTATGCTCTTGCTGCGCTCGTATTCCTTGCGGCAATCCTTGACGATTTTATTCTGCTGATCAGTTAGCTGATTCATAACCGCCGGACGGCTGAAGAACTCTGTTAGTTCTCCCATCTCTTCCGACGTCTCCAGTCTGAAGCCTTCTCCGCTCAGCATGCCCAAGGTTCTGGAACGGATCTCCGCTCCCTTGCGCGGCGCGCCTGTACGCAGATCCCAATGCAGCAGTCCGATGGCCTCATTGTACCCGCTGATCTTTGTAAGTAGTGCGCTGAATCTTTCCCACTGCTCTGCTACGTGTTGTTCCATGAATGGGACACCCGCTTTCTCTGTTTTACGATCACCTCTTGATGATACTTTTTTAGATACCTATAATCAACTTTGCCTCCAAGAAAATAGCTTAAATAAGTTAAACCCGCGTGGAATGAGCGTTTTTCGAGAATGTTATCTACTTTCACCTGAATCAATAGATTCCATCCCCCAAGCTTAAGTCTCAAATCTAAAAGCAACATTGTCACTAAAATTATTTCTTTATTGTATGCTAAACAACTAATTTTGCGCTAAAATAGAAATATATAGATATTAAATGAATTTATAGAAAATACTCCACTCTATTTCGTCTACTTCTAACACTCACTATTGAAGGGAGTACTTAATATGAAAAAGTTAGGTTACCTCATTATGATTTTAGGCTTCATCACCTGGGTGGCGGGGATAAAGTTACAAACCACAAACCACGGCCAGTTTGAGAAGGATGTTATTCTTATCGGTCAAATAGTGTTTATTTTAGGGGGGATTGCTCAGATGATCATTCGGGTCAGATATAAAAAATGATTTATATTATTATATATGTAAAATAAATACATAATTTTAATTATTGATTAAACTTACATTTAAATGGTATAAATATCTCCGGGAGGTTATCTTTCCCAATTATATCTTTCCAGGAGGAATCAATGAAAAATCATCTTATCAAGGCTATTGCTGTACTCTCAATCATTACTACAGTATCCGTAGCACCGCTCAGTAACTTCGCGTCTGCTGCACCCGTTTATCCGGGGGAACCGCAAGTACAAAGTTCGTCTTACCTCACGTCTGACGGAAATGAGGTATTCAAAGCCTCTGCAAAATCTGTAACTGGAACTGTAGAGATACTTGAGGGAACAGATCAAGATTGGACAAAGTTAAAGGTTGTTCAAGGCGATCGTGTTGACATTCTTGAAAGAAAGACTGTAGATGGAATTCCAACGGTCGTTATCTCTAACACCGAAGGTGATAATCATGTAGTTCAAACCATTGATGATCAAGTACTAGTTGACAATGAAATCGTTCAAAGCAAGGAGGTTAACTTACCCGCATCAAAAAGCAATAAGACTGCGGCTAATGCCGTTGCAAGTACGAGTACTACATGGTATGTAAAAGACAGTATCAGTGGGAGCTTCAATAGTGATTTCGCAGTACTTTCGATATTAATTGGTGTTATTACTGCTTTTATGAGCATCCCCGCTTCCATCGCTACTACCCTTGCTGTTGGAATTTATGGTTACAGAATACCTTACACTTGGTACAATAAATTAACACTTTGGGATGCAGCGCCTTATCGCCCACTTCATTGGATAACTACAACTACTTATTCTGACGCAGCTATGACAATTCAGACAGGTTACGATTCTTATTATATTTAATTAAACAACCTCACCAGAGATATGATTCTGGTGGGGTTTCTTTCATTTCCTCTTATAAAATCTTAGAGAACACCTCATTTACGGCATTTATTACATATTGATAATAACGATGCGCCAGGCCCAACCGAGAACTTGACGCATTTTAATTATAATCCGTATAATCAACTACTAAGGAGCGTGAGACCATGATTATTCAAGTAACACCAACCGCTGAGAAGAAGCTGATCGAAAGGCTTGGAGATCAACCTGGAATATTCAAGCTCTTTTACGATACAGTGGACTGCGGTTGTGATGGTATTAATGTACTGTTAATTGTCGATGAGACGGGTCCTGAGGATTTAACGATTGAAGCGGGCAAATTGTCCTTTGCCGTCAGCCGCCAGCAGGAGATTTTTTATGAAGAACGGATGCGTCTGGATGCGGAAGATCGGTTCTCTTCCTTTAAGCTGGATAGTGATTCACAAATATATGGAACCAACGTATTGGTGAGGGATACACGAAATGGCGGGAAAGATATCTCCGAAGATCGATCCGCCGCCTGTACTATTAAATCATAAGACAGCATGAACTAAGATTAGCTGCAAAAAGGATGACTGAAGGAAGCTGTAGAGGAAGAATTTAAGAACTGTAGAGGGGGAGCATGCCATGAGTCAAGTATCGGATATTCTGCAATTTAACCGCGATTTTGTTGAGAAGAAAGAATATGAAGCCTATTTAACCAGTCGTTATCCGGATAAAAAAATGCTGGTTATTACCTGCATGGATACCCGTCTCGTGGAATTGCTGCCGAAGGCGATGAATTTCAAGAACGGCGATGTCAAAATTATCAAAAATGCCGGAGCCGTCATCTCCCAGCCATTCGGAAGCGTCATGCGCAGTGTCATGGTTGCCTTATATGAGCTGGATGCGGATGAAGTTATCGTCGTTGGGCATTATGAATGCGGCATGGCCTCGCTGAATGCGGAACGAATGATCAATTCCATCAAAGAGCGCGGCGTTTCGGATCAAGTATTGTCCACCCTTGAGAACTCAGGAATCAAGCTGTCCAAATGGCTGCGCGGGTTTGACAATGTTGAGGACGGGGTAATTCAAACTGTGGAGCTGATTAAGCAACATCCTCTGCTCCCCCCAGGCATACCCGTTCACGGCATGATCATTGATCCGGCTACCGGAGCGCTTGAACTCGTCTCGGACGGGTACAGCCCGAATTGACAACTCTCCAACTGCTTTTGGCATGGATCTAGGATCCATGCCCTTTTTTATGGAACAATGCTTATTAAGCTGGGTGAAACCTGCCTGTTCGCTTTAACGTATTACCGGGAGATATCGAATACAGCTACATCCATAACTCAGTGGTATTGGTATTCAAATGAATAGGACGGTGCTGACATGCAGCTGATTTTGGACAATGTGCATAAGTCTTTTGGGGACAAAAAAGTATTGGAGGGAATTGATTACACCTTTGAGAAGGGGAAAATTTACGGTCTGCTGGGACGAAACGGCGCGGGCAAGACCTCATTATTCAATTGTCTCAGCGGTGAGACGGATATGGATATGGGGGCTGCGTTTCTGGCTGTAAATGATCAGCAGAAGCCGCTTGCCAGCGAAGATATCGGATATGTCTTCTCCTTGCCAATTCTGCCTGATTTCCTGACCGGATATGAGTTCGTAAAGTTCTTTATGGATATTAACATGGATAAAATCATCCCTGGTGCGACCATCGATTCCTATTTCGAACTGATCAAGATCGGTCCGGACGACCGGCACCGCCTGATCAAGAGCTATTCCCACGGCATGAAGAACAAAATCCAGATGCTCTGCTTCATTATTACCCGTCCGCCGCTGATCCTGCTTGATGAGCCGCTGACCTCCTTCGATGTTGTGGTGGCGCTGGAGATTAAAAAGCTGCTCCGTGAGATGAAGGATGATCATATCATCATCTTCTCGACCCATATTCTGCAGTTGGCCGCCGACCTCTGCGACGAGCTCGTAATTCTAAATAACGGTAAGCTTGAAGAGATTCCCGCCAGTACCCTGCACAGCGCAGAATTTGAAGAGAAGATCATTCAAATGCTGAAGGATGAGAGCCATGATTAGTGCACTGTTCTCTACACTTAATAATATTCTGAATATCCGCGCTTCTTCTTCGGTTAACCGGCTGATTTATTTTTATCAGAAAATACCGCTGATCGGCAAGTTGGCGAAAGATCGACTGTATGCCGAAATCTCACTCAAAAAGAATCTTACCGTCGTCGTAACCATCCTGGGCATGATCTGGGGGATACTGAACAAATTTTTGTACATAGGTGTGCTGATGTATTTACCTGTCGTCTATTTCCAGAAAGATCTGCCTGCCAGCGATCAATTCGATCTATTCCTGGGGATCTTCGTCCTGCTTAGTTTTATCGTCGCTGCTATCTCCAATACAGTCATCCTGGAACCAAAACGTGACAAATACATCTGTGTGAAGCTAATGAAGCTGCCAGCAGAGGGGTATATGCATGCTACACTTTCCTACAAATATATAACCTTTGTTATTTACTTTTTGCCGGCGGTCTCGGTATTCTTCTCACTGCTCGGTGCCACGTTCATTCATGCTCTTCTGTTCACCCTGATGATGGCCGCATGGCGCCTCATTGGTGAAGCCTTAGCCCTATGGAACTTTGAGAAGCGCGGCAGCCTGCTGTGGAGAAACTACCCGCTTATTTGGACTGTAATTCTTGGAGGTTATGCAGTAGCATACGGAACGCTGTATCTTGGGAGACCTCTGCTCCACAGTCACTGGATGTTTAATGTGCCGAGCGTACTGATCGTGTTATTACTCGGTACCTGTGCTGCCTGGTACATCGCAATATATCCGGACTTCCGCAAAGCGGTGGATGCCGTAAGCAAAACCGACGAACCTCTGCTGGATATGGGCCGGATGATGAAAAATGCGAAAAAGGCTGAAGTCAGCATCAAGGAGAAGGACAGCAGCTTCAAATACTCCACCGTAGACCATTTCCAAGGAAAAAGCGGGTACGTTTATCTCAATGCGATCTTCTTCGCACGCCACCGGCGCTTCCTGATCGAGCCTGTTCTTCGGAGGCTGTACATCATCGGCGCCCTCTGTGCTGCTGGTTTTGCGGGAATGCTGATTGCTCCTGACTCCGCTCCACTCATTGCCTCCAAGCTGACGGAATCACTGCCTATACTTGTATTCGTAATGTATTTCACCTCCATCGGTGAACGCGTCTGCAAGGCTATGTTCTACAACTGCGATCTCAGTCTGCTGAGATACAGCTTCTATCGCGAAAGAGAGACCATACTCAAGAACTTTAACATCCGTCTGCTGAAAATAGCCGGGCTTAACCTGATTCCGGCAGCCGCCATCTGCATCACCGTAAACGCGCTAATCCTGTTCTCCGGAGAAGAATGGGCGATGCCAGAAGCGCTGAGCTTTAGCGTCTCAATCCTGTTCTTGTCACTGTTCTTCACGGTCCATCATTTGTTCATGTATTACATTTTCCAGCCGTATGCGGCAGAGTTTAATATGAAGAATCCTTTTTTCTTCATCGTGAACACCATTGTGTACGCTATTTGCTTATTCTGTTTCCAGTTCAATACGGCTCCCGCCTATTTCGCACCGGTGGTCATTGCTGCTACTGCGTTATATGTGGCCACCGCACTGGTTCTGGTGTACCGGATATCACCCCGGACTTTCCGTATTAAATAAGGGGTGGCTATTGAGATCGTCCCGGAACGACACAAACCTCCGCTACCACTGTAAAGTGGGCGGAGGTTTGTGCTATTTCTCTGTAGAGTGTGCTATTTTATAGCAGCGAGATCGCCAGCAGCTCATAGAGCACCAAAGGCAGGATTACATTGCCGCCGCCTGGATAGGGATAAGGGGTCGGATAGTGGTGATATGGCGGATAAGGCTTGGGATAATAAGGATTGTAATAGCCCCTGGACATATCCGCTGTAAGTGTTATTGACAGGTACAAGTGCTTGTTGTCCATGCCTGCAATCATGCCTTCGTGCATTTGACCATCTATGGTCTGCACCGTCACAGGATGGTTCATGTATGGCTTACAGTTGTTGTGCAAGGTTTTCTTAATTCCATGCAAATGCTCTACCACAGCAGGGTCTGCCTGATAAATAACGGTCTGCTGGCCGGGATTATATGTCGACATTTAAACTCAGTCCTCCGTAAATGGATTTGCTCCATTCTATGCGGATGCCTATGCCGGGGTGCAGCCCAGCTTGCTTACGGATTCATTTAACTACACTTTCAGACGAATCACATTCCATGACGCTTTGGCTAGAGATGCTGTAACCTTCGCCCCCTCCACCCCAGCACTACCGTTACGATGCGGTTTAACGCGATCTGGCTGCTGCTCCGTATTGGCGGCCTTCAAATCTTCGCTCTCCATAACGGTATGCTCGATCAGCGTGCATGAGCCGAAACTCCGGAGATCCACCTCCAGCAGCAATGAGGATTCCAGATGGCGGTTGACGGCAAAAATCGTTACCTCACCTGCTTCTTCATTGTGTATAGCAACAGATTCCAGATAGGGTACATCTGTAATTTCCTTGGAATCGTATTTCGGTGAGTTGATTAGCGGTACCAGTGCTTTGCCACGCCCATACACCGAGGTATGCATATACGGGTAGAAGATCGTCTGTCTCCACGCGCCCCCTCCATTTGAGGTCATGATAGGAGCAATTACGTTGACCAACTGGGCCATACAGGCCATTTTCACCCGGTCCGCATGCTTCAATAAACTGATCAGCATACAACCGACAAGGAGTGCATCCTCATGGTTATAGATATCCTCAAGCTGTGGGGGCGCGATACTCCAGGGATCTCTTTTATTGTCCGCCTCATGCGAATGATACCAGACATTCCACTCGTCGAAGGATAACAGCATCTTCTTCTTACTTCGTTTCTTCGCCTTCACATAATCACAGGTCGCTATGAGCGTGCGGACGAACTCATCCATCTCCAGCGAACGGGCCAGAAAGGTCGGGGTGTCATCCTCAGGGTTGCCATAATATTGATGCATCGACAGATATTCCACATGCTCATACGTATGGTCAAGCACCGTAGCTTCCCAATCCGGGAAGGTTGGCATCGCGATACTCGAGCTTCCGCACACAACCAGTTCAACGCTTGAATCCACCCACTTCATCACCTTGGCCGATTCCTGCGCCAACCGTCCGTATTCCACTGCTGACTTGTGGCCGATCTGCCAGGGCCCGTCCATCTCGTTGCCCAGACACCAGGTCTTGATGCCGTGCGGCTGTTCATATCCATGCTCACGCCGGAGGTCGCTCCAATACGTTCCTGACGGATGATTGCTGTATTCCACAATATTTCTTGCAGCATCAATTCCCCGGGTTCCCAGGTTAATCGCCATCATGACATCGGTATTGGCTTTTTGGGCCCAATCCACGAACTCATTGAAGCCGAACTCATTCGTCTCAATAGTGCGCCAGGCAAGCTCTAGTCTGCGTTTGCGTTCATGTACCGGACCGACCGAATCCTCCCAATTGTAGCCGGAGACGAAATTTCCGCCGGGGTAGCGGACAATTGGCACCTTAAGTTCTTTAATCAGCTCCAGCACATCTTTCCTGAAACCGTTCTCATCTGCTTGCGGATGACCAGGCTCATAAATGCCGCCATACACAGCCCTGCCCAGATGCTCGATAAATGATCCATAAATCCGCTTATCAATCTCCCCAATCACGAAATCTTTGTCCACAATCATCGTCGCTTTAACTGTCATTCCTCTGTCCCTCCGTATGGATTAATATAATTATTAATCAACTCGTAAATGCATTAATTTATCTATTATATTAAGGTTTTATCCACTCAACGGCAACATTTTTTGCCAATGCATTTGTATAAACATTAAATCTGCCTTAGAATAGCAATAGATTGGAGGGCTGAACTTGATAAAAGCTTACACAGATTCATCCTGGCTGCCTTTATTCGAGGCCTTAGCCAGTGAAGTACGACTGAATATTATCCGGCTGCTGGCAGAACAGCCCATGAATAACAAAGATCTGGCGGCGCAGCTGAAGCTCAGCGGGGCTATTGTCTCCATGCATGTTCGCAAGCTGCAGGATGCCGGTATCATCCAATCGGAGATGGTCCGTCTGGATGGCGGCACCCACAAAATGAATACGCTCTCTGTGGAATCGATTGAGATCCTGTTCCCTGTCATTCGTCATGTTCCCAGACTGTTTCATGAAATCTCTGTCCCGATCGGACATTTCAATGACTTTGACATTGCTCCCACCTGCGGGCTGGCCACTCCAAACCGGATTATCGGGCAGTTCGACGATCCGCGCTTTTTCCTTGACCCGGAGCGTGTAAATGCAGGCATCCTCTGGTTCGGCAAAGGCTATGTCGAATACCGTCTGCCTAACTATCTGCTCTCCTCCCAGAAGATTGAGGAAATCGAGATTACGCTGGAGATCGGCTCCGAAGCACCAGGCATTAACCGCAATTGGCCATCGGACATCAGCTTCATCCTGAATGGTACAGAGCTTGGCTTCTGGACAAGTCCCGGTGATTCTGGAGACGGAAGAGGGACCTATACCCCTGCGTGGTGGAGAGATGACGTCAACCAATACGGGTATCTGAAGCAAATTCAGATTAATGCGGGTGGCACCTTCCTCGACGGGCAGCGGATGTCGGACATAACCTTACAGGATCTGGCTGTGGACCGGAACCAGTGGACCCTACGGCTAGAGGTCAAGGAAGATGCTGCCCATGTGGGCGGATTAACCCTGTATGGGGTTGGCTTCGGCAATTATAATCAGGATATTGTGTTCCGGACGTATTATAAAGCGGGGGAATAACCTTTTTTGGCACACTAAATAACCGTAAACTTTGGAGGAAGCGATTTGACAGTAGAATTCGGATGAGGATACAGGAGTTATCGGCGACCCGACTCACGCAAGCGCTGCCTTAGGGGAGAAATTGTGGTATGATACCGTCGATGCCATTGCGCGGATACTACAGGAACTTATTGAGAGGAAGTGATATCGGAATGAGCAAAGTTCAAACCATTGATTTTTCAAAAAAGTATAAGCAGCAAGCAACTAAAAATGAATTTATGATATTTATCGGAACAAGTTTGTTGACAATTCTATTCGTAATATTAGCTGTCGTTCAATCTGTCTGGTATTTAATATTAATCCTTCCAATCGTCGTTTTTTGGGGAGTTTATTCGAACTATAAGAAAATACAGCTAGTTGAAGAACTCGACACGGGTGCTAAGCTATTTGTTCATAATACCGAATGGAAAAAATACAAACAACAAAATAAATAGCATTATCGCTTCATTCATTAAGGACACAGGGTGTATAACGAAACGTTATGCGCCCTGTGTTTTTTTCACAGAGTACAATGCCTTTCATTCATGGAGGGGTAACCCTGTCAGCAAGCTATTCACTTCGTGGAGGCTTCTCAGTACATCTTCCTTCTGCTTCCGCAGTACTTCCAGATTCTCCTCGATGGACTGTACCCTATTTATCAGCAGCCGGTGCACATAGCTTAGAAGCTCCTCCGTTCCGCAGCCCGACTGCCGTTTGTACTCAAAAAGACCCTGAATCTCCTTCACCGCGAAACCCCACTGCTTGAGCTGTATAATCACACCAAAGTCCATGACTTCCCGTTCCGTAAAAAAATACCGGTTACTCTTCAGCTCCGGACACAGGAGCGAGAGATCCATGTAATACCTGACCGTGTCCATGGTAGTGTTCGTGGCCTTGATAAACTCACCGATCTGCATTAGCCGCCCCCCCTTGTCATGGGGTTAACCCCATATGTTGTATTTATTATATCTCATGGTGAGGGGGTTAATAATGTTCAATTGGCTTATTGTGACCTATGCCATCCTTATGGGCTTCGCCGCCGTATCACAGCGCAGCAAGCTGGGAACGCCGCTGATGTCTGCCAACTTCTTCTTCTCCTGCCTGCTGCTGCTCAGCAGTATTCATGTCCTTATGGCAGGTGCCGGACTTATCGGGCTGATTGCTTGTACCATAAAGAACGGCTATGTGCTGCACGGGCGTATTCATCCGCTTCATCTGCTCATCCGCTGCGGGATTTCCGCATTATTGTTCGCGGGGGTTCTGCTGATCTGATCGCAGAAAATAGCGCCGGAAGCTACGGATGCTGCTTATCCGTTCTTCCGGCGCTGAATTCATCCAAGATAGATTACTGCCTCATCATGCTTACTCTTTGCCCAAAAGCTCCCTGACGGCATCCACATTCGTGACTGGCGCTTGACAGGCGAAATTCCGGCATAGATACGCTGTCGCACTCCCGCCAATCGAAGGTTTATCCGCCAAATGCGGCAGCAGCTTCATAATCTCTTCTTCTTTGTCGCCGCTTTCCCATTTCACGATCAAGGAAGCATCAGGTAGATAGGCCTGCTGTACATGGGCTAACATACCGTGGAGTGCCGGATCCTGGCGTTTGCCGGACAGTACCCACTCCTTACCTC
The DNA here is from genome assembly GCF_042610485.1 of Paenibacillus oryziterrae. Classification (NCBI taxonomy): domain Bacteria; kingdom Bacillati; phylum Bacillota; class Bacilli; order Caryophanales; family Paenibacillaceae; genus Paenibacillus; species Paenibacillus oryziterrae. The sequence goes on along the minus strand of NZ_JBGJZO010000003.1, from coordinate 430,188 downwards.
CGCCGGTCATTGCCAGCAGGGCTTGTAAATACATCGAGTACCCCGGTGGATACTGCGTTGCCGCTGCTCCGAGTGTAGAAGCCGTACGTTCAGCCACGCTTTTTAAATCCACATCCTGGATTACGGTAGCAAGCTTCCACAGTATCTTCGTCGCCACAGCATTCCCGGATGGCATCGCGCCGTCATTCAGTTCTTTCGAGCGGATCGGAAGAGGTTCCCCGTCCGTACCTGTGAAGAAGAATCCGCCCCGTTCGTGATCTGCGAACAGGTTCAGCATACCGTCTTTGAGCTGAAGCGCCCGTTCCAGATGTTCTGCCTGGCCTGTAGCCTCGTATAGCTCCGTCAGTCCCCACAGCAGAAATGAGTAATCATCCAGATACGCCGGGAATGCCGCTTCACCGTCCCGGTAACGGGCAAGAAGACGACCATCATCGCGCCGCATCCGGTTCCAGATGAAATCCGCTGCAGCTGCGGCTGCTCGGGCGTATTCCGGCTTTTGCAGCACCTTCGCACCTTTGGACAGAGCGGCGATCATCAGACCATTCCAGGCGGTCAGCACCTTATCATCCTTGTGAGGATGGATACGCTTGTCCCGGTAATGAAACACCTTCTCCCGCCACTCCTCCATCCGGGTACGAAGCCCAAGCGGATTCATCCCAAGCTGTGCCGCCAGTTCATCCGGCAGGCCCTGCAGCAGATTCGGAATATTCTTGCCTTCAAAATTACCCTCCGACGTGATTCCGTATACATGACAGTAGGAGTGCATATCCTCAAGACCTAGAGCCTCTTCAAGCTCCTCACGGGTGAAGACATAGAACTTGCCTTCCTCCCCTTCGGAATCGGCATCCTCCGCAGAGTAAAATGCTCCCTCCAGCGAGGTCATATCCCGCAGCACATACGTGAACACATTCTCGGCTATCTCCGCATATAAACGTTTCCCGGTAATTTGAAATGCCTCCAGATAGACGTACGCCAAAAGCGCGTTGTCATACAGCATTTTCTCAAAATGCGGCACCAGCCACTCCCGGTCTGTGGAATAACGCGAGAACCCAAATCCGACATGATCGTACATTCCGCCCCTATACATCGCTTCAAGCGTGATCTCCACCATGTGCAGTGCCTTCGGCTGATTGTACTTCTGGCTGTAAGCCAGCAGAAAGGAAAGGTTATGCGGAGATGGGAACTTCGGTGCCTGACCGAACCCGCCATACTGCTCGTCGAACTGACGAACGTAGAGCTGATAGGCATCATGCAGGAGCTGCTCCTCTGTGCCTTCTGTATTTCCAGACTTCTCCGGTGAAGTATGCTCTGCAGCCTGAAGCTCGGCCAGCAGTTCATCCCCCATCTGGTTCAGAGCCTTTCCGTCCTGCTCCCACTTGCTGCGAATCTGCTCCAGTACATCCATAAGTCCAATCCGCCCGTACATTCGCCGTTTCGGGAAATAGGTTCCCGCATAAAACGGCTTCTTCTCCGGTGTAAGCAGCACCGTCAGCGGCCATCCCCCGCTCCCCGTGAGCGCCTGGCACACCGACATGTAGAGCGTATCGATATCCGGCCGCTCCTCGCGGTCTACTTTTATCGCAATATAGTTATCATTCAGTAGTTTCGCGACTTCTTCGTCCTCGAAGGATTCGCGTTCCATGACGTGGCACCAATGGCAGGTCGAGTAGCCGACGGATAAGAAAATCGGCTTGTTCTCTGACTTCGCTTTAGCAAAAGCCTCATCACCCCATGGATACCAATCCACGGGGTTGTGGGCGTGTTGCAGCAAATAGGGGGATTTTTCATTTATCAATCGGTTAGGCTGATTGCCTTCTTTGATCTCCATTTATGTAGCCTCCTTATGCGGAATGTGCCATTGTTAGTATTACCCGTTGATTGTCAAAAAGACACCAACAAGGGCTAGTGCCTCGGTTTACCTTTTCTCTTTATCTTTGCAGGTTGAAGATATTGTTTTTCACCTTCATTCATATAAATCGTTTTTTTATCGTATCGGTTCACTTATGTTCGAGTCAAATAACGGTGAGCACTAACCTCTAAGCCTTGTTATTACAACTAACAGTACAATAATTCCGAACAAAATCAGCCAGCTTACTGGGTGACCGAAATTTAATCCCCAGCCGACTCCGAACCTTTTTTCGACGATTAGGTTTGGATCCTTACGATTGAAATAAATCATACCTAACAGCCATTTATCATCATCATGGACAGGTCTGACATTGGAGTAATCGGCAGATCGTTCCAAGCGGCTTCCGCCCTGACCAGCCCAGAAGGATAAGGCGAAGTAGAATAGCATGATAAAGGCTATTATGATTAGGATAATGGGGATAGCGAAATTGATGTTAAGCAGAGTTATCATGTTTAGTTGCACGACGGAAAACAGGATAACTATTAAGAAGCTTGCTGTAATCATAAAACATGACCAAGTACGGCGGAAAGTTACGTCTTGTCTAATGGAACGGTTCGGATCAGTGGGTTGAACCTGCTGCTTCACTCTGCGAATACTCCAATTCTCAAATATGAACAAAAGTGTTATGAACACTTGTATTATCGTAGTCATAAACACAGAACTATAAGATTTATCTGCATAGCGGTCAACGTTCCAACTGCTGTTGTAATGGATCGGAATCTGATCAGGAATCTGATCGTAGTTGAGTAGCACAGTTACAATACTAACAACAATAAATAATACATGAATGAGGAGCCAATTATTAGACAAGCCAATGTTTCTTTTCCGAAAACCAGTGTCCACTGCCATGATTGATGGTTCCTGAGTAATCGGCAGCATAGGTAGTAAACTTTTCATTTTGAAATGATAGCTAATGTTTATGACTAGGGAGATTACGACCATGGCGAATGAATAAGTGACAATGATCCAACTTTGTTGCTTGGAATGTTCATCACCGTATATTAGGCAGATGATACAAACAATGAAAAGGATGGTATGCAAGGTGGCACTAATCCTAGCATATGACTTCCGCATCTGGCGCAGAGGCTCACTGTGGAATTGTACAGCACTGACGGTGACTCCAAAACTAATCGTCACTCTTGTTAAATAAGGCATACTTACCATGAGTACAATGGTAGGTACAAATACAAAGATCATTATTATAACAGGCATTATCGTCATATCATTCGCCTCCTCTTATACAAAAGTGTGTATTCGAAAACTCTATAACCCTTAGAGCTTAGGCGATTCATCACTATGCCTTTTTGCGTATGATTATCCTATTAACTTAGGATAGGTAATCGACTTGAACATAAATTTAATTATAATCCATTTCAGTGACTACATGGGTGAAATTAACATTTATCCAGACCTTTTGTTACGCAGAGCACTCATCTGACAACTGAATTATGGCAAGTACATCTGTTTGAAACTCTATGTAGGTAAAGGACAGGTATTCGCTATCCCAATTTTTTTATTTCATACGTTTTCTGCTCATCAGAATGAAATGGTGTTATTACAAATACATAAATTTTCTGTGAGGTTAATTCGATAGCTGTAATTCCAGCATTAAGAGATAGGTTTGCTCCACCTCGATCAGGTTACGTTACAGAAATTAACGTGCTCGCTACTTTTGGGACAGCCCCTTTTTTGTAGCATCTAGTCCATTAAAACCATAACATTTGCGGAATGGATTGTTTCGTTTAAGCAATAGAAAAAGGAGCCCTTTTACAGGCTCCCCTTCGACGGTGTTTGATCGTTCGAGTATCTTTAAAAGTCACACTTCACATCATTAGAAATACTTGGGCACCGCTTGTTCACTTTCCGTTTTAAAGGAATGCTACTAGGCGTGTGTGTTCAGAGATGCTCTGCGACACAACCCCTCGCTTTCAGTTGACTTAGTGATTAGTTAAATTCCTCTTGTAGCCCTAGCACCGAATGGTCCAACGGAACCACACCTCTCTTCACACCGTCAAAAATATCTTGCACAGATTTCAAGCTTCTTATACATCGTATACTCAAATAATATTAAATCAGGATCGTTAAATATTACCATATTATTCTAAATAAATGAATGTCTATAACCACACTTTCTTGTCCGTTAATAAAGGAAAGTAATTTAGTATGGGATGAAAAACTAAGATTAAAAGAGTGGAATTCACCGACGTGACACCAATGACAGGTACGTGTGAATCAACAACTAGCTATACCCAATAGATAAGAAGACAGGCTTGTTGTCACGTTTCGCGACTTCAAAAGCTTCTTCCGACCAAGGGAACCAGTTCACCGGATTATGCGCGTGTTGCAGTAGATACGGCGACTTTTCCTTGGCTAATCTATTGGGTACTTTGTGAGTTGTCATGGGGCATCACCTCGTTTCGTTGGGATTTGGGTAAAGTATTGCTTAGAGTTAGTTTACCCAATTTGTTGGGGGAAGGCTCGAGATATGATTTACTACTATAAGTTATCCTAAAGAGATAGTGGCGGTGGATGCATCGTAGCCCTGCGATTCCAAAAGTTCCTTATATAGGCTGTTGCCTCCCATGCAGATGAGGAGTTACATAACCGTTTCAAAGGGGAGCTTTTCTTTCGGGTATAATCTTTCTCCGGGTTTTTGACAAAGGGTGCGGGGGCCGCTGACATTTCTCGCATGGGGGATGTCAGCTTTGGCATAACCTCCTTGTTTTTCAAGGGGCTTCGCCATACATTTACAGATGAATGTCAAGTTTTTTATGCAAAAAAGAGCGGGTTGTCTTTTCGACAACCTGCTCTTGATCTTGATTTTTTTGGCTAGCGCCTTAACTTAAAGGCAATGCAGATATTATTGATTACTCCCGATCATGTGCTCCCATACAGAGAGTACCCCGGCAGACCTTCACGCAAAGACCTCACTTTGTGCATTGATCTTGATTTACCTGAATTAAATTCTCTACCATCATCCTTATTTACCTGACACTACGATATTCAAGGCTTTTATTTTATCGTTATTAAGCGTGAAGTGGAAATCCAGTGGAATTGGACTGCCATTGAAATTACCTGAAATAGTGGCGGTGACAACCGTTTCGTCATTTTTCTCCGCACAATTGATGATTTCAGTCCTACCCGCAGCGTCCCTGTTTGCCTTGACAATAAACTTGCTGATAACTTCGGGACCATGAAATTCTTTTCCCACGTCAACTAAAATGGCATCCTCGGCAAAGCAGTTAGCGAGAAGGTCATCGTCAAAGATATCTGAGGCATGATAATAGGCTGCAATAGGCTGCGGCAAAGGAATTGCCCTACTGTTAGAGGAAAGAACAATGCGCAGGCATGTTATTTTATCTCCTTCCACAGTAAAATGAAAATCAAGATAGAGGGGATCCGGTAGTCCGGTTTTGTCGTAATTGCCGTCTGATTTTGCGGTAACAACGATCTCTTTGGCATTCTGAACGACATTTGTGATTTCCAGTCTTAAACGTGCTTCGAAATAGTCGTGGTCGCTCCACTCTTTGATAGCGGTTTTCCCGTGATATTCTTTGCCGGCATCAAAAACAACGGCATCTTCGGCAAAGATCGAAAGGAAGGTCGCGGGATCATCTGTATTTGTCGCATGAAAATGTTTCTCAACCGGTTGGGGTAATTGAATTTTGTTGTTCATCATAATCATCATCCACCTTTATAATGTGCGGACAACGCCGCCATCGATTGTATGCTCGGAACCGACAATGTAGGAAGCGCGGTCAGATACTAGAAAAGCAATCAGTTCTGCTACTTCCTCCGGACGCGCTGTTCGTCCTATTGGGATACCGCCGAGGGAATCCATCACAGCCTGCCGGGCGTCGTTATAGTCGTATCCGAGTTCCTCTGCCATCTGCTTAAGGAATTTTTCAGTAGACTTTGTTTCGGTGAAACCGGGTGCAACGCTGTTAACACGGATGCCTTTGGGTGCAAGTTCAGTTGCAAGCAATTTGCTGTAATTTCCAAGCGCAGCTTTGGCTGCTGAATATACCATGGTATCTTCTCCTGGAAAGCGCCGCCGTATGGATGTGACATGAATGATAGCACCATAGCCTTGCTTAATCATTGGCGGCAGCAACCCGCGGTCCAGCCGGACAGCAGCGAAGAAATTAGCCTCAAACGTCTGCTGCCAGTCTGCATCGGATTGCTTAAGAACGCCGCCGGCCGGGGTTGTAGAACTGCCGACATTGTTGACGAGGATATCGACGCCGCCAAAGCGTTCAAGTATATGATCCACAACCTTTGTGGTGCCATCGGGCGTGCTGATATCAGCTTGGATAAATAAATCCGATCCCTTTAAATGATCTGGGGTGGTTCGAGCTGTTGTGATGACCGTAGCGCCAGCTTTCGTAAGGCGCTTTACAGTTGCTTCCCCTATTCCTCCCTGGGTACCACCGGTAACAAGGATATGTTTGCCTTCAAATTCTTTGGGATCAACAATGAAATGGTTGATTTTTTCCATTAATGAAACCTCCTATTATAAGTTTTATTCAGGATGCTATTGTTCCGAAAACAGTACAAATTGATTAATTAATTAATCAGTGCGTGACGTGCTTACCTCATAACACAGAGAGGCCATTGTATCAAGGACACTGAAAATAAATTTTGAAACTTCCAAATGTGCCGGATGTGCAAGATATGCATCCAGGTCCTCCATGGATGCAAATTTCGTGATAAAAAGAACATCATAAGCACCTTCCTCAGGACGAACATTTTTTTCAATCTGTATATCCAGAAGGATATCAATTTTTCCTTTCATGCTGAGAAGAGCGGCCTGTACTTCACTTGTATCTTTTTCCGGATTCTTTAGCTTTAATAATACATTGTTTGCAATCATAGCTTTTCTCCTTTTCATATTAATGTTGTTCTAAAGCTCAATTACAATTATCAATATAATGGACAAAACCTGACGACAGTCCGTCAGGTTTTGTAATAATAAATAGTTATCAAAACATTAATCCAATTCTTCATCACCAGTTGTATGTCCAGAGGTTCTATTACAGTGTCGTGCTTTTACTCTATAAGACAAGTTTTCACTTTTATTAATGTTCTGTTCCCTTTAGAATTAACAATACTTCTTAAACAGTATTACTTATCCCGTAGTCTCCCTTGTAACTATTATCGTAATCGTGATAGATCAAAGATGATGTTCAAGCATTTTGATTGTTAAAATCGTTTCAGCAACTTCCTGGCCGCTCACTTGAAGTACAGTCCGATGATTACCCAGATAACGACGGCGAGTGGTCATTTCTGAAAAGCTATACTTACGCGTCACAGTAAAGTGTATACTACCTGCTACCGTCTTATCGGAAAGAAAAAAAGGATTTGCGGGATGACTTACTATTTGCCTTTACGGAATTAATACCGTATGCAATCCAAACATGCACCGGTTCATCTCCTCGTGTGTCAAGGCTGTATTGAACATCACAACTGTCCATTAATAATTCCGCCATTTATTGTCTCCTTCAAAATAAATATTTTTTCCTAATTTGATTTTGGTGGTTTAACAGAACTCCACTTATATTTGAAGACGTTACTTTTGCAGAGCCATTATCGACTACTACACGGTTGTCAACAATGGCGCTGTAGGCCTCATGTATTTTTTCAATTGGCGGCAGTTATACTATTCATTTTAATAAACTAAAATTGTTACGTGCTTAATATAATGTATCATTTTAAATATGACACACTAGTGTCATGTTAAGAATGATATACTGTGCTTGGATTGAGGTGATTTAATGCAGATCAGCAGACTTTTCGGCATTGTTTATTACTTACTTGAGAAAAAAGAAACTACGGGGAAAGAACTTGCCACCCGTTTTGAAGTATCGGTTAGAACAATATATCGCGATATTGAGACATTAAGCAGCGCTGGCATACCTATCTATACGAATCAAGGCAAAGGCGGCGGAATCGTCATTCTTGACAAATTTATACTGAATAAGTCGGTACTTTCTGAAAAAGAGCAGGATGAAATACTGCTCGCCTTGCAGAATCTATCAGCAGCGCGGTATCCGGAAATCGAGACTATTCTTTCACGATTAAGCAGTCTTTTCAAAAAGAGTGATGTTAATTGGATTGAACTGGACTTCTCACCCTGGGGAAGTGATGAAAGAAACAAAGAAAATTTTAGTGCACTAAAAATGGCAATTATCAGCAAACATATTATTATTTTCGAATATTTTAACACCTCGGGTGTGAGAAGCGTGCGCAAGGTTGAGCCGATTAAGTTGATTTTTAAGGATAAGGCATGGTATTTAAAAGCGTATTGTTATGATAAAAGAACACACAGAACTTTCAAAATATCCCGTATGGCTAATATTCAAATCACTGAAGATGTTTTTGAGCAACAGACATTAGTAGAATCTGCGGCCGAAGCGACAGATAATCAATTTCAGAAATTTATTGATATTCGGTTGAAAATCTCTCCTGAGGGAGCGTATAGAATATATGATGACTTTAGTGAAAAACAAATAACAAGACATGAAGATGGATCTTTTACAGTTATCGCATCTATGCCTGAAGGAGATTGGCTTTCAAATTACTTTCTCTCCTATGGCCCGGTTATCCAAGCGATAGAGCCTCAAAGTCTACGTGATGCTGTTATGAGCAAGATAGAGGTATTGATGGGGAATTTGAATCGAACGGGTGGTTCTGGCAAGTAAAGGAAGGTGATAGGATGGAAAGAATTATAATACATGCCGACTTGAATTCATTTTATGCAAGTGTGGAGTGTTTATTGAACCCTGAGCTTAAATCAGTGCCAATGGCTGTTATTGCAGGTCATGAAGAAAATCGACATGGAGTTATATTGGCCAAAAATGAACTCGCTAAAAAATATGGTGTAAAAACTGCCGAATCTATCAGGCAGGCAAAAAGTAAGTGCCCCGAACTGTTAACAGTGTTGCCCCACCACGATTTGTATAGGGAATATTCCGGAACAGTGAAGGCAATTTATGCGCGTTATACCAGTCAAGTGGAGAGTTTTGGCTTAGATGAATGCTGGATGGATATGACGAGTTCATCACTAAATCAAGATTCAGTAGAAGCATTTGCTAACACACTAAGGGAGACGGTCAAGTCTGAAACAGGATTGACAATATCGGTCGGTATATCATGGAATAAAGTGTTTGCGAAGCTTGGCTCTGATGTGAAAAAACCCGATGCTACAACAATGATCTCACGTCATAATTTCAAGGAGAAGGTTTGGCCGCTTCCTGCCTCTGACCTTCTTTTCGTAGGCAATGCCACTAATAATATACTTAGTAAGCATGGGATATATACTATTGGAGATATCGCAACATCAAAGCTAGAATTTTTACAACATATTTTAGACAATACTGGAAGAAAAATATGGACATATGCAAATGGTCTCGATACCACACCTGTTGCATATATCACTGAGAAAGAAAAATATAAAACAATTAGTAATAGCCTAACAACACCCAAAGATGTTATGGACATCAAGGAGGCCCGGGATTATATATTATTTCTTTCGGAAGGTGTTGCTCAAAGACTCCAGGAAAATAATCTAAAATGTAAAACAGTACAAATCATATTGAAGGACACTAACTTCCGCACAAAAAGCCGCCAGGGAAAACTAAGCTTTCCAACATATACAGCTACAGAAATTGCAGAAAAGGCTATAGATCTTTTAAGTCATAATTACAGTTTTCAGGTTCCCTTACGACTTATAGGAGTAACGGCTAGTGATTTAACGGATTTATCTGAGGGTGAACAACTAACCTTATTTGATAAATTTCCCTGACTTCAAAAATAGGAATTCTTTTAAATTTCTAAAATAATTGTTAACGGATATGATAAGAATTACAAAAAAATGGAGTTAAGGGCAAACCCATCTAAAGGTGGGGACGTAGCCGCAGGGTCTAAGATGCTTCAAAAAGCGTTATGATAACCTAGCTGCCGGAAGCCATGCAAAAGCCCGCCCTTATAACGTATAACGAGGGCGGGTCTTTGCCGTTTGGCTTTTGACGAATGATTCTTGGGGTATCAAATGCAGGGCTTTCGCCATGCCCCGGTGAAAGGGGTACCCATATGATCATTCCCTGCTTCTATCCTTTTCGGAGGTCAGAATAAAAACAGAGCATTTCGTACATACGACCCTCCAATAAGGAAATTAATAACTTTCCGAAAAGGTTAACTCCATCGAATGAAAAAGGAATGGAGTTTTTAAACAACTTCATATAAATATGTATTTCTTACGAAAAGATAATCTTTATTTGGACTTTTAATTCCTGCTGCTTGGAGAAACAACTCCTAGTCTTAGGTCTAGTACAACTCCATTCCCCAGACTGTGTTGAGTCTTATCTTCACCACGTATAATGAAATTAATTGAATAACGTGAGAGGAAGGACAGAGAAAATGAATGATAAAGTGTATACTAGGCCGATTGGAGTGCTGGATTCCATACAAGTTCCTGTAGAATCACAATCTAAACCTCGCAAACGCGGAGGAAGTCCCAAGACATACCGGAGTATTATATATTTCTTAATATCATTGCCGATCACGATTGTCTATTTCGTGTTTATGGTGACAGGGCTAGCGTTATCCATTGGATTAACACCAATTTTCATCGGCATTCCCTTGTTTTTTGCAGTAGCTAAGGGATTAGATTACATCGTTAAATTTGAACAAGAGCTAGTAAGATCATTGCTGGATATTCCTAGATCGACTGAGGAACATAGATCAGATATGCAGAAAGAGGTAGCAGGCTTCCTTCAACGAATGAAATTGGGTTTTCATGGTGCGAATTTTGCACGTAACATCATGTTAATTATGGGGCGGTTCGTTTCCAGTATTATCTTCTTTTCACTTACGGTAGCTATGGTAGCGACTGCATTGAGTCTGATTACACTACCTGTGCTTCATCAGATTTTTCTGCAAACGATGGATTTGAACATTCTTGAGAATAGTGTGTTTTCTTTGTTTAATATCCACTGGACATTACCTCAACAGTACATTTCTTATGTTGTAGCTGGATTTGTCGTTGCCGTGATCGCATCTTGGGCGATTCGGTTGCTTATGGATGTACAACGTAGAATGTTGCTTGTACCCTACGATGAAGTACAGCAGTATTAATTAATAGTAATGAATCGGGTTGTCCCTTAAGCCATGAAATGGCTGTCTGGGACAGCTCATTTTTTCAGTGCGCACAGTATGGGCGTTAGCTCTTGGGTTGAAGTCCGAATGGAGAAAGGCAGTTTCACAGTTTGCATCAATATGCCTTTGGACAAGCAATAGTTAGACTGAAGGATACTCGTAGAGGCACGGGTCAGCGCACATATTAGTTCAGAAAGCACCGTGAAGAACTCAAAACAATGGAAACCGCTACTGACATACTGTTGCAGTAGGGGGCTTGTATAATCAAGACAAACATCATAAACAACCCCATATACTAAGGAGGACATTACATTATGTCAGCAATTGGACCCGACTTCATTTCACTTCAAGTGAGTAATCTCGAAGGCTCTGCGGAATTCTATCAAAACTATCTTGGACTGGTACGCTCACAGGCGGGACCACCTCATGCTGTGGTCTTTGAAACAAAGCCTATTACATTTGCTCTTCGTGACCTAATGCCAGGAATCGAACTCGGTTCAGGTACTCAGCCTGGGCTTGGTGTCGCTCTGTGGCTTCATGCGCCGGAAGAAATCCACGACAAGCTTGTTGCAGCAGGTGTCAAGATTACATCTGCACCAATAGATGGACCATTCGGGCGAACCTTTACATTCGCCGACCCAGACGGGTACCTAGTTACCCTTCACAGTAGAGCTTAATTCGCAAATGTATCCAACTTAATGATAGTGATAACTTCTCTGCCACAGAGAGCCTAGTGATTATTACAGCATTAAGACCGTGTTCCTAAAGTGATAGGCTTCCCATATGGTAATAGGTGAAATAATAAATCCTGTTATACTCCAATGTCACTCTCCCTTTATACACCTAATTAATATCTCGGACTATCTTCCCGAAAACTCAACGTAATCATCCGAGTAGATGCCGCAGCTTGCTGCTCCTCGCTAAAAACGTAAGCAAATGAATAAGAATATTCAAAAAAGGTACTGTATCAGCGATACAGTACCCGTTTCGATTCTGAAGTAGAATTACTGGTTAATAGCGAACACACCCACTTGCTCTCCAGACTGTCCCATCCACAGCGCTCCGTTACCGATCATAACCCCTTTCCAACTAACAACTACTTTATCGACTTTTTGCGCTAATAACGCCTTCTTCACTTTTGCAGTCATGATTTGATCGTATTTTGTAATAAGATCTTTCTTCGTTTTGATTTCCATGGTCTTCCCCTTATTATTCACTTTCAGTGGGTACACCATCAGATTGGCGACTTCGGATTTTTTGCCTTCTTTAACGTATTTCTGGAGCAAACTGAAGTTATGCTCAAACACGATTGGATTGTTGATGCCCGCGACTTCATAAGGATTGTTAATGATATTTACCGCAATAACTCCAAGTTTATTGTTTCGTTCACCGATCCACACCTCTCCATCTCCAACCATAACTCCTTGGTAGTTCACAAATAGTTTATCAACTTGTTGGGCCAGCAGCTTGTCACGAACAAGGGAAGTGAAGATACGATCGTATTTCTTGATAAACTCATCCTTGGTATAAATCACATACGTTTTGTTGTCTTTGTTCAAATTCATTGGAAAGGAGATCAGCTCTGCCACTTCTGCCGGTTTGTTATCCTTAACCGCTTTCTGTAATTTAGCAAAATACGCCGTAAATTCTGCTTGATCGTCTATGCCGGCAACCTCGTAAGGATTGTTGCTATCTGAACTCGTTGCGTAAGCAGGTGCTGCAGGTTTTGTACCTTGCTCCGCCCATGCTTGACCGGAAAATGCAGTTATAAGAATTGAGAAACTCAGAATAATTGCGGCTTTTTTCATGCTAGTGTTTGTCATTATTGATTCCTCCAAATTAATTTATATTCCGAGTATATAACTTAGCTGTGTACAACAAGTGTACAACGCTGAAACATTCAGACATGGAATTCGGGTTACTTTCTATCAAAAAAACTCCTGCCAAATTAAGAGCAGAAGCTTCTTTAAGTAATTTCAGACAATCCTAATCCTCTAAATTTTGAGTTATACGCATGAATTCCGCTTGATTTATCGGCAGAAATCATTTGATAATTAACTTATATATCCAGGAGGTGCCTCTTGAGAAAAATATCCTGTTTCGCGCTGATTCCGTTGCATATTATTTTACTCTTTCTACTTAGCTATGAAAGCAATGATTTGATTAATACTTACCTCGTGTTGCCGTATATAATACCAAACACATCAATAAATCCGTACATAACTTCCTATTTTTTCAATGGGATATTGAATGCAGTATTCGCCTGTATACTCCTAATGATCTGGTCAAGAGGTCAAGGTCTTAAACGTCAATCTAATGAAATCGACTTCCGTTTTAAGCATTTTAGACATCACTTTAAAACGATCCTGATCTTTGTAACAATTTTCATGAGTATTTATGTTTTATTCGGTACTCTTGCTGCAAAACAACACTTGTTTGATTATTCATTTCCATTTCCTCTAACTAACCTCAACATAATGCAATGGTTTGTATTTCAATTACTCATTTCCAATTTAGAAGAGATCTTCTTCCGATATTTGGTTATCTTGATTCTTCTTAAATTATGGAGCCGTCTCTTCACCAAACCTTTGCATCTTCAGATTGCAGTTGTTGCCGCCTCTACTTTAATATTTGCTATGCGACATATCGGGTTCATCTTATATCCATTCGAAATAACTTATTTGGTTCCACTTCACATTTTAGTGGTCAGTGTAATGGGAATATTCTTGGGCATTATATTTATTAAAACCAGAAGTTTTTGGGCTGTGTATACTTCACATGGGTTGATTAACGGATGTATATTGGCATTTCTACTTACACTAAATATAATGTTGGGTTGAAGCCTATTTCTTCTACTCGTTCACCGACTGTTCGGTTGGAGCCAATGCCAGCTTTAATGACAGCGTTGCAACAAAAGATAGGACCAAACCCGTCGCGCAGGCGATCAGGAAGCCGCTGAATCCATCTCCCAAGTAAGCCGGCAAGGTTGCCAATCCGGGAAAAGCGAAAGAAATCGCAGCCGAGTGGAATATCCCGGCGAGCCCACCACCAATGGCTCCTGCACAGCACACAACAACCATCGGCTTGCGCAGGGGAAGATTCACACCAAACATCGCGGGTTCGGTGACACCGAATAATGCTGAAATCGCTGCGGATAATGAGAGTGTTTTAAACTTTTTATCCTTGGCTTTGAAGAAAACCGCAAGCGCCGCTCCTGCCTGGGCGAAAGCTGCCGGACCCATCAAGGCCAGAATCGTATCCGAACCGTTAAGTGTAATATTATTTATGGCAAGAGGCACCAAACTCCAGTGCAGTCCGAATATGACCATCACCTGGATAGCTCCGCCCAGAGCCATTCCCGCCCCGACTGGACTGAGATTGTACACAAACCCATATCCTTTAGCGAGCGCATCCCCTACAATCATGCCCATTGGACCAAAGACCAACAGCGTAACGGCAGAGACGATAATGATAGAAAATAAAGGTGTGAAGAAGCCTCGGATGACTTCGGGTAACACTTTATAACAGAATCTTTCGATGTATAGCAACAACCCTGTCGCCAGAATAATGGGAATTGCGCTGGCCGGATAATTAACAGGCGTAATGCTCAGGCCAAAAAAACTAATGGTTTGATCGTCTCCAAAAAGAGTACTAAGACTCGGATGCAGCAGCACTCCGGCAATGACTACGGCGCAAAATGGGTTGGCCCCGAATTTTTTTGCCGATGTAAATGCCAGAAGAACGGGAAGATAATAAAACAGGCTGTCAGCCATTGCATTCAGCACCTGATAGGTACCTTCCGTCTTGTTAAGCAGATCTAATGCCACAGCGCCAGCCAGCAAACCTTTCATAATTCCCGCCGCGCTCAAAATATTCACTAAGGGAAGAAAGATACCGGAAATCCCATCGATAATGATATTAACTATACTCTTCCGGGGCTGCTTAGCAGAAACAACTAGATTTTCAACCTCCATATGTACCTCCTACATTCACAACGAATTCGCCAGTCAAGGCGTCCGCCTCGACCAAACAAAGACTACTATAACATAGATAATATAAGTACAGGCACCCCTAAAATTAGTGCAATGATGAGTCATAGCCTCTTCACCAAAAACTGAAGATATTCAAACGCAAAAAGACACTAACTTGAGTTAGTGCCATCGCGGATAGAATCCCTTGGAGAAGTTCAGCTTAAAGGCTTTGGTCCAAAGTACTCTTCATAAATAAAATCAAGATCACTGAGAATATAGCTTTCCATTTGATCAGGGTTGGTATCGTTTGTAATGAAGGTTAATTGGAATTTTATATTATTAAAATACTTGTTATCCAGTTGTTTGAACAGACTCATCGCCTGTAACCGATCCCCTACCGCTTCAAAGTTATAAGTTAAGCCGTCTTGGTCGTTGAATGCAGGTTCTCCATAAATACGAATTACTTCTTTTCGGCTTGCGGGCATCCGAAGGCCTTTGTTAGTCTGCACTTCAGGTGAAGGATCAACGAGAATTGCAGCTACGATATTTCCGCGATAATATACAGATACTTTCCCGTATGTATCCATGACAACCATGGAATAGGAAAGCTGACTATCCGGCTTGCCGTTCGTAGCTTCTACTGTTTCACGATGCATACCTAGTGAAATCGGCTTATCTTTTCCATTGCGAATGCCAATGATTTCTTCCTCAGTGAACGTTGGTCTTGATGGATCAGGTTTCGTATATAGATCTTCTATGGATTGAGTAAAGGCTGCCTGTTCGACGGATATATCTCGGATATTACCTGAACTGCTGACGTCAAATCTTAACGTGTATATGTCCGTTTTACCCTTTATTTCTTGAGTAGCTGAACCATAAATCTGTTTGAGTTACCCTTTGTCAGTTGAAAAACATATTCCCTTCTAGAGTCTTCCGTCCGGGAAGGTTGCCCGAGCTTCATTAGGACTTTCTTCCAAGGGGTTCCAAACTTGAATTGGCCATTTAAAGATGTTTCGTACCCAGTAGTACTAATAGAAGCGGCTAAACCGTTAAGATAACCAACAGTGACATGTCCCGTTGTGATGCTGTTACCGTAGGCGTAGCCTCTGAAGCCCGGGTATCCGATTTCTGTCGGCTTCCCCAGCAAATGATCTACCTGCTGTTTGGTCATGCCTGGCCGGATGTATACCGGCTTGTTCTCCTTAAGGATTTGGATGGTTAAGTACGGATGCTGAATGATACTCCCGCTGACCACATTCGCGCTTGATGCAGCTGCGTGTACTTGATATGTAGCAGAAACTGACACTGTCCTTAGGATGGCGATAAGGATCATTATTGAAACTACACGCCTAACCCGCCAGCCGCCATAGCCCGACTTTCTTTCTATCTTTAAGTATGCCCCCATTAAATTCTTTCCTTTCAGTTATATTGCTGAAATATGCTATCTATAACTATTCAATAGAATTGGTGAATTATTCACTAGGCTGCCAATTCCTGCCGCTTATGTACTGTGTCACTAAAAAGTATATTATTGGGGAATATTGCCACTCATTAATATTCGGTAATGAAAAGTAAAGTCCTTTATATGTACATAACGATTGATTCTACTTCTAGCGCACATATAAAATGAAAAGACTAATTCAATGAAATAAGGGGTGCAGATATTGGGTTCGTTTCTTTCGAATATCCAGGTTTTTACCGGATTGAAGGATAGCGCGATGTTGCTGGAGGAGCTAGTGCTTGCCGTAAGAGATAGCATTTCCGGGATAGAATACGAAGAAACGGAAGATGCAGAATTAGCCGACCGGTCTCTGATTCTACAAGTTTCCTCCGAACGGTGGATATCTATCTACGACCAAAGGCTTGACGTTCAGGATATAGACGAAATGGATGCACTTGGTGCATTCATCTCTGCTCGTGTTGGTGTCCCTGCCGTTGGGTCTGTCGTACATGATAGCGATTTACTGTTGATGCGCCTATATAGGAATGGCAGGAATGCCGATACGATGATTAGCAACTTGGATATATTTAACGAGTTATCCGAGGGAAGACGTCCACGGAAACGGAATGGACAACCTTCGAAATGGCTGGAGGTTTGTGCGCCTGGCGTAAACCCTTCCCAATTGAAAGCTATATGGGAGCAAGAGATGGTCTTCGCGGAAGACGCGTTGATGCTAGCAGCGGACTTGCTGGCTATTCCAGCTGAAGCGGCGTTGAGGGGTTATGAGTTTGAACCTACGTTAAGTAAAAATTCATTGAAGGACGATCTGGTGAAAGTTCTTCATTTTCGCAGCAAAATCCGTTTTTCCGATTACTTCGTGCAGAACGAAGCACCAAAGATGGCTTTCACAAGCTGGCACTACTATGCAGGAGGGAATGTCGGTATGCCCTCCACGCTTCATTTTGGACTGACCAATCAAGGCCAAGCCTTCACGGGACTAGACGTGTTGTTATGGGGTCCGGCACTAGAGGAGCAATTGATAGAAATGGGATTGGGTATGGTTAACCGTGTATCAAACGATTTTAATACGCGCGAGGAATGGACATGCGACTTACAACCGTCTGATTTCGAAATGGAACAGGCGGGAACAGATAAACGAATTCAGGTCAAAGGATACAAATATGAATTTCCAGAAGTCGCGTTTCCAAAAGGGTATATGCAGATTTTATACCCTGAGACGGCCGCCCAGTTGGGCATCGTCGATAAGTGGATAAAGAAGTTCTCTCTTCCTCACTATTCATTCCTGCTTACATTTACGGGAAACAGCCTTGGCAATTCAAATCTTTACATCTCAATCATTCCCAGGGAGGCTCCGAAAGGCCAAGTAGGTTTGAGTTTACCCGTATATATTGGAGTAGTACCGAAGCTGGATATATTCTAGTTAAGACGGTCAGCTGTGATTAAGTTGACCGTCTTTTCAACTACAAATGTCGTTTCTCATAGAACAGATTGTATACTATTTTCCTTTAGCAATAACTGTGTATAGGCTGTTCTTGACATCATACGTTAGTTTAACAGTTACATAGGCGTCCTTCATATGTTTGATGTGCGGCTTGAGACTCTTCACCGACATGCGGAAGGTCAGCTTGAATACGTCGAATAGAAGTTCTCCAGCAGGTAAGCTCGGACCTCATCCTGTGATTTCCGTTTCATCGGATCGAGATTCTTAAACAGCTTGGCGTCGGGTACGCCTATAGATAGTTTTTCAAGTCATCGCAAACCGATCACACTAGCTCTGAAATAAACATAGGTGTAGAGCCGTCCTCTGGATGAAATCCGATCCTGTTATAGAAATCTACGGCATGAGGATAAGAGATTAATACTTTTGTTTTGTATTCATGGTATCTATCGAGCATGATATTCATTAATTCCTTCCCTATTCCTTTGCCCTGATAACTCGGGTGAACAAGCAAATAATGAAAATATACCGTTAAAGCACCGTCTGACAAAGCATTAACCAAGCCGATCAGCATTCCGTCTTCCCATGCAGTAACTATGGAGTGGGATCCCCGAATGGCCTGGAAAAGCTCGTTTGGGTAATTGCCAGATTCCCATTCTACGGAAAGAAATAACTTCTGGAGAAGTTCGGCAGTAATCTCTTCTTTGTTCGAAGCATAATAAATACTCATTCCTCTACCTTCCTCTCATATCCCTAATCACTACTCAACATCTGTTAAATCTCAATATATCGTTAAAAATTGGAATGGAAAATGGATTGACTGAAGAGTAATTTGTGTTTATTTCACTTCCGGAAACTTTAAAAAGATTCTTCTATCCATGAGGCTGGTAGCTCATCACCCTGGAACGGGAATTAGTTCAAGCACTCCAACACCGAGTGTGTTACCATAACCAGTAACTTGGAATCACAGCATCGACAGACCAGATTGTATTCTCAAAGCATATCTGCTAAGAACCGGGACACATATCAGCCTATCGAATGGAGAATGACTATGAGAGAAGCACTAAAGGATACCGGCTTACCCAACGAACATGGAGTACGTACGATGACAGCGATGGTCTATGATACCTACGGATCGCCAGAAGTGCTCCGGATAGAACAAGTGGACATCCCCGTTCCTTTGGAGCATGAAGTATTAATCGAAGTCTATGCGGCTTCAGTTAATTCCTGGGATTGGGACCTGCTCCGCGGGAAACCATACATCACGCGCCTTGGCGGGCTTCGTAAGCCCCGTTACCGGATTCTTGGCGCGGACGTCGCGGGCCGGGTAATCGCTGTGGGTGCAGCCGCCAAACGGTACCAACCGGGGGAAGAGGTGTTCGGGGATCTTTCAGGTTGTGGCTGGGGCGGATTTGCAGAGTATGTATGTGCCAGCGAGAAAGCCCTAACCCCAAAGCCTGCCGGGTTGAGCTTCGAACAGTCAGCGGCCATTCCTCAAGCAGCCGTTCTAGCCTTACAGGGAATACGGGATAGAGGTATGCTGCGAAAGGGACAGCGGGTTCTAATCAATGGGTGTGGTGGTGGCGTGGGTACGTTTGCGGTTCAATATGCCAAATGGCTCGGTGCAGAAGTGACCGGCGTTGACAGTACCGGGAAGCTGGAAATGCTGCGTGCTATAGGGGCGGATTATGTAATTGATTATACGAAAGAAGACTTCACTGCAAGCGGACTTCAATACGACCTGATTCTCGATGTCGTGGGAAACCACTCGGTTCTTGCAGTAAAGCGCGCACTAACGTCAGGCGGTACGTATGTCATCGTCGGCGGCTCACCGCTTCATATCCTTCTTTCTCTGATGGCAGCCCCACTGTCTGCTTGGCTTAATAAAAAGAAAATTGCGCTGCTTGTCCATAAGCCGAACCACGAGGATCAAATGGTATTGAAGACACTGACTGAAGCAGGCTACATTGTGCCTGTTATTGATCGGCAGTATCCGCTAAACAACGCGGCCCAGGCGCTTCGTGATCTTGGAGAAGGCCGTGCGAAAGGGAAACTCGTAGTGAGCATGAAAAGTTAGTGTTCCCTGTTATTATTTCATTCTAGATAATCTTTGACCTTACAGAGCCAGATCATATGATCTGAACCAGGTCCCCAATAGTCCGGAACTGTGAGATAAGGCATGCCGAATTTTCGCAGCCATCTTGCCTGAGCACGCTTGTAGCCACTGTCCAGGCAAAACCGATCCGTGCCCTTTTTATCGAGAAATGAGACCATCGCCTGAATTAAGGTTGACCCGATCCCTTGGCTTTGATAGCTTGGCAGCACATATAAACTTCCCAGTTCACTCACATCATCAAGTCGATGTTCTGTGCATGACCGAATCACTTCACCACATGGTGCAACGGAAATGGTTCCGACAACAACCTCTTTTACTTTAGCAAGCAGGAACCAGGTATCTGTAATCGTCGGGTCCAGTGATTCCTCAACCATCCGCTTTTTACTTTCAATTTCCTGTTGAATATCCTCTTGAAGATGACCCAACCCTTCTTGTACGAAAGCGTCTGTAATAGAAGCTTCAAAGAGCCGGTTTACCGAATGCATATCGGCCTGAGTGAGCTGGCTTATGGTCAAATGATATGTATTAGTCATGTCTGATACACCTCTATACAAAATTTAATGAACTACGAAAACTACATAAGCTGAACTTAATAATATAATGAAAAGGAAAAGTGACGTTCACAGAAAGTTCACTTATGTGGGGGTTTTTAATGTCGCTATTTTTCTTGATTATTTCAATTATATCAGTAAACACTATTGCACCTACGATAACGGGTTTGGAACTTGGTTTCAGTAAGGAGGTTTATTTGAATACTTTAAAAATTATTCCGTTTATGTGGATCATCGTAATGTTATCCATAAGATTAATCGCGGGACCGATTGTAAGGAAGCTGACTCCAAAATTCGCGGGTCCAACAGACGGATTTAATGCCAGAGTATTATTGAATACCTTATTAAATGTAACCGTGTTATCTCTTTGGTTATCCTTTGAACACTTCTTTCATATTTGGCCTAGAAACTTTGGTGTAGCCTTTTGGATTGAAATACTGATAGCCCAGCCTATAGCAAGATTTGCAATGAAAAAATTACACCTTAGTCAGGCGCGTAAAGCTTTAACTGTGAATTCTTAACGCATCAAATGATGATAGTCATCCCATATACATTTTGCAGAAATTTATAGTAATCTTTTATAGTTGATTCTGAAACCTTCTATGTAATAGAATGGACTAATTATAATAGAATCATCTATTTCAAAAGAAAAGGATGCGCATCAGAAATGCGGTTTACCGAACCACGTACACTCAGTAAGAGATCCATACTGTTCTTCTCATTGATTATGCTTATCAAAAGTTATTTCGCCTGGTACTTCTTGTTCGAAGACGGGCCGACCTGGAGTACATGGTTCAAAGAAATTCCTTTTGTACTCATCATCTTCTGCCTGATTGAATGGTTCGCCACGAAACGTAAGATTGCGATCTACATGCTTGTCAATCTGGCAATCACGATATTATTCTTCTCCCTGATCGTCTATCATAACCACTTTGGAATTATTGCTACTTCTCAGGTGATCGGACAAGCCAAGCAAGTGGGAGCCGTCAAAAAGAGTATTTTCGCGGTTATCCGCCCTCAATATATGCTTATTTTTGTGGATATCATTATCATCAGCCTGGTGATGCTCAGCCGGAAGAAAGCGCTGGCCTGGAAAAAATCCAT
The DNA here is from genome assembly GCF_042610485.1 of Paenibacillus oryziterrae. Lineage (NCBI taxonomy): Bacteria > Bacillati > Bacillota > Bacilli > Caryophanales > Paenibacillaceae > Paenibacillus > Paenibacillus oryziterrae. The sequence goes on along the minus strand of NZ_JBGJZO010000003.1, from coordinate 408,481 downwards.
GGCACGTCCCAGCAACCGGAGAGTAGTCGCTGCTCTGTTCTGCATCTCCCTGGCCATCTGTATGATGAATATCTTCCCGAATCAGGCCAGTATGAATGAGAACGTCCAAGCGGAGCAAATGGGCATTCTGAATTATGAAGCATACGCCCTGCTTGCGGATGAAGACGAAGAGCAAATTGAGCTGTCCGAAATCTCACAATCCGTCATTGATCAGACCAAAGGCATTCAACCCCAGTACAACCCGGCCCTATTTGGAGCAGCTAAGGGAAAGAATCTGATCATCCTTCAAATGGAGTCTTTCCAGAACTTCCTGATCCATTTGACGATTGATGGACAGGAAATTACACCGAATATGAATAAACTTGCGGACAGCAGTATGTATTTCCCAAGATTCTTTCAGCAGGTTGGACAAGGCAACACCTCCGATGCCGAATTTATTGTGAACACTTCCTTTTATGTTCCGCCGGATGGTCCGGCTACGGAGATCTACGCACCCAAAGAGCTGCCTAGCTTGCCTAAATTGCTGCAGGGCCAAGGGTACGATACAGCCACATTCCATACCAATGCAGTTGACTTCTGGAACCGTGGTGAGTTGTATAAAGCACTTGGATTCAACCGTTATTATGACAAAGCCTTCTTCGGTGAAGAGGACACCGTATTTTATGGAGCGTCCGATGAAGTTCTATATTCCAAGACATCGGCTGAGCTAGCCCGGATGAATGAGAGCACTACTCCTTTCTACTCGCAGGTCATCTCAATGTCCTCTCATAATCCATTCTCGATTCCGGAGAACAAATATCAGATGAAATTACCGGAACGATTCGAAGGAACTTTTATTGGTGATTATATCAGGGCCCAGAATTACGCGGATTACGCACTTGGACAGTTTATTGCAGAGCTTAAGGAGAACGGTGTATGGGATGACAGCTTGGTCGTCTTGTACGGTGATCATCGCGGACTGCCTATCTTCTCAATGAAGGATGAAGATAAGGCGTTGATGGAGAAAATATTGGGTCATGAGTATACAGAACGCGACCTGATCAACATTCCTCTAATCATTGCCTCCGGGGGTGTTGCTTCTCCAAGTGTAGAGAATCAATTAGGCGGACAAGTTGATATTCTGCCGACGGTATCGAATTTATTAGGGGTTCCCCTAGATAATCATATCCATTTCGGGCAGGATTTATTGAATCAGACCACCTACAATTTGCTACCGCAGCGTTACTATCTACCGACGGGATCCTTCGTAAACAATGAAGAGCTGTTCTTATCCGGCAGCGGGTTCGAGGACGGCCAGCATTACACGTTGTCCGGCGGCGGTGACAAACCGCTTCAATCCACTGAAGATGAATTCAACCGTGCATTGAAACTCCTCCAACTGTCCGATAGTTATGTGACACAATTGCCGGATAGAGAAGTCAAAGAATAAAGTAGATACCGTCATTTTTCCGGCAAAATAAGATCAGCCACCTCCACTTCACAATGAAGAGGGGGTGGCTGTTTTGTGGTTAGAGGCTTGGTGTCATGGTCAACAGGCCCATCTAAAGCTCTTTACTTTTAATTATAAAACTACGGACTTTCATCCACTTACCTGCAACCATTTCATCGATCGTTCCTGTCTTCGTTCTGACACAGAATTTATGCTCCGTTCCTCTGTCGAAGCCCGACGCCTCATATAGTAAATCATCACCGGCTTGACCTTTATAATATACCTGCTTCAATCCGAGCCTGTTTAACAACTCAAGCTTGACACTTTCAATATACAAACGTGAATATTCCTTTGACATCTATAGTTCCTCCTGCGGCTATACCATTTTCTTATCTTTATTATAACGCAATGAGCTGATTCCTGGAAAACTCTATTACGTATGCCGCAGCCGGTCGCTTGTTCAAGTGAAATTCAAATATTCGGATTCCATACCCGTAAGACGCGGAAGCGGAACACCCAGTCTTCTTGCATCCGCAAGTGCATCTTTTGGAAAAATACTGGTTGCAGCACGATTCAGATTCTCACTGGTACCTGCCTCAGCCATAATATCTCTTGCCAAATTGCCTTTTGCCATAACCTTCTGCATCACCCAACCCAACAATCCTGCTGGCAGATGCAGTGCTAGGGTGGCAGCGAAGCCTACCTTGCCGCCTTTCGCCCTAATCAAGGGTAAGGTTTCACGTAAGAGCAGCATCATATGCTTAAGGTGCGCTTTTGAGTCAAACACACGGTCAAATCCACCGGCTTGCAGTGCTTGAGTTGCGAGACCGACATTAAGCGCGAAATGAACCCATAACCAGCTGCGCATATCTTTTTTCTCAGAGATGGTGAACCCAGCATTTATAAATAACTCCCGGACATTCTGATAACGCTTCGTTACTGAGGTATCCCCCACGAACCCCATAAATATACTTTTCATAAAACCGCCATTTAGCGTATTAGCAGTCGAGTATATACCGCCGGCACCAGGAAATCCCCACACTACCTGCTCATTTGGCAACTGTGCCACCGCATCAGAAGGCTCGACCCAAACATTATTAAACATCAGGACCGTTGCTGTGCTCACCCGCGGGGCTAGAAAGTTCATCACGCCATCCAACTGGTCATGATTGACACTAACGATGATCAAATCATAATCATGGTTGACATCCAGTTCTTCCCTCATAGTAATCGGCCATGGTTCCTTGACTAGGGTACGTTTCTTTCTTGCATCTATAATCTCCAGGTTGACAAGTGGTCCATACTGCGCCACTCTTCCCGGTCTGACATAGAACTCTACCGTATTCCCTGCTTTCTCTAGTGCCCAAGCGTATTGCGTTGCAATGACACCGCGGCCAAATATTAATATTTTCATCAATGATTCCTCCTGAAAGTTTTTAAATTAATACATCAATATTTAAAAACATTGTATCCCGGAGAAATCCCTGCGTCAATAAGTTTTTAAATATAATGTCCTATGTTTAAAAACATTGCTTTCAGTGTTATAATGATCATGTTGCGTAATTACTAACAGCCAACCGAGGTGACCTCTATGAATAAATACGAAATCCGAACTCAACAAAAGAAAGATGCCATCATCCACGCCGCATTGTCCCTGTTCAAAGAAAAAGGGTATACCAATGTTAGCATTAATGAAATTGCATCTTTCTCGGGTATTTCGAGTGTTTCTATCTATAACTATTTTCAGAATAAAGAGGGACTAGTTGCTGAGTGTGCCAATATTTTGATGAAGGATAGCATACAACTGGCAAGGAATCTGCTGCAGGAAAAAATTGATTTTAAAGAAAAGCTGCAGAAGATTGTATCCATGTGTACGGATGCGCACCAACAGTTTCTAGGTGAAGATTTCTCCCCGGAGGCCTTAAATGATAAGGTGCTCGTGAACTTGTATAGTGAGAAAGTAAATCAGATTCGAATGAACATGCTGATGGAATTTATTGAACTTGGCAAAGCCGAAGGTGCAATTGGTTCATCCATATCTACACAGACCATTATGGAATTTATTAATGCCATAGCAGAAATGCAGCTGTCCTGGGAGCCGACAAGCAATTTTAAGGAGAAGGGACAAGAACTCTATCACCTGATACTTTATGGATTAATTGGTTAGTCACGTAACCTCATTTTATAAATAACTTCATCAACCTGTTATAGATTGGGTTTACAATATACCCCGTTGGATTGATCGCATACCTTTTACTAGTGTTAAGACGATTGATCTTCGTCATTTCCTCACCCGTCAGTGCAAAATCAAAGATCTCGCTGTTCTCCTTGATTCTCTTGGGGTTCGATGACTTGGGAATAATGATGATGCCCCGTTCCAAATGCCAGCGCAAAATGACTTGAGCTACCGTCTTCTGGTGCGCATCGGCGATGATTTGTAATTCCGGATGCTTGAGTAGCGCTGGATTTCCTTGTCCGAGCGGAGCCCAGGCCTGATGCAGAATACGGTGCTTGCCCAGATACGCATGCAGTTCATTTTGCGGAAACTCCGGATGGGTCTCGATCTGATTAATCATCGGCGGGATTACGGCGTGTCTCAATAACTCTTCAAGATGCTGTACTTCAAAATTGGCTACACCGATCACTTTGATCTTCCCGGCCTTATACAGTTCTTCCATGGCCCGCCACGTTCCCACGTAATCCGGTGAGGCGAAATGAATCAGGTACATATCCAGGTAATCTACACCCAGCTTGCGTATCGATTGCTCAAAAGCCTTCTTCGTTGCCTTATAGCCATGATCTGTATTCCAGACTTTCGATGTGATGAAAAATTCCTCGCGGGGAATCCCGCTTCTCCGAATCTCCCTTCCCAGCGCCTCCTCATTCCCATAAATCTTCGCCGTATCAAAATGCCGGTAACCTGTTCGTATCGCCTCGTTGATCGCCGTTTCGAACTCTTGCTGCTTCGTTATTTTGTAGACACCAAATCCCAGTTGAGGGATCTTCACTCCATTCATGGCTTCAACCGTCTGATTAGCAATCTTCATTTGTCACGCCACTCCTTGTCTGGTTTATGTGTTATATCTAAATAAACTAAATATAAATTATATATAGTTTAATCAAAAAAAAGAGCAGGTTAACCGTTTTTATCAAACTCAGACTGCTCTTATTCGTTCAATAATTCGGTTAACCGAACCTTCTTCAAATAATTCTCCATCACCGTTTCTGCTGCTTGCAAGTGATCGGAAATTCTTTGTTTCACTACTTCCACTCCACTTCTTTGTAACGACACATCGGTATGCATCTTGAACAATGCCTTCCCGGGCTCAACGGCCAGAAATACATCAAGCATTGTGATTTCCGACAAGGGCTTTGCCAGCAGAATGCCTCCCTTGGCTCCTTCTTTAGCAATCGTCAGCTTCGCATTATTCAGGTTACGGATGACCTTAACTGTAGTCGGAGCAGGGATATTTAATTGCTCAGAAATCACTTTGGTGGATAAAAAGCTGCTGCATCCTTCCTCTGTGATCCCGTGTATATAGAGCAGGATTGATATCCCTTGAGATAAAGCCGTGGAGTAAGCCATTTGCTATTCACCCTAACCTTATATTTTCTAAATATACTATATATCTTTTAGATTTAGTTAACAAGCGATAAATGGTGAGCTGCCTGCAATAAAAAACAGAACACGCCAACAAGGGGCATGCTCTGTTTATCAAGCTTCAGGGTAGTGCGGGCAGCTTTATTAAACTTGGGATAAGATATCGTTCAGCGATTCCGCCATTGTCGGATGTGTGAAGATGGTGTCTCTTAGTACGGTGTAAGGCTGGCCTGAATTCATAAAGAGGGACACGATATTGATTACCTCGCTTGACTCCATAGCGAACATGGTGAACCCTAGCAGTTGATCCGTATCCGCATCAATAACCGCCTTGAGCAGTCCGTCCGTGTTCTTCAGAATCCGTGCCCTAGGGATTGCCATCGCGGGCCATTTCGCGATTTTTACGTTGTAGCCTTGTTTAACGGCTTCTGCTTCTGTAAGTCCAACATGCGACAAGGTCGGATCTATAAAGACCGAATACGGAATCCGCTGGCGGTCCTTTGTCGAACGCTGCTTATGACCATACAGCTGATCCTTCACAATCCGGAAATCATCCAGTGAAATATACGTGAATTGCGGCCCGCCGTTCACATCACCAAGCGCCCAAATGTGAGGTACGCTTGTCTGCAGCGTTTCATCCGCCTTAATAAAGCCGCGTTCTGTCGTTTCGATTCCGGCTGCCGCCAGATTCAGCCCATCTGTGTTCGCCTGTCTGCCGGTCGCAACCAGGATAGCATCTGCAGTCAGTTCCACAGGGCCGTCCGGAGACGTAAGAAGCAGCTTGGCCGTTTCTCCCTCATCGTCAATCCGTTCAACTTTTGTCTGCAGCCGAATATTGATTCCTCTTTTCTCCATCACCTTCTGAACCTCCAGAGCGATCTCCCGGTCTTCTCTTGGCAGGAACCTTTCTCCGTTTTCGATGATGTCTACTTCAGAACCAAAACCGGCGTAGATGGATGCGAACTCCAGACCGATATAACCGCCGCCAAGAATGGATAACCGGCGCGGGAGCTTCGGCAGCTCAAGCATTTCAGTACTTGTAAATACCTTATCGCTGCGGATTCCCGGAATATCAGGTATAAACGGTTTGGCCCCCGTGTTCACAAAGATCTTCTCTGCTTCCAGGATGACAGTACCGGACTCCGTTACGACCTAAACCTCATGGGAGGACAGAAATGAAGCCCTTCCTGTGATGACCACAGCACCCTGTTGATTGTTCACATTCTCGAAATTTTTGGCGCGCAGCAGGGAGACCAGATCATCCTTCTCTTGTTTCGCCCGAATATAGTTCTCGTCTTGAATAGCAGGATCTTTGATATTTAGCTGTGAGAACAGCTGGGACTGATGGGCCAGAGCTTTGGTTGGAATGCATCCAATATTGATACAAGTTCCTCCGTACATTAGAGGGGATTGCTCCACCACCGCAACGTTAAGCCCTTGTTTGGCTAAAAAAGGCGCCAGCGTCTTCCCTCCCTTGCCGAATCCGATAATCAGTGCATCTACTTTTTCCCTCTGCATCGCGACCCCTTCTTTCAAATTCAGTCTCAATTAAAAGCGTTCAAGCACCACTTTACCGACCGTTCGGCCTGATTCCAGAATCGCATGCGCCTTGCGCAGGTTCGCAGCATTGATCGGTGTCAGTATATCGGTCGTAGTTGTCCGGATAATTCCCTGATCCACAAGCCGGGCCACTTCATTCAGCAGCTTATGCTGCTCGATCATATCCGCCGTCTGATACATCGCGCGGGTGAACATCAGCTCCCACACGAACGTTACACTTTTATTCTTGAGCAGGGTTAGATCAAGGAGTTCATTGGTCTCGACAATCGAACATATCTTGCCCTGCGGGGCAATGACTTCGGCCATGTTCTTCCAGTGCTTTTCAGTAGTGTTGAGACAGAATATGTAATCTACCTGATTGAAACCAATGGCCGTTAACTGAGGGAGAAATGCCTCGAAATGATTAATGATATGGTCCGCCCCAAGTTCCTTCGCCCATTCCGCAGATTGCGGCCGGGAAGCTGTTCCGATTACGGTCAGTCCGGCATATTTAGCAAGTTGAATGGCTATCGAACCTACCCCGCCAGCTGCACCAATGATCAGGATTGACTTGCCTGCGTTATTCTCTTTGCTCGCTGAGACGCCTAACCGGTCAAACAATCCTTCCCATGCCGTAATCGTGGTAAGTGGAAGTGCAGCAGCTTGCGCGAAATCCAGAGAAGTCGGCTTCAAACCAACGATTCGTTCATCGACGAGGTGGTATTCGCTGTTCCCTCCGGGACGGGAGATACTGCCGGCATAATAGACCTCATCCCCGGGACTGAATATTGTGCAATCCGGGCCGACCTCCTCCACTATACCCGCAACGTCCCATCCCAGTACTCTTGGAGCGTTTTCGGTCCGACTCTTCGGTGAGCGCACTTTAACATCTACGGGATTTACGGAAATGGCGTTCACCTTTACAAGGATATCTCTGCCTGCAGGCACCGGCTTCTCCAGCTCCACATCAGTCAGGCTCTCCGGATCATCAATCGGTAAGTACTTGGTCAGGCCTACAGCTTTCATTGTTTCTTTTGTCATGTATTTACTCCTCCTACTAGAATAATTTCGATGGATCATCCATTCAATTGAATGAATGTATATAGTAAGTATAGATTATATATTACTTGAGGTTAAGTACGCACATTAATGTAAGTTAGTATAGTTTTGTATACTGTTAATATACAAAAAAAGATGTGCTAAATAGCAGGCATTTGCTTAAACCAATTCAGCTCTTACATTTAATCGTCTGTCCCCGATGGTCAATTTATTTTGTCAGCACAGGTTCCAGTTCAAACTCTTCAGTGTGACCATTGAAATAGATCTGCACCTGAACAGTAGAATCTTGCGCCGCATATGCCCCATTGCCACCGGAGCTTCCAGTTTGAACAATCCCGTGCTGTAACTTAATATTAGACTCGGTTCCCTTCCCGTCTCCGCCGCCCTGGGTTTGAAACGCATAACTGAATTCACCTGTTGGTTCAGGACCTGTTCCAATATACTTGAGATTGAGCTTCGAAAAATGATTATCCAAGTGTTTCATTTTGTATACAATATAATTCGCTGCCCAATTCTCCGTATGTCCCTTATATTCATAGACGAAATCAATTTGTATACGTTTCAATCTCATCATCTCCAAATTATATAATGGATACCATCCAGTTAATCCAGTAAGCAGCCGGGACCAGCAATACCTGAGCAACCATTGTTCCGCACAAACGCGAGACCATTAATAATCCAAAAATCTTATTAAGTGTATGCAGCTCCCGTTCTCCCCGAAGGACTTTATCTGTGATTAGTCCAATGTGCGGATCAATCAGCAGCGTAAGTAATATCGTTGCCATCCCGTTAATCAGGCCGGAAGATTGAGATGCGGCAATCGAAGATTCTGCAGTTAAAGTTGAAGCCAATAGAGCTGCTAACACACCAATTGTATATATTGCCGTTACGAGCGTATTTAGAACGAGCAACCTTTTGGGAAGGCCACCGGTCCGGAGACGTGACAGCATGGATAACTTGGGTAAACGCATATGATAACGTGCATGTTGTATTTTTTGAATAGAAACCGATGAACGCAGCATTACGGGGATGGAACCCGCAGTCTCCAAATGGGATATTACCCTTGAAGCCAGTAAAACTGCCGATGGGAACAATACCAATGCTGTAAGTGTCCCCAGTGTAGCAGCTCCGATAATGATATGAAACTGATCGATTAGAGCATCGACATGATGTTTTCCGGAGTCCATTATTTTGCCGGTGAGTAGAGCCTGTACCATATTGGAGGTTCTTGAAATAAGAAGTATGATCCCGGATAAGGATAAGGCAACGGCCAATTTTCCTAATCGCACACCAGCTACACGAAGCGAGTAAGTAAGGGTCTCGGATAGATGAATAATAAAAGTGAACAGAGATACAAATAAAACCTGCTCCAGCAAATTAGCACCTCACCATATTCATTATGTATGACCATCTTTTAAAACTTTAGTCATATCATACAGGTGCATTTCTTTGTGATAAAGAGAAACTATTCTGCATAAATTTCTCATTTACAGGCTAACGACAAGCACCGATCCCACTTTCTGATCATACATAGAATAGGTAAGAAGGGCGGGATGCAGATGTTCAGCACAACAAGTTTCGGAGAACGGGCGATCTTTCTGGCAGCAGTCTGCTCACAGACCTACACCCTGTTCTCTAACGCGGATGGTTCATTCGTGGTTCCAAAGGATTATTCGGTAATCCATACCATTGAAGCAAAATCCATCACTAACGTATGGGAGCGCTTCGGGTTCATTATCGAGTCCCCGCAAGAGATTATTATTGCCTTCCGGGGTACCAGCTCAACAACTGATTGGATCTCTGACATCATCGCCTCGCAAAAGAGATTCAAATACATCAATGAACATTGCCTTACACATCGCGGCTTCACCGATATCTACACCTCAGCCCGTGACGGGATAATCAACGCTCTCACCAAGCTTTCAACGGACAAAACGTTAACCATTACAGGACATAGTCTCGGCGGAGCGCTGGCGACCCTGTGTGCGGTAGATGTGGCGGCCAATACAGCCTATCACTCACCCGACTTGTACACCTACGGTTCTCCCCGTGTCGGTGATCCGGCTTTTGCACAAGCTTTCTCAAAGTATGTCCGGCGAAGCTTCCGCATTGCCAATCTCTTCGATATCGTTACTTATGCCCCTCCTACTATCTATAAGCAGCCCAAGCGGGATAAAAAATACTATTACAGCCACGTCCAGACCCATAGCCCACTTTCCTTCCAGAATGGAGCCATCAGCCTAAATCATGTGATTGGAAGCTACTTCGCTGCACTCTCCCAGCTTAATCCGGAATATGCACAAAGGTTATGTTCCACAAATCCGGGGTTCTGCCCGGGTATTAAGGAAACTAGTCGATCGTTAATACAAACTTAGGTGGAACAACAATCAAAGGCTTCCGTGGCTATCCACGAAGCTTTTTCACTTCCACATACCCTCCACTATTGAGGCGATTTCAGAGAGCACAGGATCACTCTTTTGATCCTTCGGATATCCAAAGTATAGATCGATATAGAGATCGATACCCTGCCAGATTTGGAGCATGTTATCTCGGGCAAACCGCATGGCTACCGGTTCTGCAAGTAGGGAACAACCGACCTCATCTTGAACCAGTTTACCGATTAGAGCTTCGTCATCGACATACATAATTTTACGCGGAATAATATCCTGCCCCACGAAATATTCAATGGATTGACTATAAAAGGGACAACCTTGAGTTGTCCAGATCCACGGCTTATCTGCAAAAAATCCCAAAGACAACCCTTGCTCAGGAATATCCCAGCTTCCCGGAAAGACCACAGCCATCCGAAAGGAATGAAGCTTAATGGATTGGATAGACGGATGGGCAGCGTTTCCGTAGTAATAACCTGCATTTATCTTGGAGCTGGTTACATCCGGGATAAAGTCTTCGCTTTTAGTGTTTATAAAATGCAGCTCCACCTGGGGCAGGCGCTCTGATATAGACTCAATCAAGGTCCCGACTTGGAGAAGCTGCCCGTCCGTATTTAACCCGATTCGAATGTTATCGATTGCAGTTCCAGCCAATTCACTAGCTGCATGATGGAATTCATCCATGGAAGAAATGACCTTCTGTGCTAGTGGCAGCAGTTTCGCGCCTTTGTCCGTTAGAATCATCCCTTTGGAAGTTCGATGAAATAGAATAAATCCTACTTCACTTTCCAAGGTCTTGAGGTGCGCGCTTGCAGCGGGTTGGCTCGTGTTAAGCTGCGCTGCTGCTTCGGTCAAGTTGCCGGTTTGGGCAATTTGCATAAACGTTTTTAATTGATACAGCTCCAATACTCGGCCACCTCCTTTCGACGCATTTGCAGCAATATCTATTTTTCTGATGGAACCGATCAGAACTTGCAATTGGACGTTTTATTCTTACATGAATTATAGTATTTTCAGGAATATTATGTAAGGAGTGTACAAGATGAGTATTTTTATTGCAATGTTCTTTTTTTCATTATCCATGTCCATCTCTCCAGGCCCAGTGAACATGACGATTCTCTCTTCGGGAGTCAATTACGGGTTTAACCGCTCTTTCTCTTTAGTGTCCGGGGCAACTATCGGGTTCACGATCCTATTGACCGCTGTCGGGTTAGGGATATCCAATCTTGTAGAAGAAGTCCCTGTATTTTATGAATGGCTGCGATATGCCGGGACAGGTTATATGATCTATATTGGTTATAAGATTATAGTCTCCCGCCCAGAAATTGAAGTCAAGGAGGAGAAGCGGCCGCGTTTTCTTCACGGGTTTCTGATGCAATGGCTTAACCCCAAGGCTTGGATCGCCTGTCTCTCCGGGGTTTCCGCCTTCGGGCTGAACTCCTCCCCTTCTTTGCTTCTTGTCTTTATATGTATTTATTTTATCATCTGTTATCTCTCGCTTGCAGCGTGGGCACAGTTGGGATCGAAGCTTCAATTTCTGACAAAAGTGAAGAACGGGATTCAGATTTTTAATGCGGGGATGGGCGGATTGCTAATGATTGTGGCGGTATATCTTTTGTTATCAGCTCTATAGGAATGAGAAACAAGCTTCCGCGGATATCCACGAAAGCTTGTTTTTTTCATAAGAGATGTTCGTTTTATTTATCCGTCACTTCAAAATCTCCGTCAAAATCAAACACATATGCAGCAATCAGCCACATAATCCAGCAGTTCACGCCAAAGAACAGATAACCGTAGTAGCCGAGAATCGGCATCTCGGAGAAAATATGTATTTTATCCAGATACGGTACGGAATACTTCCAATAGTTCGGGTTGGTCGGCAATGAATCGTTGAACCACTCGCTCCCGAAATTCCACATTTCCCAGAAGAAGCCGTTGAATAATGTGGCGAGCCCGATGAGGATGATCTTGGACCAGTTCCCGTCTTTGATTGGGGTAAAAGGCGTCCAGCGGCCGGTGAGTGCCATAGCTGCAGAGAGCAACGGAACCAATGCCACCCAAAGTACCCAGAAGAGCAGATACGGCCAATAGCCCATCGCGTAGGCCAATACCAGACCAAAGCCGTAGAACACCAGCAGCGCTGTCCGTGAAAGTCTCAATTTCGGGCCAAAGCTATAACGGTCTTTGAAGAATTTCGATGTCCGCAGCAGGCCGTACCATTCTACAATAGCCGGAAGCACAGTCGTATACGACAGCGAGAACCAGAAGACATTTCCGAAGTTCGAGAATACTTCATTATTGGGATAATACCAGTTCTCCATGACGAAGAAATTAAGGTATTCAAAAGCAAACCAGCTGAAGCAAGAGACCACGGCGAGCAGCTGCATCAGCTTTGGCTTCTTGGCAATAATCGAGTTGCCTCCGCTGCGCTTATATACGAAACCATCCAGAATCAGGATAAACGCCCACCACAGCGGGACGAACGTATAGTATTCGAGCGAGATGTGCAGCTTAACCCGTCCCCACATTAAGATCCAACTGATAAGAAGCACCGGAAGGCTCCACCAGAACCAAACCGGATATGTGGTATGTGTCCGGGGGGCTGTGTCTTCCTGCGCAGGCCGCTTGAATCCGAACATCCGGGGGAATACCAGCACTAGTGTAATAAACAAGGCGACCATGCAAGCCAGTGTGAAGTACAGTGAATTGAATCCGGGATCGCCTTCCACCTTTTGCGCAGGGAACAAACCGTACCCGGGAGGCAGCCCGTTCCATTTCATAAGGCTCCCTATCAGCGGCAGTGCAAAGATCAAAACAAAGGTGACCATCAGGAACCATTTTGTGTTACTTTTTCGTGAAATTTTGAAAACCTCCCTTTATGACATATACAGTCGAATTTTGTAGATATATTCGTTAGACTGGATGATTATTCCTGCCAAGAAGAGAAGCGATTCGATAAAAACTCACCCATAAGATCACAAATTAAAAAACGGTTCTCCAGGGAGAACCGCTTAGACACGCAATATGTGTATTACTAAACCAACGGGTAATCGACAACAATCACATTCTCCAGCAAGCCGTCCAGTGATTTCACAAATTCCTGATGCATCGGATGGGGGCCATAGGCGCGCAGAGAATCAAGATCTTCAAAGCTCACCCGCAGTCCAAGGGAGTAGCCGTGGATGTTATCCGTTTCTTCCGTTTCATTAATACCTGCGCTGATCTCAATAATCCCCGGAATGCGCTCCCGTAATGCAAGCAATTGATCCACAAGCTCCTGTTGCTTGGCCGGGTTCATCTTATCATTGAACTTGAAAACAACGAGATGTTCGTATTTCATCATGACCGCTCCTTTTAGGTTGAAGAAATGTTTGAATAATCCTGCTAATAATATACACCAGTTGAGGGGCAGCCACCAAACAACAACTTTTTTCAATAGGATAGTGATAAATAAAGTCGTCTTTCATCTTGTAAAGAGTATAATAATGGAATAATAGTTTCTTGTTGGATGCAATAATGGAAGGTGGAGAATCAGTGAGGAAGAAGAGCATGCTGATCGGAATCATGATATTAGGTTTAATGTTCATTGCTGCTTGTGGCAGTAGATACAGCCGCGGACAAGAAAACCATTCATCAGATAACGAAATCTCGATAGCGATGAGTATATGCAGTACATACAAGAAAGCTGAACTTAACGCTGCACTTTTGAATAGTATAAATGACATACCAAAGGAAGAAATACAGAACAAGAAGGCTGTCATTAATCTGACGACGGCAAGTTTCTTTAACAAACAATCGGCTAATCATATGTATTCTCGCTCGTTAAAAGTCGCGTGGAGTAAAGGGCATGACCTTAGAATAAATTATCTTACGATTACACAGCAAAGTGTTACTGATCATTATATTGAACTGACATATGATTGTACACTGCGCTTCGGAGAAGGCAAGAAGGATAGGATGTTTGTGAAAGGAACCATGACTCTTATCAAGGAAGACGGTCACTGGAAAGTGAATAGCGATAGCTATAATTCAGATGAGATTAACGATCTCATGTGAGAAAAATAAAAAAAGTAGCTGAGAACGGAAATCCGCATGTTCTCTGCTACTTTTTAATTTCAGCGACCCATTACGTACGGCGCATATATGCGCGAACCGTAATCGGTGCGAAGATGGCTACAATAACCGCTGCCCCAACTAGGGAATAGACAAGGTCCGATCCAACGGTTCCTGCATTTACAAGCTCCCGTACGGCTGTAACCAGATGAGATATCGGATTCATCTTGACGAACCACTGAAGCCAATTCGGCATCGTATCTACCGGCACAAACGCGTTGGACAGGAAGGTGAGCGGAAACAATACAATCATGGATATACCCTGTACGCTGGATGCCGAACGCGCAATGACACCAAAGAAGGCGAAGATCCAGCTGATGGCCCACGAGCACACAATCACGAGTATACCAGCCAGCACGACATTTCCAAAGCCGCCTTCAGGCCGTAGACCCATAATATAACCCATAGCGAAGGTAAGAACAGTCGCAATGGTATACCGAATTGTATCCGCCAGCAATGCTCCCGCTAGTGGAGCAATCCGGGCAATCGGGAGTGACTTGAATCGGTCAAAGACGCCCTTTTCCATGTCCTCACGCAGCTGAACCCCGGTAACAATAGAAGTCGTAATTACGGTCTGCACCAGAATACCCGGGATAATGACCGGTAAATAGCTAACCACATCCCCTGAGATGGCACCGCCAAAGATATAAGTGAACATTAGGGTGAAAATAATCGGCTGGAACGTGACGTCAAACAATTGCTCAGGTGTGCGGCGGATTTTCAATATCCCGCGATAAGCCATAGTTAATGAATTGCGGATGGATTGTCTAAGGCTTGTATGATTCTTCAATTGGCGCTGAGCGCCCGGTTTGATTATAGTACTCATGCGATTACCCCTTCCACTTGGTTCGATCTTTCAGACTCCGGTGATGCCCCATCCTGTACTCCATGACCAGTGATAGTTAGAAACACTTCATCAAGCGTTGGTTTCTGCACACTCATCTCAGCCAGAGGGATACCCGCTTCGCGGAGTGCGATTAGCAGGTCTGTAACCTTATCGGCCTCACCCATAGGAGCTGTAATTTTTCCTGCTTCAGGGGAAATATTGGAAGTTACCTGGAGCACACGTTCAACGGTTCGGCGAGCTGTTTGAATATCTTGAGGGTTCTGAACTTTTAAATGCAGGGATGAAGTTCCAACAGAACCCTTCAGTTCATCTACTGTACCCTCGGCCACAACCTTACCACGATCGATAACTGCAATCCGGTCTGCCAGTTGATCTGCTTCTTCCAAATATTGTGTAGTCAGCAATACGGTTGAACCGCTCTTGACCAGCCGCCGGATCGTATCCCACATCTGATTACGCGTGCGTGGATCAAGGCCAGTTGTAGGCTCATCGAGGAAAATAAGTGGCGGTTGTGCAATAAGACTTGCCGCCAAATCCAATCTGCGGCGCATCCCGCCGGAGAAATTCTTGAGCGGACGTTTTGCCGCTTCGGTCAATCCGAACTCTTCCAGTAGCTCCGCTGCCTTATTCTTCGACTCTGCACGTCCCAATCCCAGAAGTCTTGAGAAAATAACGAGATTCTCAGTAGCGCTAAGTGACTCATCGACTGAAGCATATTGGCCCGTCACTCCGATTAACTGACGCACAATTTGTGGCTCCTTGAGCACGTCATGCCCGAAGATACGCGCGGTTCCTGCATCAGGCCGGAGTAAGGTGGCGAGCATCCGAATTACAGTGGTTTTCCCCGCCCCATTCGGGCCGAGAACCCCGTAGATCATCCCTGTGCCTACCTTCAGATCTACACCATCTACCGCACGGTTGCTTCCGTAAATTTTGACGAGTCCCTGCGCTTCAATGGCCAAATCCCCCTGGCCTGACGCCATTATCTTGTTTTTGTCTTGACTCATTCTCATTTCCTCCTAGAAACTGATTATATAAGCATGGTAAACGACTTATTTAAACTGAATTTAAACATGAAGTCATTTGCAGAAAGCTTTTTTCTATTTCCATTAAACCAAAAAACCGATCCTCATGGATCGGCCTGTGGAATGAACGTGAACTCATCCTGTAAGACTAAAGTTGATCTTAAAGAATAACAAAGCGGTTATCGCAACTGCGGTGAATCTGTGAACTTCCGGCCGCTGTTTCACCCTTTTTATTAGCTCCGAACGTTCCCAAGGGGATACGGCATGAAGATCACGAAGTGGGACTGCAATTC
This sequence comes from Paenibacillus oryziterrae, assembly GCF_042610485.1. Taxonomy (NCBI): domain Bacteria; kingdom Bacillati; phylum Bacillota; class Bacilli; order Caryophanales; family Paenibacillaceae; genus Paenibacillus; species Paenibacillus oryziterrae. The sequence continues at coordinate 392,185 of NZ_JBGJZO010000003.1, read as the reverse complement.
TCACTGGATAATCTCGCATCTTATACTGAATAAACAAAAGACGAAAAACACTCGTTAGTGTCTTTCGTCCCAAATTAGCTTCAAATCAACTATGACTTGTTCAACCTCATCATCTCTTGAAGAACTTCCAGATTCATAAAAAATCAATACATTGCCGACTTGATATCGATCGTGAGACACCAATTCTGCGGCAGCGGTCTTGTCCTCAAAATCCTGAATCCCCTTCTTAACTCCATTAACAGAGGAATAGACATAGATACTAATTAATTGATCTTTATTAATCTTATAATACGCGGGTTCGACATCGTTCAAAGACATGATAAAAACATTTTCTTTGCTTATATCAGTCATCGTCTCCAAAGCAATCCCATGCTGTTCAAATAAGTCTTTAATCTGTATTAATGTGAAATTACCCTTACTCACGCATCCGGTAACAATGAAACTTATTACTCCAAGAAGTAACAGTATTCTTCTCAATGTCATCCCTCCGCTAGTCCACTACCTCCACTTGGTCTCCAATCTGGATTTCTCCAGTCTTGACCACGGAACAATAGACGCCAAAATGCAGCCCGTAATCTTTATTCACTATTTTAAGCAGAGACGGGTCTTTCTCCCGTGTGTCTGGATCCATAGTAATAACAACGCAACGTTCACAATAACTATCCACCTGCAGTTGTACATCACCAATGTTAAGCTTGCGCCCAATCCAATCCCCTTCGTGAAGAGAATCATCATTTAAGGTGATCACAAAATTCCCGCGAAACCGCCGTTGATCCAGCTCTTTACCCCACTGAGCTTCCAGTTTATTGAGACTAGCGTCCGTAATCAGCAGGATGCTGGCTCCTTCAACCGATAACAGCTGCGGATGCTCCGGGTGTGGATCTTTAGGGGCAGACATGGTGATACGAGTGGTAGTTTGACTTTGGATCTCTTCTAATAATTCAGTGTCCCATCCAAACGTCCGGCCGTCAGCTGCTGTTACGCGAACTTCACCTTCAACAAACTGTGCTTGATAGGTGAACATGTTCGGAATATTTCTTACTGTGATATAACGCCACCAGCCCTCTTTACTCTCATCGTAAAAGGTACAGAAGCGGTCACCCAGCATGCCATACGGTTCAATCACACAAGACTCTAATTTCTCTCCAGCAAATGACTTTACCGGATAACGGTTAATTTCACGGATTACTCCAACATTTAATTGCACAGCCGAACTCCTCCATCTGTCTTAAAATACAGCTTTTCTTATTCTATTCTACTCATTCCCTTTGTGGTTTGGAAGGAAAAAGAAACAGCCGCCAAAATCTGCTTGTACGCCGCGTACCGATCATCCTCCGGGTGATGTGCTCTCATTTTCTGGCATATGTTTATTTAAATAAATGAGCTTCGAGTGTGGGAACGATCTCCACTCTATAACCTCGCTTCATTGCTCTTCTTGTTGGAACCTCAAGCCTTAAGTGTCTGAGTCTTCAGTTCCTGTGCTACTAGATCCAATGTTTGGGATTGATTGGATATTTCCTTGGCGGATTCGGTTTGTTCGATAACCATGGACAGAACCTCCTGCGAATAGGCTGAAGATTGTTCCGTGGAAGCAGTAATAGTGGCAATCATCGAATCCACATGAAGCATGTTTTCCTTATTGCTGTTGAATATTTCCTTCACCTCTTGAATATGCGCTGCTGTATTATTGGCACTCTGCAGAATCAATAGAAGCGTTTGATTATTCTTATCGATATTATGGACTTCCACATTGAATTGCATCAGATTCTCGCCCATCACATGAATTACAGCGTGAGTATCATCTTGAATCTGTTTGACCTCTTTGGCAATATCCTTGGTCGCTATAGTAATCTCTTCAGATAATTCGCGTACTTTCTCTGCAACCACAGCAAATCCTTTTCCATGATCACCTGCTCTGGCTGCCTCAATAGCGGCATTCAATGCGAGCGTATTGGTTTGTGTTGAAATGGTATTAATAAGGTGGACGATATGCTCAATTTCATCTGTTCGCTGCCCCAGGCTCTGTACCTTTCCACTGGCTTGTTCCATATGCGTCAGCACCTCGAATAAAGAGAGTACTCCGGCATGAAGCTTGTCTTTCCCAACGCTGGCAATGGTTGCAGATTCAGCGGCAATGGATGCTGTTTTATCTAAATACTCATTTTCTTTTTCCAGATTAAGTGTGGTGCTTCGGGTTAAATCCAGAATACTTTTGATTTGTAGGCTCTGCTCTCCGAGACTCCGCGCAATTTTTGTGATCTTCATCTCCATTTGCTCAGCTTCTGCTCGAGACTTTTCTGAAGAGTGGAATAGTCGTTTACTATTCTCAAACACACTTTCAGATGCTCTTTTGATACTAGAGATCAGGATAAGAATAGGTTGAGACAGAATGAAACTTGAGATAAGCGTAACCAGAATCAATATCCCAAGCAATATCCAGGCAATGCGCGAGCTTTGTTGTACGGCAGAATCCAGTCCTTCGATATCGGCATGAATCTGCCTTAGAGAGTCGTCCCGATAGGCGTTGATTTTGTCGTTAATCTGCTCAGCCGTAGCATCAAAGTCTTCCATAAGTAAATTACCATTGCTAGGACCACCCTCTATGTAAGCATTTGCCATATTTTTACCATGCTGATAATAATCGTCAAAGGTGGTTTGAAAAGAACCAAGTAAGGCGGACTCGGCTCCAAGCGTACCTAATTCCTTCATTTTATCATTGAAATCGGTTGCAAATATTTGCGCTTGTGCAAACCCGTCATCCAGCCCATCTAGTCCCCTAGTCGCACTAATGTCAGTAAGGTATTGTTGAACTTGAATAACATCTAAGACCAGTTGATCAGATAGTAAAGCAATCCTCAATGACTTATTCTTAATATTCTGAATTGAAGCATTATGATTCTCCAGTTGTCCAATTAAATACACTTCCACTGAAGCAAAGGATAGAATCAATACTAAGTAACTGATAAACAATTTATTACGAATCGACATGATTCTGCCTCCCAAAGGTACTTTCGTCTTAATAATTATATCATAGAAGACTCTGGAACTAATTCTCATTTTGGAAGCTGCACTATAGTCCCGCGTTCCTATACTCACAACAAAAAGCTCCATCTTCACTTAGAGGCTAGAACTGATCAGCAGTGAAGTGCATAACGGAATTTCAAAAATTGTTCATCACAGCAAAAAGGATCCACCCTCGGGTAGATCCTTTTTTGATCTGCAGCATAACATCATTGTTTTTTATACTTCCAGTGCATTTTGCAATTCTACATTTGTAAATACAGCTTTATCCTTGTCGGTCTTGCCGCTACTTCCGAACATTTGCCACATGCTCCAGACCGATACCCGGTTCATCTTGGATATGGCTTCCACAATAGGAATCTCCATTGGACACACTTCCTGACAGGCCAGTGACTTGGAACAGCCGTTGTAGACCCGCTTGGTATAGTCTTTCTTAAAGGCTTTATCTTCACTGAGTAAGGTTAGGTTAACCATAGACATCGCAGACGACATCCCTGCGAAAGTACCTCCCAGGCTGTAATTCGGACAGGCTTCGAGGCAACTGCCACACATCAGACATTGAGACACATCATATTGCATCGGCAGATTGGCGGTCCGCACCTTCGCCGGCTCTTCAAGCCATAACTTCATCTCTTTCATCGCGTCAAACATTTGACTCCGGTCTACGGCTAAATCGGAAATCACGGGGAATTTACTTAATGCCTGAATTGTAATTTCCTTGTTCTCTTTCACCAGCTCATCGCAAAAGATTTGACAGGACAATCCCGGTTTGTCATTGACCACCATGGCACAGGCTCCGCATAAACCCTGTTCACAGCTGCAATCCCAGCGTATCGGCCTTTCTCCTTCTTCTTTCTCGACAATCTCACTATTGATTGAATTGATTAAAGTCGCAACTGATATACTTAACTCTCCGCTGTAATCATAACTCTGCCAATAGGATTCCGTGTCCGCATTCTCTTGTCGCAATACATTAACTTTAATGCTCACAACCCCGCTCCTCTCTAGTGAAAAGCAACACTTATATTCTTATTTTCAAAGATGACATCCGTCGGTCTCTTGAAATGCTTGTCATTTCTCTCGCAATAGTCTGTACGCTGATGCGCGCCCCTGCTCTCTTTTCGTTCCAGCGCACATTCCACCATAGCTTTGGCCAATAATATATTGGCTGATAAAGTTTGGTTCTCATAGAAATGATGATGATAACAGAAATCTTCTGCTTCGCTCCGCATTTCCTCCAGCCTTTTTTGAGCGGACAACAGATCTCTTTCTTTCCGGTAGATACCCATTGCGCCGTACATAAGCTCTGATAATTCTTGTCTCAGCGCAGTATGCTTCCTCATTGAGCCGCTTACTGCTTGATTCTCCCATTTCACGAGCTCATGACGGGCTGCCTCGAGCTGCTTCGTGCCAACCTGCTTTGCTGCATTGTAATCAATGTCATCCACAGCACCTGCACTTCTCGCCGCAAAAAATCCGCCGCAAATGGCTCCCAGTAACGAATTTCCGCCCAGTCTATTCGCCCCATGATATTGAGCGGAACATTCACCGGCTGCGAACAGCCTTTTAATATTTGTTCTATGATCCTTGTCTGTCTTAATCCCGCCCATAAAATAATGAATTCCGGGAGCAACGGGAATCGGCTCTTTATACGGATTGACCCGCAGGAATTTGGTACATATGCTTACCACCTCATCCAGTTGGGAATCGATTACGTCTTTAGACAGATGGGAGACATCCAGATATACGCTCTGTTTCCCATCTATTCCAAGCTTCATTTCGTTGCATACTTTATAGATGCTTTGACTGACCACATCACGGGGCATAAGCGCTCCATGCTCGGGATACCATTCCTCCATGAAGTACCAGGGTTGTCCATTTCGATTGACGAACAACCTCCCACCAACGCCGCGTGCCGCCTCTGTAATCAGCATACGTTTGGAGGCTGTAAATACGGTTGTGGGATGGTACTGGATCATTTCCAAATTTGAAAACTCAACACCCTGCTTAAATAACTTACCTGCGGCGTAGCCGTCATTTAACTTCGATCCTGTTGTTCTGCCAAATACACCATTAGGGCCACCTACAGCCATAATGACTGCATCCGCGGTAATACATTTGAAATCATTCGTATTCTCCTGGAGTATAACGGCGCCTGCACATTCCCGATTCTCGATTAACAAGGAATAGAATCTCCAGCCCACAAGCCGTGTAAGCTTGCCTTCGGCTTCATACTTCCGGCATTTTGCGATGAGAGCAGTGGCAATCTGCTTACCAGTCCTGGCACCAGCATAGGCGGTGCGTTTCTTCTTTTGTCCGCCAAAATTCCGTAAATCTACCCTGCCCTGTTCATCTCTGGTAAAGTTCACGCCGAGTTCTTCCAGCCAGCGGATGATCACCGGAGCAGTACTCACTAAATTCAGGGCAGCTTCCGTATCATTGAGATAACTGCCTCCCCGCAGGGTGTCCTCATAATGCTGATCGATAGAATCATCTTCATGTTTCGTATTTAAGGCCGCATTTATCCCACCCATTGCCATGACGGATTGTGCACGTTCTGAATAGGCAGGTGAAACAAGTGTAACTGTCGAGCCTTTGTCAATCAGCTTCAGCGCCGCAGTCATTCCGGCGAGTCCGCTGCCAAGTATTACTATTTCTTTCATGTAAGTCAAGACACCCCTTTCTTAAGCTGTCCAGAACATAATCTGGGAACCGACATACAGCACAAACATGAAGGCCAGGAAAGCGTTAGTCCTTTTTTGTATCAACGGGTATGTCTCGCGTCTCTTGATCAGTCCCATCGATATGAAATGCTTGGGTACACTGACGGCAATGTGCGTGCATACGACCAGAATGAAGAGAAATTCGACAGACACGTAAATAACATCGAAGATCGTTCCATCAAACGATTTATTTAACTCAATTACGAGCACATGCAGCAGCAGGAAGATACCTGTGAAAATACCCGTCGCGAATTGCAGAACCACACTCATATTTAACTTCGGGTATTGCTTGGCCTTCTTATCTCTCTGACGATTCTGGACCATAAGTGTCGTTGCTGCGATCATATGAATCGACATGGTGATTGAAAGGATGCCCCCGATCGTCATATGAATATATCCATACGGCATGATTCCCACATAATAGATACAGGCTACCACCAGATGAATCAAAAAGAACACCGTGCTTAATGCTCCGAATATAGCTGTTATTTTCTTCATCTCATAACTCCTAACTCATGTTTGTTCGTTAACCTATGTTCTATGTCAAGATGGGATACGATTTCATGCAGCGATATTAGTTCCAAATGGATAGAGGCTGCCTTCTCTACGCACACTGCAAGCTTATAATGATCACCGATCAGGTATCGGTAAAAATAAGCCGAAGGGTTTTCTTGTGAATATAACGTGGCGGAAGAACCGTCCAACGTAAAGTAAAAGGATCCGAGCGGTTTATTCAGCCCAACTCCCAAATACTTAATATAGCTTTCTTTCAACGTCCAAAAATCATATAGAGTTTGAATTTGCCGATCCATTTCCTGGGAAATTATGTATGCATACTCTTTGATGTGAAAATAGCTTTTTGCCAGGTCAAGACCAATGTCCCTGACTTCTTCGATATCGACCCCGATATTCTGATCATCGAGGCCACATACTACATAATTACCGGAATGAGATACATTGAAATGTATCCCCTCCCGGTTGTTCAAGTAAGGCTTCCCGAATGGATTCTTGACAAGTTGAATGTCATTCATAGGAATTCCGGAATTTTTCGCTATCATATAGCGGGCCAAAGCCTCACCATACAATGTTCTTTTCCGATCCGCTTCAAATCTGAAATTCCCTATGGTTTCTCGTTTGTCAGCGGTACATATCCCCAGAAGCTTGTCGTAATCCTCCTGGCTAAGCTCTTCATTAATATTGATATAATAAATATCTGTCATAGTCGTTCGGATTCCTTTATCTAGTAAGTTAGGATAAGCTTCGGAACTTCTTTTCTCTCTTGCTGGTAATGAGGATGGATACTGCCAAGATTAGAACAGCCATACCGGCGAGCAGCGCTGCCTTACCCGAAATATCTCCTAAACCAAGACCCTGCTGCAAATCCAGAATACAGGCCATAGCCCATCTTGCCGGTGAAATATATGAGATTGCATTAATGACATCCGGGAATAACTCCACCTGAATGAAGCAACCTCCCAGGATAACAATCAGCAGGTTGGCGAAATTGGAGATCATCGAAGCTGCATCACTCTCTTCTGAAATCGATACATAGAAGGTTCCCAGGGACACGGCGACCATTGCCGTCAAGAATAGAATCAGGAACAATACTCCCGGCTCAACTCCGATAGATGTATCCGTCAAGTATTCCATACTGAGTACAGCGACCAGAATCTGAAAAGCTACAATGACCAGGTTGCAAAGTACGTTGGACAAGTAATACATCCAAACTTTGGCCGGAGACAAAAAGATTCTGGAGTAAATATTTCGTTCCCTATCAATATTGATCACATTGGCGATTGCTGATGAATTAAAGAAGACGAACAGAATCAAGAACCCTAAGAATATATTGGAGTTATTGTATTCCGTATATAAATCATTCAATGATGTCTTCTCTACAAACTCCGAAGTTGCAATATAGTTATCAACGGAAGCTTCGAAGACAGCAGCATCTTTCGTGGAGATCTTACCCAAATTTCGTAAATTCAGCAGATGATTTTTTAGGATGGCCTGGATCAGAGTATAGACATTCTGTTCTTCGTTACCGATGACCCGAACATCATCGATGGAATTGTTTAATAACCCTTCCTGAAATCCGTCTTTGATGACAAGCGCAACGTTGATCTTATTGCTCTGGAAGCTGTCGTTCACTTCATCCTCATTCATATAGAAGACTTTAATCCCTTCCAGTCCTCCGACAATCTGGGTTATCGCCTCCGATGCACGGCTTTGATCGGTGTCGGCAATCCCAACATTCACGATACTGCTGGAATAGCTGACGACTTTACTGGCAATGATCAGAACAATAATTGGAGCAATCGTCATTAGCAGAAAAGAAATCGGCTTATGCAATATCGAAATGCGCAAGTTATTTTTAACCAGGGCAAGAAATGACCTCATGCTTTCAGTACCTCCTTCTTTTCCTTGGCGACGATGACTAGTAGGCTGGCTATGGTTACAACGAAGAAGATTCCTGCACTAATGAGAAGAATCTGATTGTCGTCTGCGTAGATACTCCGGAAAATACCCACATTCACCCACCGCAATGGTGACACCATCAGAACTTTGCCGAATACCCCGCCCATATCATAAGGGAACGGAGTATATGAGCCCCCAAGGAACGAAAAGATAGGAATGATCAGTACGGACAGGAGCACATCGACCTTGCCCCGGGTTTTTAACAGTTTGGTAAGCAGCATACCTATAGCAGCATTGAATATGGCAAACAGGACAATATACAAATACATTACCAGTGAATAATCACCCCATTTGACGCCCAGGTAGGTAATGGAGAAGATGAAGGCCGGTATAAAAGCAACAATCGCCACGATCGAGTAAGCGATGAGTGATGCCCAGTAATATCTGGTACGGCTAAGCCCGGTCAGTATGATTCTGTCCTTCACGTTGGTCTTCCGGTCATTAAACAAATCTCCAATCGGAATAAGCATGACGTACAAAACCATAAGCGTTAATTCTGCAATCCCGTAATAATCGTAGGAGCTCATCGCATTTTTCGATGGGATAAGTTCAACCGGAACTTCATAATTGGCGTTATCCGTTCCAATCAGCTTAATGGCGTTCACGGGGTCAATCTTATAAGCTTCTTTGACGGTCTGGATGCTGCACGCCACACTGCGGAATAATGCCACAACCCGCGCGGTGTTCAGTGGTTCCGATTCATTGCCGTAGACCAGAATCTTATCTTTGTTCAAATGTACGAACACTTTTTTGTTCACGCGAGCCTCTTTCTTGCCTTCCTTTTCAGAATCTGCGTAGTTGATCTTGATACCATAATCCTCTTCTATCGATACCGAAGCTGAACTTAAAGCATCCAGAACTTCCTTCGATATCCCTTCAGAATTGTCCAGCATTGCAACCTCAACCATAGTCAGGTTGGATTTATCCGAGAATGCGCCGTTCAGAATAGATCCAATCAGAATCATTAGAAAAATTGGGAATATCAGCAAAAATAAAAACCACTTCGGATTCCGTATTTGATTTCTGATTATTTTTTTAATTATCTGGAACATAGGATCGTCCTTTCATATTGACTTCATGATCAATCGCGTAACTTTCTTCCCGTCAATGTTAAGAAAACCGTCTCCAAAGTCACATCTTTGAAGCCGATGTCCCTTACTTTCACATTCTTGCTGCTGACGTATTCGATGATCGTATTTAGATTGTCAATATCCTTTAAGGACTCTACTTGGACGAGATTGTCGTTGATCTCCACATTCACTACACCATCAATGCTGAGCATGGCATCCTTGTCCAGCTCATACGGATTATCCACGGTAAGATGCAGGGACTTCTTGTCGTCAATAAGCTCGGTCAATTCCTTCTTTGTGCCGGAAGCAATAACTTTCCCCTTGTCGATAATGGCGATGCGGTTGCATAGGACTTCAACTTCCTCCATGTAATGGGTCGTGTAGACTACGGTTACACCCTTCTCATTCAGCCGTTGCACGGACTTTAAGATATGGTTTCTAGATTGTGGATCAATGCCGACCGTCGGCTCATCCATAATAATGAGCTGCGGGCTATGTACCAGGGCGGCTGCGATATTTAAGCGTCTTAACATACCACCTGAGAAGGTCTTCGCTTTTTTGCGTTTCACATCGCTGAGTCCGGTGAATTCCAGCGCTTCATCAATGCCGTCCTCCAGTTCTTTCCCTTTTAATCCGTACAACTCCCCAAAGAACTTCACATTCTCATAGGCCGTGAAATTATCGTACAAAGCTATATTTTGCGGGACAAAACCAAGCCGTTTACGCTCATCATCCACCTTATTGCCGAACAGCTTTACGGTACCCGCCGTGGCATGCAGCAGGCCGCACACCAAATTAATAGTTGTACTTTTGCCGGCTCCGTTGGGTCCTAAAAGACCAAATACTTCACCTTGCTCAATGGATAAGCTCAGTCCGTCTACGGCGGCGTGGTCCCCAAATTTTTTCACCAGGTTATCAATTTCAATCACATTCATCATTAGATCCTCCGCTCATTTTAGATAACTCTGCTTGTCTTACAACTAAAGTGCCTCTCGTTGTCCTTCGTCTGAAAGTTCGTTGCATATGTCAGTCAGCTTATTGCGCAGATGGAATAACAGCATGTTGGGATTGTCCGTGAAGTAGAAATGATTGCCTTGAAAGATGGTAAGCGCGTATTTGGAGGTGGTGAAATTCTTCCATCCTTCGAGTTCTTTTTTGGTAGCAATGTTATCTCTGTTGCCGCCATATATATCGAATGAAACCGGTACAGCATGTGCATGTTCAGGATTGTACGTTTCACACAGTTTCATATCTTTTCGAAAAGTGGGTAATATCAATTCGAGGAATTCTCTGTTCTCGCTAAATGCCTCCGGAATTCCGCCAAGACTAATAATTTTGTCTATAAATTCGGTATTACTCTTCAGATATAATTTGTCATTCCCGTTAGCCGTAAGACTCTCGGTAAATGTATTCATATAATTCGGAGCTTTCATGCTGGAGATCATTACGTGTTCCGGTAATCTAATCCCCTGCGTTAATAATTTACGCGTTAATTCATAAGCAAGCAGTCCACCCATACTATGGCCGAACAGTACGTATGGCACATCCGCATATCTTCTGAATTCTTCGACTAATAGATCAGTCAGTGTATTCACATTGTCAATTGCCGGCTCCATAATTTTCGCCCCTCGTCCGGGCAGCCTTACGAAACAAGCCTCAACATGTTTAGGCAACTGCTCTTCCCAATGCAAGTATGTGGACACATCTCCTCCAGCGGGAGGAAACAAAAACAATCTCAATTGAATGTCAGACTTTTCAACCCTTCTTTTGATAAAGAACCACGGCTTTACTTCCTGCTTCATGTTATCCTCCATCCTTAGATTGCAAAATTCAAATAGGTATTCAGCGCATGAAGTACGCCAAAGGTAATAGCGCTAGCCACTCCCAGGCGGTCTCCGCGCCACTTCCCAGCAAATGCAAAATACACAGCGGGTGATATGGCCATACCCATATACACGGGAAAACTTTCACTAATCAGACCATAATCATCCCTGCCACCGGCGAAATAGCGGACCCACAGGGCGTAATACAGAATTAAGAAGAGTGCCATCCCCATCACGTATCTGCTCTTCATAGACAGCGGCTTCGAATGTACTCGAAATACCAATAGCAACATCAATATCAGTTGGCTGGCATGTTCAAAATAACCCAGGATTTGATAGCTGTCTGCAAAGTCGCTGTTGGCCGTGGAATCCTGTACAGCAAATATATAGAAGAGAACATTTGGAAGGAGTACTAGAAAGAGAATCACTATTCCATTGAAAGAAAAACCGAATCTATTACTGCGCACTCTCTGCTCCAGTGTTGTTTCCCCCTTCTCTATTAGCATAATTTATTATATTTATAACAAATAATGCCTAAAATTACTGTGACATGATTCCTTTGTAGTTATTTTATTCCAAATAAAATCTGAGGAATGGTGTAAAGACGTAACTTCGGTGAATGTTTGGACTTCCGGCCGCTGCTGTCTCCGGATTTCTTGATTTGGACCGCTGATCGCGGTTGAAATCCGGAGACAGCATATGCTTCCGAAGCGAGCTTTCCTCCGGAAAGCTTTCGGGCGGACGCTCTCGCTCCTACAGTTCCAAAAATCCCCCTACGTTACTTCCATCCATCTTTTTAGTATTAAATAAAACATGAGGGTATACCTTAGCAGGTCAGGCATTTTACCTTCGCTCACTGAATCTGTGGTGTGGAAAATTACCAGATAGAATAAACTTGCACACATAAGCCAGGGCAAGGGGGCGAAACACCAGCTTAAGCGGCGTTCTTATGCTGCTCCAGCAGTGTGGTGATGCTGCCTTCGAACTTGGCTTTATTCTTTCTCATATCAAAGAACATCCAAATGTGATACACGGCTCCCATAATACCGCCAAGCAATGCAGTGATCTGCATAACCGTCATCTGTCCGTTCTCAAAATAGATGATGGTATCTGTCATCGCGAATACCATGGTCAATATGAGGTCAATGCCGACTACGATGCCAAGAATGTTAATTTTGGATGAGAACACTTGATTTCTTCTGGCTAGTAATGAAGTCACCAGATACCATAGTCCAAATCCGCCGAACATCCAGATGAAGTCAGGATCGACAGGGAATGCCGCCACTTCGAGCGCTACACGGTGCATTTCATCTCCGTTTGAGTACAGGGTCATGACTTTCATGATGAAAATTTCCCGCATCCACTCAATGCACAGCATAACTGCACCGCCATAACCAAGAAGGTTCACCCATTTATAGAAGCCTTCCCATTCATAGCTTTTGGTTCTGACGATGGTCACCGCTGTTGATATCCAGTACAAGGACAGGAAGCCGATCACTACAAAAATATATCTCCATAGATGCGGAATGAACGGGTGCGCAGCGATCTGCTCATAAAATTCGGTTCCTCTGTACCGTTCTGCCGGGTCGATAGGCATCAGAATTCCAATGCCCGTGTACAGCAGACCAATGAATAGGGAAACCCACATTCCACTGGTATAAATACTCATTTTTTTAGCTTTAAGCACGTCCAATCTTTCCTTCATTCTTGTTTCCTCCTAAAGTTTTAGTGGTGTTCATCGAACGGTTTGTGCTTGAGTGTTGAATTCAAAATACTTTGTCTTCACAAAGTAATCCAAATACCGCGTAAAAATCTCCTCTTCCACAACAGGACAAGTAATGCCGGTACCGCGTAAGGCCCTTAATACATTGGTCTCGTCATAGGTAATCTCAACATCCCATTCCGCCATATCCTCGGGGATAAAAGGTAGCATCGCTTTGGTGGTATTGAGGTCCGGATTCTTGGCTACTCTCTCTACCAATTCATCCTTCCAGCGGTCATATGGCATAATCTCTACTTTAAAGCCGTATTTCTTCATCCATTCATAGACCTGATGCAGACTGTTCATGGCCTTCCCGGCGATATGGAAGTTCCGGTTAATAGATTCCTCCTGGATCGAAAGTGCAATAATGGATTTGCTGACATAATCGACAGGGATGAACTCGATCTTCACATCTTCATCGAACAAGACTCCCGCCTCAACGCAGCACTTGATCATCAGCCACATAATATCTTTGGTCTGGCAGGCGCCCGTAGTACTGGAGCCCGAGATTCTTCCTACACGATAGATGCTCACCGGTATTCCTCTCTCTTTAGCCAAGGCCATGATGTTCTCGCCGACCCATTTGCTCTGCTGATACCCGAGAACGAGCACCTCATCACTCGATGGCATGGTATCCTCGTATGCGATAAAACCATGCTCATGTGCCAGATTGGAGAATACATAGTGAGTGGAAACGTAATGCACTGGCTTCAGTTTATAGGTTGATGCCAGACGCAGGATTTCCTGCACACCCTGCACGTTCACATCCTTGATCATCTTGTATGGCTCCAGGAAATTCGTAATGGCTCCCGCATGATAGATCATATCGATCTTCTCTGCGAGTTCATTGAAGCTTTTAATACTCTGGCCGAGCAGCGGCTTGGAAAGATCACCGGTATAGACTTCGAATCTGCTCCGGTACACCTCTTTCCACAGATCATACTGCTTCATATTTTCAATAATCCGCTCATAACCAGACTGTATATTGCCGGAACGGACAAGCAGCACAATGTGATAATCCGTTCTGGCGATCAGTTCTTCCAGCAGAAAGGCTCCAAGGAATCCGGTACCGCCCGTCAAAAGTACATTCTCGATCCTGCCGTTGCCCCGTGCCTCCCATTCCTTCTGTCCGGTAATCTTCTCATCCAGCCATACTTCGCTCTTCAGGAATTCCCTCGTCTTGTACCGGAAATTACTTACTGCGGTTTCATTAAGCTCCTGTTTGTCTTCATCAAGTTTCAGGGCATCAATATACATGGCCATCTGCTCAACAGAGGAGTTGTCGAAGAAGATCCGGACAGGAAGCTTAACGCCAAACGCATTCTTAAACTTCACTATCAACTGCGCAGCCATGATGGAGGTACCGCCAAGGCCAAAGAAGTTATCCAGTACCCCGACTTGATCGATGTTAAGGACTTCTCCCCACAACTCGGCAATCTTAAGCTCCGTCTCCGTCCGCGGCTGAATATACTCAACTTGAATACCGGCCCGGGTCTTCACTTTTGAATCGGCAATGGCATGCATGATCTCCTCGATGGAGCTATTGCTGCTAACAAAATTCATAACTTGCTCTTTCTCATCCGCCTTCATCTTGTTCCACTTGTCCGCAATAAACCGGTACGGGTCAAGAGAGGACACAGAGTGCTCCTGTTCCTGAGTTTTCTCACGGCCTGCCTTCTTCTTGCTCTGAAGAACTGTATCTGCATACTCCGAAATGAGCTCGCATGGAATGGTGAGTGTTACCCCTGCCAGAATCCGGTTCATGCCGAACTGGGTGATCTTGGTCAGGAACTCAGCCGCGAGTTCATTCCGTCCATTGGACTCATAGCGCATGACGACGGAGTCGCAACCGTATTCCTGTATGCTGTCAACCAGCTGCTTCACCAGATGAAACTCCGCATTTTTACCGAGTACCCTGCAGTTCAGCAGCAGATTATCAATCGTGAAGCTGAACTCCTGCCAGTTGATCGTTCCGATTACAGCCCCTGCGATTCCGTAATCGCCAAATCGATCCTGGACTTTTACGGCGTAGATTACCTTGGCCTTCTCCTGCAGCATGGCGAGGATCTCCTCGTGAGACCATACCCTGCCGGTGAGGTTGAAATCCTTGGTACCATGAAGGATATGCTCGATCTTGTCCGCCTGGGTCTCGTTGACTTCCTGCAAGCTAACCTCCAGATTCATGGAATGGAGAAAATCCTCCAAGTTATACGCTTCAGCAGGCTCCACAAAGGATTCTTCCACATTCCCGTAAAATTCAACTGCATCCGGAATGTAATCTAGCACGTCCGACGCTTCCATCGTCTGCATCCAAAGTGTAGAATCCTCCGGCAACAACAGCTGCCTTACTCCGTTAAGCTCCAGATCCCGTGTATCCATGACAATGAATTGTTCCAGCGGAATTCCATGGTTGTTATGTATTTCAGCAATCGCATCCGAAATGGAATCGCACTCACAGCACATATACTTGAAATGCTCTTCAGCAACGCCGAGGCTACCTGTCCTGAATATCCGATGCAACGCCTCTTTACTGGATTTCGTGCACAGCAGGATTTCATGTCCCCAGTTCACTAGCTCCTTCAAGTAGATCTGGAATAAAAGGTAGGAGTCATCTGTTATAAGTCTCTCTTCTTCCACTTCACGGAGCGTTCCCGGCCCACTAAGCACCTCTTGTTCACAGAACAAGACATCCGCATCGAACACTAGGATATTGCGCTTATTGTGTACGTCCAGACGGATAATTCTACTAACTGCCGAAGCTGCCTCTTGATAAATCCTATTGACGAAAGGTACCTTGGCAAAAGCATACATCCCCATGTTATAGCTCTGATCTGCGCCGAATCTCCGGATGAGCTCTTCACCGTCTGCGAGGAACACATTGTCCACGGATTGAAGCTTATCCAGCATATATTTTCGCAGAAGCATAGAGGTTACCATCGTCCCATGGGTAATTTGAAAATCACCGAGCCCCAATGGCCTGTTCTCAATCACTGCGGGAAGAATAAAAATAACTTTGGTATTGATCTTGTTCTTGGCATGCAATACGGCTTCCATTAACATTGACAGGTCGCTTCGAGCTGCATCTAGGCTCTCTTTCCGGTAGAAATCAGTACTTCCTAAGATATCCTCAAACCGGGTCCACACGACCAGATATTGAGGTTTGCTCTTATACAACACACTCTCTTCATTCATGCACTGGGAGATGATCTGATTGTACGGGCCTGTTGCAATCCGGGAATGTATCCCTGCCTCTTTCAGCTCCTGCTCCAAATACGTTTCCAGCAGATTGGCAGTGAAACTCGCTAAAATAAAAATCTCATGCGATAGGCTGCTCAATAATAGCTCCTCCTCCTGTACTCCCATGTCCTGCTGCCGCCTACATACTCACTTCAAAATGCTCAAGTTTATGCTTTACCCGGGTCATGAAATCTACAGCGTAATGTCCGTTAATTACACGGTGGTCATAAGCAAGCCCAAGGTTCACGTAACGTCTTTCAATGACCACTCCGTCCTGCAGTGCCAATTCCTTCATCACTGCTCCAACCGAAATCATGGCAATCTGTCCAGGGAGAATTATAGGCAATACGCTGATTACATCAGGACTAGTATTTAAGCTGACTGTAATATTGCCATCCGTCAGATCGGTTTCTGCAAAACTGTTCCGCAGCGCCTTAAATTTATATTCCGCCATAACTTCTACCACGTTCTCAATACTGTGAAGGCTATCTTGTTTAATGACCGGAATGTAGAGGCCTGTGCCCACATCAATAGTTACACCGACATTGACTTGGGCTGCAGGAATAAAGGTATCTTCATCCTTGATTCTTCCATACATGTACGGGAACTCATCCAGAAGTGAGGCAAGGGTTACCGGAAGTACTTCACCGAATCCAACGATCTCCTCCAGCCTGTCGCCAATTTGTTTCATGCCAACCAGAACTTCATCGCAATACACTTTCAACAGCAGGAAAGCTCTTGGAATGGTGGCGTAGGAGGCGGTAACCGTTTTGGATACCTGTTTTTGATTTTTGGTGAAGTGAATGACATTGCCCGTTTCATCACTTCTGAGGGCAAGCAGCTCTTCCAGATCGCTCAGTTTAATGAGCTTTTTATTCAGTGATGCCAGTTCATCGTGCGAGAAACGGTGCAGATCCGCGAAATCCTGGGCTTGATTAGAAAGCTTGTAATGGGCCGTGCTTTCCACAGCAGAACTGCTTGCTGCCGACTCCTTGTATCTGTCCATTTCCTCCAGCGACTCAAAAACAAAAGCAATAATCTCCCCGGTCTTCACATCCGACAGTTCCTTGACCGCCGGATAGAAATAGCCCTTCACTTCACATTCGATATCAATGGCTGACTTGGAGGTTTCAACCGTTGCCAGCAGATCCCCGGATTGGACCGCTTCGCCGTCTTTGCAATAGAACTGCTGGATCATGCAGCTGTCATCATTCGCATTTAACTGTGGAACAACAACCGTTCTCATCTCTGGCCTCCTTTGACCGCTTCTTTTCCCATCAAACGCAGTACACCTTCATAAATATCCTGTTCACTTACCAGTACCTTCTGCTCATACTGAACGGAGGCTGGAATAATGCTGTCACTGGAGCAGAGAAGCTCAATAGCCCCCTCTTTTCCCGAGAGAACATAAGGGTATAATTTAACCGCAATTCCCTCCCCCCAGCTGCCGCCCGGTGTTCCTTCCTCCACAATTAGAACCTTTCGCGCTGCTGCAGCCTCACCTGCGATATCCTCTACCCGGCAGGGATACAGTTTGGAAGGTACGCAGACCTTGACCTCAATCTCATCCTCCATAATCAGCTTGTCGGCAACAGCCAGACACATCGAAGCCAGTCCGCCCGGACAGATCACGAGACAATCGGGAGTGCTCTCCTGATCAATCGCTGCGATAGCCCAGTTCTGATCCTCTCCTGCATAGGAGAAATTAAAGAGTTCGTTGATCTCCCCGTCCGTGTACATGTATTGCGCATATGTTATTTTTTCTTCAAAAAACATGCCTGGAATATTCTCACTTAGTATCCGTTTCAAAACATCATAATTGTCATGAAACGGGGACATTTCATAAACACTCAGATTGGGGATACCCATGAAATATTTCTGCATACTCTGGCTGTGCGTAGCCCCATATCCCCGGTATCCGCCATTCGCGCATCGGATAATCATGCTTAAATCGAGCTTTTTCCCATACATGGTGACGGACTTGGAAGCAAAGTTTAATAGTGGATCGAACGATAGGGTGGCAAAATCGGAGAACATCATATCCACGATAGGCTTCAGTCCCATAATGGCCATTCCGCTCGCCATATTTACGAACCCTTCCTCGCTGATCGGCGTTCCAAGAACTCTCTCCGGGAACTCGTCGGACAAGCCTTTAGTGATTTTAAATGCTCCGCCATAGGGCTCCATTACATCCTCCCCGAGAACAACAACGGTTTCGTCCTCATCCATCAAACGGTGAATGGCATTTCTCAGATTCTCATTTGCTTTTTCTTTCTTCATAGTCGGTCCATACGGCTCCCTCACGGTTAATGACAAGCTCCTTAATGGTCTGCATCTGATGTTGAACCTTGTGTTCCAGCTCTTCCATCCGCTTGGCACTGTTTGCTCTCATGTGAGAGTACCAATCGTTCCGCTTCACCCGATCCAATTCCTCGGGACTTCTGGTATCATCGCCTTTACTGTGGGATGACACCCGGTCTGTCATGAATTCAATGACCAGCGGCTTCGATAACAGGCGAACCTGATGGACGGCATCCCGCAGCTGTTCCCGGATGGCATGGATGTCCTTGCTGTGTACACGAATATAATCGATATCAAATCCCCGTACCCGACCCTCTATACTTCCCGACATACTGTCCTTTTGAAAGGTTGATAAGGCAATCCCATTATTCTCGACAACGATAACCATAGGCAGATTCCAAATACCGGCGAAGTTTAAGCTTTCGTATACGCAGCCTCTTCCGAAGGTTCCCTCGCCAATGTACACAAACACGACGTTTTCTTGCTGTCTGTGCTTATAGCTCCAGGCAATTCCCGTTCCCACTGCAATCCCTTCCGCCTGAACACCTGTAGAGATGAACCGATCCCGGTGAATATGCTGGCTTCCGCCGATCCCGCTGCACACGGCCCCTTTTTTGCCCATGACTTCCGCAAGCAGCCCCTCGATATCCTTGTATCTCGCAAGATAATGCCCATGTCCTCTATGATTGCTGATTACGAAATCGTCCTCTTCAATGAACGGATTCAAGGCAACCGGAATATATTCTTGCCCGATGCAGGTGTGCGTGGTTCCTTTAATATGACCGGTTGAGAAAAGCTCAAGAATCGATTGCTCATAATGCCGGATCATCAGCATGGTCTCAATGTCCTCATCACTGATGTTCTCGGTGATAATCTCCTCCGCTGCGATTACTTCATGCAAACACTTCATCCCCTATCCCTTTGCTTTTTAAAATGGTGATAAAGGCGGCATAATTCTTGAGACTTTTCATTTCCTTAAGTGTGAACTTGACGTTATATGCATCCTCAACGGTTGTAATTAATTGAATGTGCTTCAGGCTTGTCCATTCCGGGAACGTCTGCGGCGACAATTCCTCATTGATATCCTGCTGCGGAAGCTTCAGAATATCAGCCACGATTTGCTTCAGATTCATTTCTCTCACATCCTTTAAGTAATAATGATGAGCTTAAAAACTTATCCGGTTGAACAGCCGTGACTACGGTGAATATTGGACTTTCGGTCGTTGTTGTCTCCGGATTTCTTGATTTAAATCGCTGTTCGCAGTTGAAATCCCGAGGACAGCACATGCTTACGAGGCTAGCTTTCCTTTGGAAAGCTTTCAGGCGGACGCTCACGCTCCTACAGTTCCAAAATTCCCCTCCGTCACTTTTATTCAATCCGTCCTCCTCAATTCAACTAATTAAGCTATCGATTGTGTACTTCGCTGGAAGATACTGAGCACCAATTCCGTTCCCATGGCGGTGAAATATTCGCGCAGGTAAGGAACATGGCCTTCTTCATCTCCGAGCCCGTCGTTGAAATCCGTCATTTGATACTTCCTGGCGATGTCTTCACCCTGGATCACGGCAATATTCTGGTTCTTGGCACATTCCAGGTTAATCTTGTCTTCGAGCCGTTGCACCAGCTGCAGCAGTCGGTTGTCCTGCTTGATCTTGTCCGAAGCCGGACACAGGCAGACCACAATTTGGGATTGATGCTTATTCACAAAGCCTTTGGCGCATTGGATAAAGCGGTTCGCATTCTCCGTTAGCACCGCTTCAGCCTGAGTGGAATGGTGCTCCATTCCCTGTATCCAGTCCTCCAGACGAAGAAGAATCATACCGATGCCATCCCTGTTTTTGCACAGCAGACCTGTATCATCGATCAATTGCTGAAACACCTGACTGTATGGTGCAAATTGCAGTTTGGCGTGAATCGAAAGCTTGTCCAGCCAGAATTCAATGGCCTCAGCGACAGGTTCGGATTCGAAAGACGAGACCACGGTCATAAGAATCTTCTTCCTGGAGAGTGAAGTCTTGAACTCTTCTATTCTTCTTTCAGGATTCTGCACGATCTGTTGAAGCAGCAGCTTAAAATCACCGATCAAACGGGTAATGGTATCCTGTTCAAACAAATCGCTATTGTACTCAAAGCCTGCGGACATGCCGTTTTTCATAATCGATGCGTATAAGGACAGATCAAACTGTGCCGTGTCCACCGACACCGGAATCACCTCAACACCGATGCCCGGAATATTCACGTTTAGCATCGATTCCTCGGTCTGCACATAGAGCACCTGAAAAATCGGGGAATGCTGCATTTGTCTTTCAATGCCCAGCCCCGTTACGACTCTTTCAAAAGGGATCTCCGCGTGATTAAAGGCCTCCATGCAATGGTCTCTCACCTGGGCAAACAATTCGGTAAAGGTCATCCCCTCTTCGATGTCGTTCTGAATGACCACGGTATTAATGAACAGTCCGATCAATTTCTCCAGTTCCACTCTGCTTCGATTCGCAACTGGCGTTCCAATGCAGATGTGGTCATCCAGACTATAGCAGTGCAGCAGGAGGGTCAGCGCAGACATCATCAAATGATAGACAGAACCCTTATGCTGTACGCAAATCTCATTAATCTCTTTCATGACATCCCGGTCCATTGTAAAATACTCGGTTCTCCCCCGGTAGGTCTGCATCTCCCCACGTTTGTGATCGTAAGGCAGACGTATGGATTTCGGGACATCCTTCAGCTTGTCGAGCCAGTACTCCAGCTGATAATCGAGCGCGCCGCTTTCGATTCTTGTGCGCTGCCATTCCGAATAATCAACATATTGAACAGGCAGGGGAGCCTGGAGTGCATCCCCTGTAAGCAGTTCACTGTAGATCTGCGCGATTTCATTCATAATGACGCCGAATGACCATCCGTCACAGATAATGTGATGGAGAGAGAGCGTCAGAACCGTCTCTTCCGCAGAGAGCTTCAGCAACTGGAAGCGCCAGAGCGGGCCTACGGTCAGATCAAAGGGCCGTCTTGCGATTTCGCTGTTCATCTCCCGGATCTTGATCTTCTGCTGCTCACTGTCGTATTGCTCCAGACTGACCGTCTCGACCCGAAATCTCTCGAAAGGTTTAATGATTTGTGACGGCACATAATCAATCGTATTAAACACCGTCCTGAGACTCTCGTGCTTCTCCACGATCCGGTTCAGGGCTTCTTCCAGTAGTTCAAGATTTATTGTCCCTTTCAGCAAATAAGACTGGGGTACATTGGCTACCCCTCCGTTCATGAACTGCTCCATAAACCATTGTCTCTGTTGAGAGAATGACTGGGCGAAAGAGTGGGATGTCCGGTCCACTCTTTCGATTTCATTTTTCTTGTTCTCTTTAGCTTTTGTCATAAGTTCGAGCAGCTGTTCTCTTGATAAGGCTTTGATTAAATCCTTCTTATTCTCCATATCACTGCTCCTTAGCTACTTTCTCATGAGTTCTTTAAGGCGTTTTCTCTTGTCTTTCATCGCTTCCTTCTCGCTGTGCAGCTGCTCACTCACCGCTGCCACTTCCGCATAGCTATCTGTTGCTTCCTCAAGATAATCGCACAAGCTCCGGATGGTCGGATATTTGAACATATCCACGACCGTCAGATTCGTCTGGAAGCTCTCCTTGATTTTGTAATACACCTGGAGAACCAGCAGCGAATGGCCTCCAATGTCGAAGAAATTATCGTTAACTCCAATGTGTTCGGCATTGAGGATGGACTCCCAAATCTTCTTGACTTTCTTTTCCTTGTCGTTGGCTGCGTCTGCATATTCGGTCAAAACCGTTCTTCTTGTGCTCTCCGGTTCGGGCAGTGCCTTCATATTTAACTTGCCGTTAGGCAATAGTGGCATTTGTTCTAGCACGATAAAGAACGAAGGAATCATATAATCCTGCAAAAATTTCTTCGTGTACTCTCTGATCGAAGGTATATATTCCTGGTTATATTTCCATTCGAGCGGATTCGTGAAGTAGATGCTTCGGTCTTCACTGAACCGGAGGTGGTCCGCAACAGCATAATTGTAGATAGCGGTATCAGAATTGAACTTGCTCTTGTGGAGTAATACCAACTGATATTCTCCGCTCTCGGAGTGACCGTTCCATAGCGGATGAATGATATAACCCCCACCATCTTGCCCGGTCAGCAAATCGTACAGATTCGGAACATCTGCCGGAGAGTCTTTCAGTATTCTTCTTAATTCACCGACGGTTGTTGCCTGTCTGGAATCATCCTTCAGCAGCGCCTCCGCCCTGTTCTCATCCATCAGCTTATCGAGCCCGATATCCTGGATCAGGATAATGTCTTCTGATGCGCCTTTTAAGAATCTCTCCAGATTACGTGCAGGCCCTATCTCATTCCAGCTCAGCTTGACCGTAGGCTGCAAGGCCGTGGCTTCTTTCGTTCCAATGACGACCTGATATCTGAATTTACTCATCTCATTATCGAAGCGGGTCCGTTTCGGGAGGATTGACACATTCTTAACCCGCTGTTCTGTATCCTTAAGGCTTAAGAAATACTTGGAATCGACCAGCAGCTCATTCTCCGATGCGATGGAGTTCTTAATTCTATCCTTCAGCTCGGCTACCGTTAATTCATCGTCTGCTTTGTACAGCTCCACCGAAGTATGATAGCTAGCCAGTAGCTGCAGGGACCTCACGTCACCAATAAACAGACTGCCGTCCTTGCTCAGCATGCCTAAGAGTTTGGCAATGACCTCTTGCAGATATTCCCCGCTTGGAAAATACTGAATAACCGAGTTTAGAATGATCGTATCGAATGTCTCCGACTGCAGCTCGCCCAGATCATCAGCCGATTTTTGATACAGCCTGACATTCATGGTGTCATTCAGATTGCTGTGGATATACTCCAGCCCGATCCGGGATAAATCCACACCCACATACTCCTCGCATACCGGCGCAATTTTGAAGAGGATCATCCCTGTTCCGCAACCGACCTCCAGCACTTTCTTCGGCTTCAGACTCTTGATGATATCTACCGAATCAGACAGCCATTCCTCCATCTCCGGTTGCTCGATCTTATCCCCGGTGTAACTGCTGTTCCAGCTGATGGTGTTGAGACTAAAGTCTTGAATGGTCTCCTCTTTGTTATAGGCATTATCAAAGATCGACTCCCATTGGGTAACCTGTTCCTTGCTGTCTTCGCTTACGTCCTGCTTCTGATAGTTCTCGTCGCGGACAATGTAGGACACGATTCTAATGTCATTGTCCCCTTCTCTGGCGATAACGACATTGTCTTTTACCGAAGGGTGGGACTGGATAACTTTTTCAATTTCGCCGAGTTCAATCCGCAGTCCTCTTAGCTTCACCTGATTATCGGCACGCCCGATAAAGCTGATATTGCCGTGCGGCAGGAGCTTAACGATGTCTCCTGTTTTGTACATTCGATCCTTCACATATTTGCTGAAGTGATTGGGAATGAATTTCTCCCGGGTCAGATCCTCCCGTTTGTAATACCCTCTCGCCAGGTTAACACCGGCAATGTACAATTCTCCGCTTACGTTGTAAGGAACAGGATTCTTATACGCATCCAGAACATACAACTGCACATTGGCAATCGGCTTGCCGATCGGAACAATCTCTTTGTCCAGCTTCTCGCTGCAATCATAGTAGGAGACTTCAACCGCCGCCTCGGTCGGGCCATACAAGTTGTGCAGCTCCGCAGCCAAGGTGGTATAGAACTGCTCTTTCAGGCGATACGGCAGGGCTTCACCGCTGCAGAATACCTTCTTCAGGCTCTTGACTTGTGAGACTCTCGGATTCTCCAGAAAGAGCTTGAGAATGGACGGGACAAAATGAGACATGGTAATCTGCTCGTCCTTGATCACATCAATAAGATAGTCAACATCTTTATGACCCTCCGGTTTGGCCATGACCAGGCACGCCCCTACGGTAAGCGCCCAGAAAATTTCACTGCAGGAAACGTCAAAGCAGAACGGGGTCTTCTGCAGCTGACGGTCTTCCGGCTGCATTTGATACTGCTCTTGCCCCCACAAAATACGGTTTCTCAGACCGCTGTGAATATTGATGGTTCCTTTGGGCTTACCGGTCGATCCCGAAGTGTAGATCATGTATACCGCCTGTCCCTCATCCACCTTTACTCGCGGATTGTGAGTACTTAGGGCCAATATTTCCTTACTGCGGACATCAACCGCTTTAACCCCGCTCAGGGCATCGATCTCATCGGCACAGTACAATACCAGCTTGACCTCTGAGTCCTCCAGCATGTAATCCACCCGGTCTCTCGGATAGGTTGGATCAATCGGAATATAGGCAGCCCCTGCCTTCAAAATCCCGTAGACCGCCACGATCATCTCGATTGAACGTTCGGCATAGACACCTACGAAGTCTTCCAGTCCAATGCCCTCTGCGATAAGATAATGAGCCACTTGGTTCACCCGCTCATTTAATTCACGGTATGTTAGGCTAACACCCTCAAATCTCAAAGCCAGTGCGTTAGGATTTAACAGGGCCTGCTCTTCAAACAACTCATGCACCAGCAGATTCTTGTCAAACTGCCGGTCTGTCTCATTTTTCTCATAGATAATTTCATTGATTTCGGCTTTATCCATATAATTGAACTGCTTGATGCTCTGGTATGGATCCGCACATAACCGCTCAATGATATTTTCTAGATGCCGCATCATTCTTTGCACGGTCTGGCGCTTGTAAATATCTGTGTTGTATTCGCAGAGCACATGCACGCCATCCCCCAGCTCCCTCATGGAAATCCAGAAGTCGAACATGGCAGACTGGTTGTCACTTTCAATCCGGGTAATCTTCAAGTTCGGCAGCTTAAACTCCGGCAGCTCTCCATTCTGGAGGGCGAACATGACCTGGAATAACGGATTCCGGCTCAGATCACGTTCCACATCAAGCTCATCTACGATCATTTCGAAGGGCATATCCTGTGCATCATACGATTCCAGTGCGCTGGCTTTGACTCTCTCGATTAATTCCATAAACGAAATATCTCCGGATAAGTCGTTGCGGAGCACCAGAGTATTGACGAAGAAGCCGATTGTATTCTCCGTTTCCTTCCGCGTACGGTTGGCAATCGGTGTACCAATGGCGATATCATCCTGCCCGGTGTATCTGGCGAATAGCACATCAACCGCCGCCAAGTAGATCATAAATGGCGTCGCGCCCGTGGTTTCGGCCAGTTCATTGACACGTTCCATGAGGCTTCGGTTATACACAAAGAACTCTTTTTTACCATTAAAGGTCTGCACGTTCGGGCGGGCATAATCCGATGGAATATCCAGCGTCGTCACATCCTGCAGCTTGTTCTTCCAGTAAGTGAACTGCTCTTCTTTGACTTCACCTGTGAACCAGCCCCGCTGCCACTTCGCATAATCTGCATATTGCCATTCAATTTCAGGGAGTAGAACTGTTTTACGATTCACTAAGGCATCATACAATTGCACGAATTCCCGGATGAAGATCCCCATCGACCAGCCATCCGAAATGATATGATGCATAGTTAACAGAATGACATGCTCATCCTCGGCAAATTGAAGCAGCTTACAGCGGATTAACGGCCCGTTCGCGAAATCAAACGCCTGGTTGACCTCAACATCCGCCCATTTGGAAATGATCTGTTCCCTGTCTTCGGCATCTACATCTGTCAAATTGATCAGCGGAATCTCAACACGTTCAACCTCATGCAGCACCTGCATAATTTGTCCGTCCCTGCTTGCAAAGGTTGTCCGGAGTCCGTCATGACGCTTCACAATTTCCGTAACGGCCTGCTGCAGGGCGGACACATCCAGTTCACCTTCCAGCTTGACGGCCTCAAGAATGTTGTAAAATGCGCTTTCTTCATCATATTGCTTCAGGAACCACAGTCTTTGCTGGGCATAAGATACCGGAATGCCATGCTTCTTGTCTTCCTCAGATAACCGCTGCATGCCAGGGTCTGTTAGTACATTCAGAGTCGCCTGAAGTCTCTCATCGACAACCTTGGCAAGTTCTCCGATGGTTGGATAATAGAATAAATCATTGATTGCAAATTCAATTTCATATTCTTTCTTGATTCTGGAGACCACCTGTGTCGCTTTTAATGAGTGCCCGCCAAGCTCGAAGAAATTATCGTTCATGCCGATTTTGTCGGTGCCGAGTACCTCCGACCAGACCTTGCTTATGGTCTTCTCGGTTTCGGTTGAAGGCTCAACGTACTGATCTTCGTCTTCTCCTTCGATCACTTCACCCATCGAGTTCACCGCATACACTTTGATGGCGCTGGCAGCGCCGAAATCGTCCAGCAGCTTCGAATGGTCTAATTGCAACTGATTAGCCGCTTCCTCATCTACATAAGCAGCAAGATATTCCTTGGCGTATGTTTTTTCGTCTATCCTGCTGAGCATGTGCAGATTGTTCTCATCAATTCCGACATATACGGCTTCTTCATCCATATTCAGCAATGCTTCAAAGATGGAAAGCCCATCTTTCTCACCGATGACATGCTGACCGATGGATTCACTGAGAATGTGCAGAGACTGCAGGTTGCCCGCCGTCATGCCGATGTCGTTCCACATGGTCCAAGAAATGCATTTTACAGCATAACCAAGCCGATTCGCCGCATATTGGCAGAACATCTCCAGAAAGCTGTTGCCAGCGGCATAAGCGCTGAACGTCGCACCTCCCAGAAAAGATGTAACTGAGGAGAATGCGATCATTGACGCGTTAGGTCTGGTTGTCAGGATGTGGAACAGATTCAGAGTCCCGAACACCTTCGAGTTATATTCTTCTTCAAAAGCCTGTTTATCTCCGGCGGTAATCCAGTATGCATCCCGGTTATCCAAGTGCTCCTGGTAGCTTGAATTGCCTGCAAGATGAATAATTCCATCAATCTCTGTTCCTTTAAGTTCTTCATAATATTTGACGACCTGACTCAGGGAGATCAAATCACAAATATCGACCTGGCGGTAACAAAGTGAAGGGTCCAGCTCCAGTAATTGTTTATAGTTCTGCACCCTGCTGTCATTCACACCCAGGCTATGAATATCGCTTCTACCCACAATCACCAAATTAGCCTGGTAGTTCTCGATTAAGGCCCTGCAAATTCTGACTCCGATGCCCCCCAGGCCTCCGGTTACCACATAATGTCCGCTTGGTTTGATCTTTGTCTTCGATTCCTGTTTCATGAATGGTACAGCTTTAAGCTTCCACGCCATTCTTCTGCCGCTGCGGTAGCTGATTTCACCGGAGTCCATGTCTCCATGGCTGATTTCTTCGCACAAAGAATACGCATCCTGCTCCGCATCTTGGCCCTCTAAATCGACCAGCAAGCTGCGAAGTCCTGTGTTCTCAGTACGAAGCGCAGCCATAAAGCCGATCAGCGAGGCATTGTCATATCGGCTCTCCCTGCCGCTTACTCCCTGGTACACATTCGAGCTTCCCACATACAGCTTCGCACCTTCACACAGATTATGGCCTGCGAGTGATTGGAGCAGCTGAAGCAGGCTGAATACTCCAAGTTCATTGCTGCTTCTAATATCCTTATCCTCAGAGATGTTCAACTGATAAGTCGGCAGATAAAGAATATGACTGGCATTCCGCTGATTAGCACTAAGATACTTAACCAACCTTTGGCAACCTTCTGCGCTAGTGAAGTCGCAGCTGATTCGATTAGAGCCATGTACTTTAAAGTTCTCTTCATTTTTAACCGAGATCACTTGATCTTCATGGATACCCAGACGTTCCATCACCTTGGCTGCCAGACCTTCGTTGTCTTCAAACACCAGGAAATCTCCGCTAAAGCTTGCGGTCTTTCCACCTTTAAAGCCCTGCGGCTTCCAGGTTTTCTTATATACCCAAGGATTTAATGTATTTTGATCACGGATTAGATCCACTTGTTTCAGAACAGAATCGTATTTCCCTCCCAGAAGGGAATCTCTTAACAGGATCCGCTGAATTTTACCGATAGCAGTCTTAGGGATGTCCTTTTTAGCCAGTGGAACGATATATTCAATGACCACCCCGATTTTGGAAGTTATCACCTTCTGCATCTCTTTCATAATCTTCTTGAGCTTAAAGGACTCCATGGACGTCGGATGGAAAAATACAGCCAGTTGCTCTTCTTGCGATCCGCTTGCTCTAACCGTAACCGCAGCAGTATAGGAGACTTCCACACCGTCTATATCTTCTAGCACGGCCTCGATTTCCGAGTTATTGTAGTTGACACCGTTAATGATAATGATATCTTTCGCTCTGCCGGTAATGGTCAATCCCCGGTCTGAGATCATACCCAGATCCCCCGTATCAAACCACCCGTCACGAGTGAATGCTTCTGCGTTAGCTTTCGGATGATTATAATAACCCGGTGTTACAGCCAAACCCCTGATCTGGAAACGTCCTTCCGTCCCTACCGGTAATAACTCATCCTCTGCATCAACAATACGGACCTGATGTCCGGCAAGCGGATAACCTACGGATACCTGAGTATCCTCCGGCTTCACCAGATCGTTGCCGATATCCAGTGAATAAATAATTCCCGAGCAGGTCTCCGACATCCCGAAGCAAGGTCGCATCGCTGTTTTCCGCAGATTGTACGGTCTCAGAATCTCATTAAACTTGAGAGCTACTTTAGCGACGACCACTTCCCCGCCATTGGTGATCACCTTTAGTGGAGACAAGTCAATTCCGAGCTGTCGGATTTCTTTTTCATGGCTGTTAATTAGATTGTAGGCAAAGTTAGGCGCCCAAGTATTGGTCACCTTATAGTCGCTCATAAGCGTAAGCCAGCGGAGCGGAGATTCCAGGATGTAACCGACAGGCGCCAGTATCTCCTGGCTGTACAGATAGATATCTCTGACGTTAGACATCACCGTTCCACCGACATGATCCATCGGCATCCAGTTGAAGGTAACCTCCTCAGGACCAAATCCATTGCTCTGTACAGCAGCGATCGTCCGGCACAGAATGTTTCTGTGACTCTGCATCACCGCTTTTGGCATACCCGTACTTCCGGAAGTAAGCAGCATAAGAGCGATATCATCAGGTTTAACCTCATATTCGATCACACGATCCTGGCTATTCATCAATTGTTCAGCCACATATACGGTAAGCTCGGCTTCTTCATGCAGAATACGCGGAACATTGCGGATACTCTCCGCCAGTGCTTCATCCGCCACAATGACCGGCTGTTCAAGCATTGTCCATGCATTATACAATTTGCGTACAGCCGCATTATCTTCCTGATAAGAGGTGGCTACAGTCACCGGAATTCCGATAAAACCGCCCAACATGCAAGCCCAGAACGTATTCACATAATTCCGGTTATTATCAAGCTGATAGATGACCTTGTCACCGGGCTTAAGGCCCTTCTCCATCAGACCGGAGCATACAGATTTAGCTTCACTGTATACAGTCTTGTAATCGGAGAAATCAACGCTTCCGTCATAATTAATAAAACGGATCCCATGATTCTCAGGTGCACAGTCGGCGGCCCGCCGGATATAATATCCCAGATCAAACACGGTGACCTCAGGGATGATAATCTCTTCACCGGTTATCAGCGACAATTCACTTTCTCCACCGCTCGCTTCTTTACTGCCGCTAACGATTTCAACCTTGTCCGAAGCTTTGGAATTTGTCTTATTCACAAAGCTGAAATGGTCCGAAAGCTCTGACAGATGGACCTTTTCCCGGTTGATTTTTATTTCTTTACGAGCGAATCTGACAGGGGTTGTGCCGGAGAAGCCTGCACTCCCATTCTCCGCAAACAGGCTACTCCAGCGCTGAATAAGGTTGTCATTGATAATCTCAAGCTCAAGCAAATCATTAATTTTAACAGTTCCGTCTTCGTAATAAGGAATGCCTGACACATGAAGAAACTCTAGGATCTCAGCACATTCTTCTATATTCATCTCAAGAAGTGCACATAACCTGTCCGCTAGTTTCCTTCTCACTTCCTCAGCCCGTTCTGCATATTCAAGCTGCCCCTGATCCTCCGCTGCCTTTTCAACATAGTAGACCACAAGCTTCGCTTGGCCTTCCAGGTTGGTCCGATGTACAAGCTTGATATCTTCAACGAGCGATTCAGCTCTAAAAGCACGCTCTGCCAAGGTCAAATTAAGGCTGATTCCGCCTAATCTCATACGGGTGCTTAACGTCTCATTGAGCTTCAACGTTCCACCCGCTACGTAGTGCCCGACATATCCGCTATCGTTTAGCTTCCCGTTCCCAGGCACACATACTCTGCCTTCAAAACCATCCGGAAGCAGGTTGCCGTACTTATCAACGATCAAGACGTGTTCCATTTCCGCTTTCAGATCATTGACCTCTTGTTGTTGAAGATTCAGGACAGAAGATACAGCCTTACCGGATGTAAGAATATCCTCCAGCTCACTTGAGATCAGTTGTACCTTGCGGACAGGCTCAGTCACCTTATGGACAATTTCGTTCAGAATGGCAATGAAGCTTTTTTGAAATTCATCGATGAGCTGTTCACTAAAATAAGCAGAATTATATACGGTTTCGATGCAGGTGCCATGATCCGGCTTGACCACCCAGGCCAGCGGATAGTTAATTTCTTCCCTCAACTGCAGTTCGGTAATGCTGAATTCCGTGATATCCTTATAGGCTTCGGCATTCGCATAGTTCTCATAGACGAAAATACTTTGAAACAGTTCAGCGTGGCCGCTGGTACTGCTTATTTCAGCCAATGACATATACTCATGGGAGCTTCGGCTGATCTGCGATTGTTTCAGGCTCTCTAGGCATTCGATCAGTGAAACCTCCCGTCCAAGCTGTACCCGCACGGGAATGGTATTTATGAATATCCCTACCGCTTCGTCAATACCTCTGATGTCCATAGGCCGGCCGGATACCGTCGTGCCATAAACCACGTCGTCTTTCCCGCTGTATCTGCTGAGTAATATAGCGTATGCCAGATTATAAATCTGATAGGACGTAATCCCTTGACTCTTAGCTGTTTCTTCAATACTTTTGTTTAGTTCCTCTGACAAGCGTAGGGTACGCTTCTTCGTCTCCCCCAGATGATCTTCCGCCTGATCTCCAGTAATGTTCAGGACGTCCTCAAACCCATGAAGGACCTCTTTCCAATATTGCGCCGTTTTGCCTGTATCCTGCTTGTTCACCCACTGGATGTAATCCTTGAACGAGGTTCTCTTCTTCTCTGACGGACTCATTCCTTGCTGTAGTGTTTTGTAATTCTCAAGCATCTGTCCAAGTACGAGGGGCAGCGACCAGCCGTCCATGATCATATGATGAAAGCTCCACACAAAATAATGGCTGTCTTCCGTGATTTGAATAAGTGCGAATCTCATCAAGGGAGCCTTATCCAGTTCAAAGCCCAGGTTCCGGTCGTTTTCAAGAAATTTGCTGTACTCTCTACCAATCTCTGACGGCGATAAATTCCTCCAGTCATATTGGATGTACCTGCATCCGCATTCTTTTAGCACGACCTGAACCGGCTTTTTAACCCCCTCCCACATAAATGCAGTCCGCAGCGCCGAATGCTGATCGATGACCTTCTGCCAGGCCTGCCAAAATACTTCAATATCGATCTGTCCATTCAATCTGCAGGAGAACTGTTCAAAATACATGCTGTTGCTCTCACTCTTCAGACTGTGGAACAGCATCCCTTCCTGCATGGTTGACAGTCCATAGATGTCAGAGACATTTCCCTTGTTCATGCTTTCCCCTCCTGGGCGCCTTAATTGAATTTTGATAGAATAAAATCCAAATCTTCCGTATCCACATCTAAAAAATCCGCTGCCGAAACCCCGCTGTCCTCCGACTCCATGCAATATTCGATGATGTCTAGCAGGTTGCCCAGGAGAGCTTGTGCCTGCTCTGCTATCTTGTCTTTCGAATAAAGGTTCTGATTATACACCCATTCAAAAGTTAGCTTGTCTCTCAAAACATAGGCATTTACTTCAAGCAGGCTTACTCTCTCATTTGTTAAACCACGTGTATAAAGAGATTCACCGCCGAGCAGTTCAAATGGAGAATCACTTGAATTATGATTGTCCAGATGACCCATATAATTAAAGACCACCTCAACGGCACCTTTCGGATAATCGCTGATCAAATACTCAAATCTGCGTTTCTCGGCAGCGGCCATTCCATCCTTAACGACTTTCAGTGTGCGCCCAAGATCCGAACTCTGATCAGCGGCAAAATAAAGAGGATACCAATTCGTAAACCAGCCGACAGTTCTGGACAGATCCACCTTGTCTTGCAGCATATCCCTCCCGTGACTTTCCATATAAATCGTATGGTCAGCGCCATCCAAATTCCGCAGCATGAGCTCCATAGCAGCAATCATCACTTCACCGGGTTTAATACTGTAGGACTTGGACACATCGGTCAGGAGTCTTGCTGAAGTTTCTTCCGGCAAGGAGCAAACGAACGTTGCAGCATCCGCTTCGGTATTGTTTGAGTTAGACCCGTTCTTGTGTGCCTCACGGCAGTGGGTCTTATGGTCTTTATTCCATTCATTTTTCTTAGTGATAGCTTCAAAGCTGGCGGAATAAGCCTCCGCTTCCTGGCTCCATCTGATAAACGAGGTGGTTTTGAGAGGAACCTTCACTTTCTCTTTTGCTGATAAAGCCTGATAGAAATTGAACAGATCTTCAATGATAATCCGGTAGGATACCGCGTCACACACGAGATGATGTGCAGTCAGCACAAGTCTGCTTTTTACCCCAGTATCGTCCTGAATCAGCAGCCCCTTAAAGACTTCTCCGGTTTCGAGCCGTAAGGACTTCTGAAGCCCGATGATCTGCTGCTGCATTTGATGTTGATTAGCTACGGAAGTTCCGACTATCTGTAACCGATCACTGTATGCAAAAGGCATGATTTCCGCATATCTGCCGGCATTCCCGAAGACATTTCCCAAGGTACTGCCACCAGCCACTCTAGTCCGTAACACATCATGCTGCCTGCAGACCTCATTGAGTGCGTCATTCAAAACTTTCGGGTCCACCTTTTCTTTCAGCTCTAGGCATACAGACTGATTCCAATGGTTGAAATCACTGAAATTCTGTCCGATGAACCATCTCTGGATAGGTGTTAAGAGGTACGTCCCTGCGACTTCCCCCTGATCACGCTGAATGTTCTCCATTGGCGTAGCATTCATACCCATCTGCTCAATGCATTTATCATCATAAAAAGATTTCAATTCCAGCTTGATTCCCTCTTCTGCCGCTTTCGCGATGACCTGCATACTGATGATCGAATCTCCGCCAATTTCAAAGAAATTATCCCGGATGCTTACCCGATCAACTCCCAGAAGTCCGCTCCAAATCTCTTCCAGCTTTCTTTCAATATCAGTAGACGGTGCTTTGTATTCGTTACCAGGCTCCAACTTGCTGCCTAAAGCTGATAATTTGGTGAAATCGACTTTGCCGTTAATATTGAGTGGAAGGGCATCAGCAGTATAAAAAACGGCCGGAATCATATAAGACGGTACTCTTTCATTCAGAAATGCCCGGATCTCCGCAATCGTCACCGGCGCATCCAGAACCAGGTAAGCCGCCAAATAAGGATTGCTGTTGGAATCCATCTCGGTTGACACTGCAGCAGCATTAACGTTGTTATGAGAAATTAACTTACTTTCAATCTCACCGATCTCAATTCGATGGCCTCTGATTTTAACCTGGGTATCGATTCTGCCGTAAAAAGCAATATTCCCGTCCTCCAGCCAGCTCGCGTAATCCCCTGTCCGGTATAGCTTTCCGGGACCAAACGGATTATCGTTAAACTTCGCTGCGGTAAGCTCCGGTCTATTCAGGTAACCCCTGGCAATCCCAACACCAGTTATGCATAATTCTCCAATTCTTCCTTTTCCGCATAACGTGTTATGGTTCATTATATAAATCTGCATATTGGAGATCGGCCTGCCGATAGGGATCTTCTTCGGGATCTGCTTGTCCCTTTCAAACCACCAGTCCGAGGCACAAACGGTAGTCTCCGATGGTCCGTATGCATTAAAGTACTGGAGGGACGGCGGCAATTGCTCGACAAGCCGTGTATTAGATTCCGAGCCTGCTGTTATTAACAAACGTAGCCCGAGATCCCTGCCCGAGATTTCATTCCAATACTGCGGCGGCAAGGTAGCAACCGTAACCTCATGCTTCTTCAGTTCTTGCTCGAACCGGTTCATATGTAGTGCTGCTTCTTTAGTTACAATGCATAGCTTAGCTCCTGTAAGCAAGCCCATGACAAATTCCCAGACAGATGCATCAAATACGAGATTGGCAAATTGAAGAATTGTATCATCTGAGGTCACCTTGTATTTTGTTATGAAATAATCTCTCAGATTCACGATACCCGTGTGCTCCACCATGACACCCTTGGGTTTCCCGGTAGTTCCCGATGTATAAATAATGTAGGCCAGATTCTCTGAACTGCTGATGTCGGAAAGATTGTCCGGTGATTCCTGTTCAATCAGCGCATCATCAATTACAATGTGATCTGCACCGATCTCATCCAATATGATGCCTGCAGTAATCAAATGCCGGGCCCCGCTGTCGGCGAAAATATATTGTATTCTTTCCTTAGGATAGGATGAATCCAGCGGCATAAAGGCACCGCCTGCTTTGGTTATGCCAAGAATGGCAATCAGCGCTTCGATGGATTTATCCAGCATCATTCCGACAATGCTCTCGCGGCCCACACCGCGCTTCCGGAGAACATTTGCCAATTGATTGCTTCTTTTATTGAGTTCATGATAAGTTATGCTTTCGTCTCCACAGACGGCTGCGACAGCTTCATTCCTTGCGCCGGCCTGAGCCTCAAATAATTGCTTGATGGTCTGCGGTTGATACCCGGACACCGGACGGTTAAAAGAGTAGAGAATCTCAGCCTTCTCGGCCGCGGTGATCATCTCAATATCTTTGATAGCTACGTCTTCATACTGAGAGACAGTATCCAGAATCTGCAGATAGTAGTCTTTGATGGTTTCAATCCGTTTACGTGAGAACTTGCCGGGCTTATACTCGAACCAGGCACTTAATCCATCCTTCTCCTCATTGACCTCTAGCGCCAGATCCACCTTGGCTGTCTTCAAGTCCAGCTCACCGAATTTAATATGGAAATCCTTATTCTCAATATCCTTCAGTACATTATTCTCATAGCTGAATACAACCTGATAAATAGGCGTGGACAGCAGATCTCTTTCCACTCCCAATTCCTCTACGATGAAATCAAAGGGGATATCCTGATGCTTCAAAGCCTGCATCACATGATTATTCTCCGTTTGAATATACTCAAAGAGCATCTGCTCCTCACCCATCTGGCTTCGAATCGGAAGCATATTCAGAAAACACCCGACAATAGAATGAAGCTCCTCATCATTTCTACCTGCAACGGGAACGCCGACAATAATATCGTTTTGCCGTATGTACTTATGCAGCATCAATTTGAGCGCGCTCATGTATAGAACAAACAAGGTCACACCATGCTTTTTAGCGGTGGTCTCAAGCCTTGACTTCAATGTCTCCCCGATGGAGAATTCAACCCGATCCCCCTGATAGGTAAGCTCATGGCTCAGTGCATAATCCGTTGGAATCGCACATGTCATGGGGCTGCCGTCCAGATGTTCCTTCCAGAACTGAAGCTGATGATTGAACTCGCCCTTCGCAATCCTATCGTTCATATGAAGGACATAATCATAGTACTGGATATTCGATGGACTAACTGGTTCGCCGCTTCTTCCTGCGTAACTTTCATACCACTCCAGCAGTTCCTTGATAAAAACACCAATGGAATATCCGTCGGATACGATGTGATGCCAGACAATCTGCCCGACCCACTCCGTATCGCTGAGTTTATAACAGATTAGCTGAATCAGTTGCCCTTCCGCCAGTTCAAACGGCTTCATTCCTTCTAGCACCATCATTTGCTGAATGTCACTTCGGGAGATTCCGGCATTGGACATATCACATACTTTAAAGACTCTCTCATCGAAGGTTTCTCCAAGTTCCACCTGAAGATTGCCCTGCACTTCCTTGAATTTGGAACGGAGTACTTCCTGCCTCTCAATCATTCTTTTAAAAGCTTCATAGAGATATTCCACTTGAAGTGCGCCATGAAACTCCACATAACCGGACACATTGTAGGCATGGGATTCATTAAAAAGCTGTTCCACATACCAGAATTTCTTCTGCATATAGGTGCAAGGTAAAGCTGTTATGCCAGAGTCTCTCTTTTCAACCCCGGATAATCCTTTTTCCTTCAAAATAGACTGCCTTTTCTTTCTTCTCTGCTCCTCCAGCAGATTCTCCAAAAGGATACGTTTGGATTCCGACAAGGCACTGACTCTATTTTTCACACTTTCACTTTCACTCGTATGCATATCTCCACACCTTCTATATGAGTATATTGAGATCCAGATTTGCCGATAATTCCTCTACAATAAGATCAGCTACTTCCTTAACGGTAGGCGCTTCTACGAACTGCTTCAGCTGTAGCTCGATGTCATACAACTCCTTGATTCTTAATATCACCTGGGTGATCATCAGGGAATGACCGCCAAGCTCAAAGAAATTATCATTGATTCCAATGGGCTTGATGCCCATCATGTCCTGAAGCATCTGGACGACGCTCTCTTCAATTACATTGGTAGGCGCTTCATACGTAACCGAAAGATCCGGTCTGTTATACTCCTCATCCGAATCCGAACTTAAATCTGCTTCTTGAATTACTTGATCTCGTTCACTGCCCAGCACCTCTTCGAAAGCCATTTTCTTGTCAGGTGCGATCCAGTGCCTTTTCTTCTCGAAAGGATAGGTTGGCAGAGGTATTCTGAATAACACTTCATGCTCATACAATTTAGCGAAATCAATATTCAATCCGCTTATCCAGGCCTTTTTAAGAAACTCACCCAAGAATTTAGAATCATTGACCGAATTCTTAACGTCGCGGAGAGTTTGGTACAACACACAATCCTCATCGTTCCTTAAATTCTCCTGCATAAATACCGATAAGGTTCTGCCCGGACCGACTTCAATAAAATGCTTGTAATTGGACTTGGCCAAATTCACAGCAGCATCCTTAAATCTGACCGTACCCAGCATATGCCGGACCCAATAATCCGCATCCGCTGCTTCTTCCGGTTTCAGCCACTCACCTGTAACATTGGACATTATCGGAATCTTAGGTGCGGAGAATTGTATACTCGATAGGACATCCAGCATTCCCGGAACCGCAGCCTGCATCATATAGGAATGAAAAGCATGTGAGGTATGGAGAATCCGGCAATCTCTGTTCCCTTGAATCTGTTCCATTACTTCCTGCAGCGCTTCACTGTCACCGGATAGTACAACCCTGTTCTCGGAATTGATTAAGGCCAGCGACACCTTGTCGCTCAAATAGTGCTTGGCCTCTTG
Source organism: Paenibacillus oryziterrae (assembly GCF_042610485.1). Taxonomy (NCBI): domain Bacteria; kingdom Bacillati; phylum Bacillota; class Bacilli; order Caryophanales; family Paenibacillaceae; genus Paenibacillus; species Paenibacillus oryziterrae. The sequence continues at coordinate 354,385 of NZ_JBGJZO010000003.1, read as the reverse complement.
CTCGTTCATATTTACATAAAGCATGTCGCCTTTTGGTAGAGACTGTATAATTCTGCCACGCATCAGCACCAATTTAAGTGCATCTTCGAGCGAGAAGACTTCCGCTAAACAAGCCGCCACATACTCTCCAATACTATGTCCGAGCATAGCCTTAGGTGTTATACCCCAATCTATCAGTTGCTTGGCAAGGCAATATTCAACAACGAAAATAGCAATCTGCGTATGCTGCGTTTCCGTCAGGCGTTCCTCCGCCTCTGCTTCAACATCATCTGAAAACACGATTTCTTGTAAATCGTAGCCAAACTGCTCTTGCAGAATCCCAAAACACTTGTCCATCTCACGCCGGAACACAGGTTTTGATTCGTAAAGCTGACGTATCATATTCAAATACTGGACACCCTGACCCGGGAAAAGAAATACAATTTCTCTCTCATTCTCACCCGGTGACCATGTTCCCGAAAGTCCGCTGCTTAATTTCTCGATCAGATCTTCTCTGCTATTGCAGACCAGACCTCCGCGATGCGGAAATCTCTTTCTACCAACATTCATGGTATACAGAACGTTCCGGTAATCTGCTTCCTCATGGCTATTTAGATAATCCAGCAACTGAGTTGCCACTTTGTCATAAGCATTTTTGGATTTGGCAGAGAGCAGCAGCAGTTGATATTCTTGATTGCTTTGTACACTGCGTGTCTCAATGGCTTCCTCCAATACCACATGCACATTGGTGCCACCAATACCAAATGAGCTGACACCCGCTCTTCTTACTTGGCAGTCCGGCTCCCAGTCGGTGTATCGGGTATTGACATAGAAAGGTGAATTCTTCAAATCGATATTAGGATTGGTTTCTGTATAATTGATGGACGGTACCAGCTTCTTGTTCTGGAGCATCAGTGAAGTCTTAATTAATCCGGCAGTTCCAGCTGCTGCATCCAAATGTCCAATGTTCGCTTTCACCGCACCGAGCGCACAGAAATTCTTCTTATCAGTGGCTTCTTGGAATGCTTCCGTAAGTGCCTGCACTTCAATCGGATCACCCATCGGCGTTGCCGTTCCATGCGCTTCTATATAGGTAATGGTTTCTTCCTCGATCTCACTTAGGATCTGTGCGCTTTTGATCGCATTTCTTTCTCCCTCAACACTGGGTGCTGAATATCCAACCTTTGCCGAACCATCGTTGTTAAAAGATGCACCTTTGATTACAGCAACTATATGATCACGATCATTTACCGCATCCTCCAGCCGTTTCAGCAGAACCAGCCCCACTCCGCTGCCGCCGAGCGTCCCGGTACCATCCTTGTCAAACGGTCTGCAATGACCGTCTTTGGAGAGTACCTCTCCCTGAAGATATAAATAACCGGCGTCCTGGGGAACTGCAACCGTGCAGCCCCCGGCAATCGCCATGTCGCATTGATAGTTCAGCAGCGCCTGAACCCCTAGAGTGACTGCCGTCAAAGAGGTCGAGCATGCCGTCTGCACATTTACACTAGGACCCTTCAGATTCAGCTTGTAGGAGATCATGGTTGAAGCAAAATGAACATCATTGCCCATCCAGATCTGTCTGATTTCAGGTGAGGTATCTAGGTCGATGCTGGACATAATATTTTTCAGCAAATATTTACTGGTCCCCGTGCCGACGAATACGCCTATCCTGCCGCCATATTGATCCGGGTTATAGCCTGCGCTTTCCACCAGCCGCCAGGAGCTCTCCAGCAAAAGCCGTTGCTGCGGGTCCATCAAGGCCGCCTCTCTTGGAGTAAACCCAAAGAACGAAGCATCAAATTGTTCGATATCATTCAGTTTAAAACCACGTTTGATATACTCCGGGTGATTCATTAATTCTTGCGGGATGCCCGCAGCCAGCAGCTCCTCATCTGTGAAAAAAGTGAGGGATTCCACACCGTTACAGAGATTGTTCCAATACTGGGTGACGTCGTCCGCTCCAGGAACCTTGCAATCCATTCCTACAATGGCGATATCCAAATCTCTCAGCTCATTCTCGTCAGCAATTCTCATTCTCCGCTCTTACTCCCCTCTATTTAGACAATAACAAGGCAGCCTCTTCCTCGGACATATTCTCCAGACGAAGCAGCAGGTCTTCCATTTCTTCCGCTGACTCTTCTTCCACCACAAGCTCATTGATATCGCTGAAATATTTTGCTGCAAGGTCCGCAATGCTGATTCCGCCCAGGATATCTACAATAGACACATTGATGCTGCATTTTTTATTAATTTTATTGCGGATCTCGGCGGCAATAATGGAATCAACACCTACCGAGCTGATTGATTCTTCGAGTACAATATTTTCTTTCTTGGCATGAATCGTCTCCGCAATAATCTCTGCAAAAAAGTCCATGATTACCACGCATTTTTCTTCATCCCCGGATGTCTTGGCCAACATGCTGAACAAATCGGTATCCTGTGTCTCCCCCGTAGATACTTCACTTCGCAGCGCAAGATGGTTGAACAATACCGGCTTGCCCGGGTAATTATTGAGCGCAAGCGGCCAGTCGGCTTCGCCGATTACCGTATGGCAGATCTCTTGGCCGAACACTCTTTCCAGCGCCTGCATCCCGTTAACGGCATAAATTGGACTCATGCCTCTTTGGTATTTATAGTGGTCTATCAGATTCTTTTCCTTGACCATCCCTACGCCCCACGGTCCCCAGCCCAGACTTAATGCAGGCTTCCCGTTACTGCGGCGGTAATAGGCAAGTGAATCCATAAACGAGTTGGCTGCGGCATAGTTAACTTGTCCAACGGCTGTGACCACCGATCCTGTCGAGGAATACATAATGAAGAAGTCTAGTTCTACCTCTTCCAGATGTTTGTGCAACAACCATGCACCTTTCACCTTAGTGTTGTAGACCTCATCAAATTCCTGCTGCTGCATCTGCATCATCAGTTTGTCTTTGACTACACCAGCAATGTGAATGACACCGCCGACCGGCATGGTTTCTTCATGGATTAGCCGCTGCGTAAGCTCAAAGACAGCAGCCTCATCGGCAATATCCAGGGCGGCAACTTCAACGGTGCAACCCTTTCTTTCCAGTTCATTAATGAATTGCACTTGGCTGAAGAGTGGATGAGACGGCTCAATTCCCTTTCTTTCCCGTTTGGAAGGCAATGCAGTTCGTCCGATTAATACAAAATATCTCGCACCCTTCTCAACCATCCAATTTACCGTGATTTGTCCCAGAGAGCCCATCGCTCCGGTAACCAGATAAAATTTATTGTTATGCAGATGGACAGGGATGTTCCCATCCAGCTCATAGATATGCTCCAGCCTTGCCACATAACGGGTTCCGTTTCTGTAGGCAATTTGATCTTCTCTGGAGTAGAGCTCCAGATCATGTACAAGCATTTCAAGGGATTCAGGAGATCCGTCGATATCAATGCTTGCTCCCCAGCTTCCGATGCACTCTGAGTGGCTGATCACTCTGCACATACCTACAGCCGCTCCTTGCAGAACATCCACAGAATCACCCGGAAGTACACTAACCGCACCGCTGGTAACCGCCCATGTCCGGAATTTAATGCTGTTCTCATTCAGTGTGTTCATTAGATACCGAATACTGTTGACAGCCTTTGGCTTGGAGGCTTCAATATCTTCCGTATTCATATCGGCACTGCTGTGAATATCCAGTCCCCATAAATGAATCACGCCATATTCCTGTTCTTTATCCAACTGCTGAATAATTTTCAGGTAATCTGCTTCGTCGTTGCTGCGAATCACGCTGCGTCCAGCCTGGTTATCCGGATGCTGGTCATCCGCATAGAAAGAGATGCAGTTATTGCCTTTACTACTCAGCAGATCCGCAAGCTTGTCGCCAGTCCCGGATGCATCGCACAGAATAACCCAGTTCTGATAGGAAGTCCGGGCTGCAAGCAACTGTTCATCGTCTTGCTGCTCCTGCGGCTTCCATTCTATTCCGTAGAACCATTCTTTCAGCGCATTCTCGCTTAGGACTGCATCCTCGGCATCTTTCTCGACGGCCCTTGCAACGAAGTTATCTACGAATACAATGACATTTCCCTGCTCATCATAAATTTCAATGTCTCCGGCAATGAACTCCGAATTTGATTCCTTCACGATCGAACGAACCAGCAAAGGTCCGGTGATCTTGCCGTATACAATCACTGCATCCACCGTATCCGGAAGTTTGATATCCACTTTCCCTTTTTCTCGCAGTTCATCGAATTGGTTGGCGAGCAGCGACTGGAATGCCGCATCGAGAATAACCGGATGCAGAATATTATCCATGTCTTCTACGCCCAGTTCCTCCGGCAGGCTGATTGCAGCCAGAACCTCATTATCTTTAATCCATACTTCCTTCAGGCCGCGGAACATCGGACCGTAATTGAAATTCATCCTCTCAAGCAGGCCATAACATTCTTCTTTGGACAAATGCTCCTTGGCGCCATTCTTGACAGCTGCAAGATCAATGGTTTTACCCGCTCTAATGGTCTGTTGTCTAACAAATTCCCCGCGGAAATTCTCAGCAGCTCTGGTGATATCCCCATCCGCGATGCTTCCGATTTTAACCACACCGCTCTGCGGATCATAGCTGATGGACATGCTGCCGACATTGTTCTCATCCAGGAAGAGCGCTCTTTTAAAATGAATATGATTCAGCGCGTAGACTTCCTCTTGCCGTATTCCGGAATAGCTGCGCATCATCTGGAATGCTGCTTCGATATAATGCGCACCTGCCAGCAGAACCTGTCCATTAACACAATGATCCGCAACAAACGGCAGAACATGATCATTGATCTCCGTCTCCCATAACGGAACAAAACTGTTCTTGCGGTAGCCGATAAACGGATGCTCTTTCTGCCCAAGGCGTCTCTTCATATGCTCCTTAGACTCTTTCCAGAACTTCTCATGCTCCCATTGATAATGCGGTAATTTCACATATTTATAAGTCCCCTGATAGACTTCAGACCAGTCGATCTCATAACCGGCGCACAGCAGTTCACTGTAAGTTCTGAACATTCTAGCCATTTCAGGTTCATTTCTGCGCAGGGAAGGTGCAATAAAGATGTCCTTGTCCATTTCATAAGCCAGTTCACTGACCGAATTCGCCAGCACCGGATGCGGGCCGACTTCAACGAAATTCGTGTAGCCTTCCTCCAGGATCTGCTTCATGGCTTTGGCGAAGTATACGGAGCCCGATACGTTCAACCACCAGTAATCATTATCTAACTCAGGTCCATCCGCCAGTTGGCCGTTGGCAGTAGTGTACAGCCGGATCTTGCTCTTGCGCGGATAAATATCCTGCAGTGCCTCCATCAGATCGTCTTTAATTTCGTTCATAAATACACTGTGATATGGTACGGTTACTCTAAGGAATTTATTAAATACGCCATCCATATCGAGCTTGTTATGAATTTCTGTAAGGCATTCCATGTCACCGGACAGCGTTAAGCTGGTACTGCTGTTAATGGCGGCGATCGATACCTTATCCGCTTGTCCGGCAATAAGCTGCAGAGCCTGTTCCTCATCCAGACCTACGGCCAGCATGCCTCCTTTGCCGGTCAGTCTCTGCTGAAGCATACTGCGGTAATACGAAATTTTGACCGCATCTTCAAATGTGTAGACTCCCGCTGCATATAGTCCAGACACCTCACCAACACTGTGACCGATAATGGCATCAGGGGAGACGCCCATGCTCTTCCACATCTCATACAAAGCCACTTGAACCGTAAAGTTCATTGGCTGAGAGACTTCTGTGAACTGCATGTTCGACTCTTCCTCATTGATCAGAAATTCATCGAGCAGCGACCAAGTCAAATATTTAGAGAACTCTGTATGACACCGCTCTACTGTCTTGCGGAAGACTGTATTGGAATGATACAGCTCACGCCCCATGGCGAACCATTGCGGTCCCATACCGGTAAATATGAATACCAGCCGTTTATCCTTGGCCTCATTGCCGACCGCGACATTCTCTGAACGGCCCTCTTGATTATATTCGGTAAGGCTGCGCACCATTTCTTCCGTGCTATGTCCGAACACTGCTAAGCTTTTAGAAAATTTCTCACGTTTAAAAAGCGCAGAGTGGCAAATATCCGCCAATCTCTCTTTTGTGCCAACTAACAATTCACTATACTCCTGAGCTAGCGCCTTTAAGGAGTGCTCGGATTTCGCTGTAATGGCGAGTACCTGAGGAACCTCTTCATTAACCGTTCCATCATACGTTCTGTCGCTCGACACACCCTGCAGAATAACGTGCGCATTGGTTCCGCCGAATCCGAATGAATTAACCCCGATAATCGGATCTCTGCCATCCTGAGGCCAAGCCTCATTCTCTAGAGGAATTCTCAGCTTCAGCTTGTCCAGCTCAATGGCCGGATTCAGCTCCTTCATCCCGATATGCGGCACAATCTGTCTGCGGTCCAGCGTCATGGCCGCCTTGATTACCGAAGCTACACCGGAGGCTGCTTCCAGATGGCCGATATTCGGCTTGACCGACGCGATGATGCACCGGTTGTCTTCAGTCCGGTTGACGCCAAAAAACTCCCCTACGGCATTCACTTCGATCGGATCACCTAGAGCCGTTCCCGTTCCGTGCAGCTCAACATATTGCACATCCTCGGATGAAATACCGGCTCGTGCGTATACATCTTCGAGCAGCATTTTTTGTGCTTCACCATTCGGAACCGTAATCCCGTTTGTTTTGCCGTCCTGGTTAACCAAGCTTTCTCTGACTACCGCATATACGTAATCGCCGTCTTCCAGCGCTTTATCCAGAGGTTTAAGTACAACGATCCCGCCGCCTTCACCTCTCACATAGCCGTTAGCAGTGGCGTCGAAGGTTTTACATCTGCCATCCTCGGACAGAAATCCGCCTTTGGATTCTGCAACGTAATATTCCGGAGCATAGATCAATTCAATGCCTCCTGCCAGCGCAAGATCACACTCGCCGTTATGGAGGCTTTTGCAGGCTTCATGAATGGATACCACGGATGAGGAGCATGCGGTATCGATCGACAAGGAAGGACCCATCAAGTTGTATATATATGAGATCCGGTTCGATAACATAGTCATCATGCTGCCTACTGCTGCGTGTGTTCCAATCTGGGAAACATCCGCAAACTGTAGAATCTTATAGTCCAGTGTAAATCCGCCGATAAATACACCCGTCTTCGAGCCGCTGATGCTCGAGGGCTTGATTCCCGCATCTTCCAGCGCCTCCCACACGATTTCAAGCATCTGCCGCTGCTGAGGATCGATTTGGTCGGCCTCTCTGGCATTGATCCCAAAGAACTTAGCGTCAAATTCATCAAAACGATCAATAAACCCGCCGCGTTTCGAGTGGCTTTTTCCCTTAACTTGCTTGTTACTATGATAATATTCATCAATACTCCATCTGTTTTCAGGTATTTCTGTAACCGCGTCTTTACCGGATTTCAAAATTCCCCAGAACTGTTCCACGTTATTCGAACTCCCCGGGAATCTGCATCCCATTCCAACAATCGCTACTAACCTATCACTCTTATTACTCATTCTTTCCTCTCCTTTTATCATGATCAAGCCGAATACAATTGCTCACTGATAGCAGTCATGGAGGATATGAATCTTATGCAAGCGGCTTGGATTTCATAAAGTTATGCCAGAATCGCAACAGATGTGTTAGTACCGATTATAAATTAGCAATATTTTTTAAATTATGGTAATTTATTAAATTAAAAACATATTTAAACACGAATTGCAATGAATTTTACAGATTTAAAGGAAGAGGGTTAACTTGTCTAGAAGGGTTGTGAATCAGCAAGCTATCCAATCAAGAAAGGAATTCTTTAATACCAGGAGACTGCTTTCATTAATTGGACAATAAAAAAAGTGGAATGTGTTCAGAATGGATCAGTCACGAAGGGGAAAATGCTACATTTTGTGACATATTAGCCATTCCAAGTAGAGAACTATAACCTAGATTGTCAATATGAATCATTATTTGAATTACAGGGTAAAAATACCATATCATGCAGATATCTTCAAGTTAAATTTGTCACATTAATCCATTAGTGCATTTACGTGACAAAAGTTGCACAAAAATAAAGAAAATATCGAAAAAACAAGTATTTTGGTGCAAGTACAATAGCCTAATCCGCGTATATGGCGGGAATCCCTAATGACGGCGAGCTTAGTTGAAAGCCACGAACATGGGGACAAAGTTCATATTAAACTAGACATTAATAAAGATGACATCTGACAATATTAGGTGCCACCACTTATTCCATCATCCAGTCCATTCAGCCTCTTGTAGCAGTTTCGATGCTGTCGGTATGCTTCTCTGCAACCGAGTTCTTAACACGTATACTCACCTAATTCACTTCCTAAGTCGTTATCTTCAATTATGTATTTGAATATCCTATTCACTCTTGGCAAGTAAGAGCGAATGTTAATGAACTTTATTACTCAGAAACTCAGCAACCGTTCACCACGATCTACGTATGTAAAGGTACAATGAGCGGAAGGAAGTATCTGTTATGAAATCATTGCTCCTAAAGATCAAATCCCCGGACTTTATTTTTTTCTCATCTCTTCTTTCTCTTTCTATTATTGTTGCGTTATTGTCCCATAACTACTTCACAGAACGGGTATTTTACATCTCAGGAGACATGTATACTTACTACAGCGAGAAGGAGGACCTCATTACATACCACAGCGATAATGCATCTCCTGTGCAGGTTCGGATCGATTATCCGGATCGTATCGTAATTCTTAACGACAATGAATATACGATAACGAAGCTTAAATCCGGCTATCTTACCATATACAACGTGACTTTCCCGGACGGCAGCAAATACGAAGTTCAAGAACAGCCTGGAACGCTAATCAGCTTTGATGATCAAGGAAATCTGGTCTCAGAGCTTCTGATGTTCGTGAATAACCAGAGGGTCATGTCCGAAGGCGAATTGCTATATACTCCTGCCATGCTGGTTAAGGCTGCTTATCCGGAATATCATTTCACAAGGGGGGAGCCCTCATTTCTGTATTTAGCGCTGGCGCTCATGATTTATGGCTGGTGCACCTTACGGTATGAGAAGTTTCAGAACTTTCTGTTCTTAATTTCACTGCGCTGGGTATGGGTAGAGGATCCCGAACCAAGTGATTTCTATTACTTCATGTGCATGGTGAGCGGAATCGCAATTATGCTCATGGCCGTGTGGGTCGCATTTCAAACGTTCTGAAGCATCCTGCCACAAACAGCGATTTGGCAAAAAAACTCCCGTGTCATCGATGACACGGGAGTTTTAGAATTATCACTATACTTCTCCTTACGTCAAATACCTGACCTAATTCGACTTTTGCTCACAATCTACGGATTGTTGACGAAAAACAGATTATTTTGTCGTTCGATAATTAAGCCCAAAGGACCTAATTCAAAGTAATTTCTTTCTTCCAGGTCAGCTCCTGGCCCTGCTCATTTGTAAAGAGAAACATTACCTGACCTTGCTCACCTTTCATTGTATCGGGGTAAAAAAAGCCCATAAATTGGCCGTCTCCGCTGATGTAGAAGCCGTCTTCCCCATTCGCTCCATGCGCAATGGCGTCTGGCACGGAATTCACTATCCGATTCTTCTCAGAGACCCATTCCATTTCCGCCAACGCAAATCCTTCCGGCCTCCGGTTGACCACAAAATCAAAGCTATTCCCCTCGATTGGTTTAGGGGTCTGGTCGACAATAATGAGAATCTCCTCGCTGGTATGTGCCGAATCCGCGTTCTCGTCTATTGCCGCATTCTCCGGTGTTGTTACAGGAACCTGTGTGCTTGTGATCTCCGGGGAATCAGAGTTCAATTGTTTGCCACACGCACTGGTTAGCAATACTGCAGTCAAAGCTGCGGCGATATAGAAATATTGTTTCTTACTCATAAGTTTCTCCTCGGCTTTCTTGTAATGAAAAAGAAAATGCGACACCATGTTGCGTATTCACCGCTTCATACCGGCTATTATGAAGCTCCAGGATATGTTTGACGATGGCGAGACCCAGACCCGTTCCTCCGGACTTCCGGTCCCTCGAACGTTCAGCCCGGTAAAATTGATCCCATATCCGTTCCAGGTCTTCCCTTGCGATAGGCGGACCCTGGTTCTCGATGACTGTAGTTATCGTATCCGGAGACGTTCGCCCGATGTCAATCGTGATGACACTATGCTCCTCGGCATGCCGGATGGCATTGCTCAGCAGATTTAATACCACCTGTTCTATTCGTCTGGTGTCCGCCACGACGTATAGCTCCTCCGAATCCTCAGTAAGGATACGCAATTGAAGGTGCTTGTTCTCCATCTGCCGGGTAAAGGATTCTGCGACCCTTTGAATAAGGCTGGCAAGTAATAGGCTTCCGGGATTTAAGCGGACTGCTTTCGCTTCGAACTTGGAAAGCTCCAGCATATCCATGATTAAAGCATTCATCCGGTCCGTTTCATTGACAATGAGAGCCAGATAACGATCTCTTTTCTCACCTGCAACCCCGTCCTGTAAGCCTTCAGCGAAGCCTTTAACAATTCCCAGTGGTGTCTTCAATTCATGAGATATATTCGCAATGAGCTCTTTACGGAGCTGCTCAGACCTTTCTTGTTCAGCTACATCCTCTTGCAGCTGCTCATTCGCCCTATGAAGCTCCGATAAGGTTGTATCCAAATTTCGGGACATTGTGATCATGCTCTCAGACAGCTCACCGAATTCATCCCTTGAATGGATTTCCGGCTGTCCGCTAAAATCCAGCTTGGCAAGCTTGGCTGCAGAGCGATTTAATATCACCAGCGGCCTAGAGACCGCTCTGGAATAAAATAAAGAGAGGAGAACCACAAGCAGCACTATGACCGGTGCCGCATAAATGAAATACTGCCTTAGTATTCCGACAGCCTCCCCTACAGGCTGCAGCGAAGTCATGACGAATACATAACGTTCATTAATACTGCCCTCTGGCAGTGCACGTACCATCACAGCATATTGAATACCGCTCCATTGATCCTGCCAATCCATACGAACCGGGGAACCCGCATCCAGCTCTGACCGATAGTCTTCTGCTACAAGCATCCAGTCACGAAGGGCATCGGTGATTAAGGCATCCTGATACAGTGGATTGTAGGATCTCTGCTCCGGCAGAAGGAGATCAATAACCTTTCCATTTACCCTCACAAGCCCCGGCCCGGGATTAACGGCAGGAGGCTGAAACTCCACCGGCTGCATAATGGTGTCTTTCTGATCCATAAATATTCCGTCTATTGTTAAGCTGTCGCCAATTTGAATTCCCGGCGGTATGGCATCGACAGGCAATCCGTTCATAGGTATGGGAACCGTAATCGTCTTCCCCTCTGCTTGCAGCTCCAGATCATAGGGATTGATGGTTACTCGTTCAAACCGGTTATTCAGAAGGGAGACACTTGCATCGCTCCGATTCATGAAAGTGCCCAGCTTCCGCGCGGCTTGCGGTTCACTCTGTCCGGCTTCAGGATAAGATTCCGCGAAGGTGTTCATCCTCCGTTCCAATGCCTCAACCTTGGTTGATTTGTAGAACCGCTCGAAAAACAATCCTTCCGCCAGCATCACCAAAGAGAACACAATCAACACCAGAGTGGTCGTCACCAGAAACAGCTTAAGAACTACACTATGCCTTCTCATGAGTCCAAATCAAATTTATAGCCTGTGCGGATGACGGTACTGATGTACCGTCCTTCCTCTCCCAATTTGGCTCTTAATTTCTTAATATGGGTGTCCACGGTGCGCACATCCCCCAAATAATCATATCCCCAGACGGCATTCAAGATCGTATCCCGGGGCATCACTTTACCGTAATGCTTAATAAGATAGAGTAGTAAATCGTACTCTTTTGGAGAAAGACTAATTTTATTTCCTGCCACAGTTACGGTGTGTGCCGCCTTATTCACTAAGAGATCACCATAGCTCAGAGAATCATTTTCACGGCCGACGGTACCTTCTGTTCTTTTCATCAATGCGGTCGCACGAGCCACTAGCACTCTTGGACTTAAAGGCTTAGTGACATACTCATCGGCACCCAACTCAAAACCCATCATTTGATCATCGTCTTCCGATCTGGCGGTGATGATAATAATCGGCACGTCCGAGGTTTTGCGGATACGCCTGCATACCGACCATCCATCCAGCTCCGGCATCATGATATCCAGGACCACCAGGTCAACGGAGTTCTGTTCGAAAATATCGAGTGCAATTCTGCCGTTCTCCGCTTCAAGCACTTCCCATTGCTCATTCCTGAAATAATCCGTTATAAATTCACGCATCAGCATATCGTCTTCAACCAGTAAGATCGTTCTTTTCATCCCTATACACTCACTTCCACCCTCATCTGATTACTGATTAGCTACAGGACCCACTATAAAGAACTCCTGTGTACATCGTGTGTATTCTATAGGAATTTTAGATGTTTTCAAGGCTTAATCGGCGTACTAGTTACCAATTACATACTCCAGCTGAATATCGAATGGCTCCAGCTCCACATGATGTTGGTTGATTTCCACAGCATCCACACAGCCCATAGAACTGTAAAATGCATAGGTTTCTTCAGCGGAATGTGAAGAGATATATAATTTCCGGGCACCCCACAGCTCAGCCTGCTTCACACACTTTTCAAATAGCTGCCTTCCAAGCCCTCGATGCCGGTATTCATATGAAACATGAAGCTGCATTAAATCTGCATACTGTTGTTCACTCCCGAACAAACTGCGGAGCAATGATGAAAAAGCAATGATCTCCCCATTATACTGGGCACAGTTTACGATCCCGCCATCTTTTAGACAATAAAATAAATCCTCACTTACGATCTCTTTCTTCGTCTCTAGATCCCATTGATCAATGAATGGCTCAGCAACGAGACATCTTTGGCCTTTGACAGTTCTCCAAACCCGTTTAACCTCCTGATAACGGTTGAATGTTTCGAGCAATCCGGATCTCAAGTCGTTTAAAGTTAGGTGTTTCCATTGAATCTCTTCAAAATTCATCATTCTAACCTCTCCATCCAGTTGCATTTTTATATAAAATTCCCCGGTAATAACAAAAAACCTGCAAAGGAAGCACCGGGACGGGCTTATCTGCAGGCCATATGTAATGTGGCAGCTAAATCACTTGACTTTAGCGGCTTTAGTTATTTGTCTATTGTCTCTTTTAAAGTCCAGTCCCGGTCTTAGACAGAAGCATGAGATCGATTCCCGGCTGATCACTAAATCTTTCAAGTTCATTGTAAGCAGGAATCCCGTGCATAGCCATATCCAGACCTTCCTCTTCTTCCTCTTCGGTCACGCGTAGACCTACCGTTCTCTGAAGCAGCTTCGCAAAACCAAAGCTCATCACGAGCCCCCAGATCGCTACCACTGCAACACCCAGCGCTTGTACCCCGAGCAGATGAATGCTTCCGGTTGTGAACAGTCCGTCTCCTTTGTCAAACAATCCGACCGCCAAAGTACCGAACACACCGTTGACACCGTGTACCGCGACTGCACCAACAGGATCGTCTACCTTCAGCTTATCAACGGCAAGCGTTCCCCAGATTACCAGCAGACCAGCGATCAAACCGATCAGAATCGATGAGTAAGGGCTAACATATGCGCAACCTGCTGTGATGGCTACCAGGCCTGCCAATGCACCATTCATCGTCATACTTGGGTCTGTTTTACCAAAGCGGTACATGGTGTAGAGCATTGCGGAGGTTCCTCCGGCCGCTGCAGCTAGCATTGTATTTAGAGCAATAACGGACAGATTAATATCCGCAGCATTCAAAGTACTTCCGGCATTAAAGCCAAACCAGCCAAACCAAAGAATAAAGGTGCCCGCTGAAGCCAGTGGAATGTTACTTGGAGCGAAGACATTCACACTTCCGTCTGTATTGAATCTTCCACGGCGCGGACCGAGTACTTTTGCAAAGGAAAATGCAGCCCAGCCTCCCAAAGCGTGAATCGCAGCCGAACCGGCGAAATCCTTCATTCCAAGCTGCGCCAGCCAGCCATCCGCATTCCAAACCCAATGACCCGATATTGGATACATCACTGCTGCAACAAATAATGCGATTAGTATATAGGCCCTAAAGGACATCCGTTCCGCAACCGCACCTGAAATAATCGAAATGGCAGCAATCGCGAAGCCGATTTGAAATAACACATAAGCAGATAATGGCAAATCTATCGCAAGCTTCAAGGATTGGGAAGCACCCCAGAAATCAAAGCTGATTACACCGCCTGCATCCTTGCCGAACATAAGTCCAAATCCAATTAGAAAAAATGACAGTACACCTACGGTTAAATCAACAAAAATCTTCATTGTTACATTAACTGCATTTTTAGTCCGAACAAAGCCAGCCTCCAGCAAGCTGAAGCCGCCCTCCATAAATATGACCATGGCCGCAGCCAATACTACCCAAACTGTATTCAGTGCCATTTCATTACCGGCGAACATGATGTCAACCTCCCTGACATGTAATAACTTTTATAATAGTAAAAGCATGGACTTAAATTGTCAACATCAAATGTAATGTTTTCTAACATAAAAAAGAGACAAAGCCTTATGCTTTGCCTCTTTTTTGTACCGCAACAGGAAGAATTCACTTCAATTCGTCAATGGTTTCGTCCGTTACACCCGTTCTGATATTGTACATTTCTTGAACAGGAACAACAAAAATTTTGCCGTCTCCCATTTCCCCAGTCTGTGCAGTTTTTATTATGGTTTGAATGGTCTCCTGCACTTTATGGTCGGATACAATAATCTCCATTTTGACTTTATGATGCAGATTAACGGTGTAAGACTTACCTCTGTACACGCCTGTTGTATTCTTTTGCTGTCCGCGTCCTTGCGCCTGGGTCACTGTAAATCCGGTAACATCTATAATCCGAAGAGCTTCAATAACTTCTCTAAGTTTCTCGGGACGAATAATGGCTTCTATCTTCTTCATATAGTACCTCCAATAATGTACACCAAATGGTCATTAATTGATTTGATTGTATCATATCACCGGGGTAGTCATGTTAGATTTCAATAATCTGTGACATTTATAGGGTTCTTCTTTTTGTTTTATACTTCTTACGAAGCCAATCTATAAAAAGTCCTGCAATCAGCCACGAAAAAAAATGTAGGCAGTACAAAATAAAATTGAATAGAAGTTCATTATTCATGGAGTAATGGAGATCCGTTAACCATGAATTCAGACGTAATAACAATGGACTTGTCAGGAACAATAGCAAGTTTTTATCATCATTCCCAGATAAGTTATGTATGCAAATGATCAAAGACAATACAGGCAGTAAGAAACTGGCTTTCTTGAAAATTTTCATAGAAAACTCCTTTACCTAAATTCTACCATGCAGTGATGTGGTGTTTCCAATTTATTTCTATTATGCACTTTTCAAAAATAATTCTTTACCGATCGTTCCCGTAATGTTAAGATAATAGCGAAGCACGACTTCTTATTTTTTTGATCTTTTTAAGAACGATCATTCTCGAATAAACCTAAAGGAGCGATTATCCATGGGAAAACTTACAAACAAAGTGGCTTTAATTACAGGAGGAAACAGCGGTATTGGGTTCGCCACTGCAAAGTTATTTATTGAAGAAGGCGCGAAGGTCGTCGTTACGGGAAGAAATCAGGACAGACTAAATGCAGTTAAGGAAGAACTCGGAGCAAATGTCCTCACTATTCAAACCGATGCAACCGACCCAGCAGGTCTCGAAAAAGCTGCGGCTGCGGCTGTAGAAACATTTGGTAGTCTGGATATCGTTTTTGCGAATGCCGGAATTTCCGGAGCAACTCCAGTAGGTGGCACAGAGCATTCTGTATTTGAAGAGATTTTGAGAACAAACGTAACCGGTGTGTTCTTTACCGTTCAAGGGGCTCTTCCTCATCTGAAAGAAGGAGCATCAGTGATTCTGGTCGGTTCCGTACTAGCTAAGGCTGGAAGACCGGGAGGGTCTGCATATGCTGCAAGTAAAGGGGCGATCAGCAGTATGGCAAGGGTTATGGCTGCCGAGCTGTCACCACGCGGTATACGTGTAAACACGGTCGTACCTGGAGCAACCCGCACACCGATCTGGGGACAGTCTGACCCGGAAAGCTTTGCTAAATTAGAGGCTGGGCTTGCATTAAGCATACCTCTTAACCGTATTGGTGAAGCTGTAGAAATAGCCAAGGCGGCACTTTTCCTGGCCTCAGAAGATTCTTCATTTGTTCAAGGAGCCGAAATCAGTGTTGATGGCGGTGCCGGAGCTGCTCCGCTAGGAGCTCCAATTTATCGCAGCTAAACCGTATTGTAATGAATACTAAAAAACGCTAATGACTTTATTCGTCATTAGCGTTTTTTAGTTCTTTTACACGGGTCTACAATGTCTCTGCATTCTTTAACGCATGATCCCAGCTTGGGAAATAAAACAACGCGTTCTGCATCAGCTCAGGATCGGATTGCTTCACTTGCTTTTTATTAGTCGTACCTCCATTCGATTGAAGCTGCCTGATCCGGTTGATAACTTCATCTGCACCCATTGTAATTTCCAATTACCTCGCTCCTTTTGTATAGATGAGAATTAGTCATATTTTTCACAAATCCAAATCGTCTTATACAGTAAAAAGGTATTATTTAGAACAAGGCATAATTATGTTGTTTTTTTAGATACTACAAGTAGGTAATTCACAATGCGGAAAGGACCATGGATACATAAGCAGAATGGACGAAATGGGGCCAGCCTCAAATGGCGATCCAATCGAACGGTCAAACGAACCCGCTGGAGGATATTCTTTCGTAAAATAAAAAAGGCCGCTTAGCTCGGCCTTTTTTTCATGCTATTCGCGATATGTCCTATTCCAAAAACCACCGTTGCGGCCAGCATATAGGGTGAGTGAAGAACTAATGTAGCACACAGAAAAAACAGAACTGGTGTAACCGCCAAAGGTACCGGAATTCCTGCCATAGGCGAGAACATCAGCTCATATTCCCTTCCGCCTTTAAAATATCGGATCCATCCAAAGTAATAGAGGATCAAAGTTATTATCATACCTGACATTGCGATTTCTTCATATGTATTGTCCAGATGTATGGTTGCAAAAAGAGGAGCGATGATGACTCCTGTACGGCCAATCCCTTCTGCAGCTGAGAGTCTGAAATCCCCATTCTCATCCGGATTGTCCGGCATATTCTTTGGCTGAAATTTGATCAATAGTACAGTGGGCAGAATCACCATAAGCGGTATCAAAAGACTCAGCGGATGAAACAGATTTACTCCCCCCTCGAATTTAAACGTGCAATAAAAAGTGTTTATTGTAATTATTATACTCTTTCCGGTTCAAATAGGACCACACCTTTCAATCATCTTTCAAACAGCTTAATGACCGTTGCTGCACTCCTGAGATTCGGGAAGTATTAATTACATCAGCGTTATCATGACCTACTTCGGCATTATGGGTATTTTTGCAGGAATCACCTATTGCCTCGATAAAATGCTAGGGAGAAGAAAAAGGGTGCGAATCGCATAAATAAGAACTAAGAAGCTTCCGAGATGCGGAAGCTTCTTTCACTATCACTACTTTAAGCTGGCTTTAATTTGGGAGTGTCAGAGTACACTACAGCAATTGGAGCGCCAAATCAACCGCCGCATTCGCATGTATTTCTGTTGTATCGAACAGGGGGATATTCGTATCCCTTTGATTGATTAACATCGAGATTTCCGTACAGCCCAAAATAACGCCCTCGGCACCTTTCAGGCCCAGATTATGAATGACCCGCAAATAAGTATCCTTGGAGTTACTTTGAATGTCTCCTTTGCACAATTCTTCATATATGATCCTGTGGATTTCTTCTCTCTCCTCCGGCTGTGGAATAATGGCCTCTATGCCGAATTTCTCACTCAGGATTTGTTTAAAGAACTCCCCTTCCATCGTGAACCGGGTTCCGAGCAGTCCTACCCGCTTTAAGCCTTGTCTACTCACTTCCCGGCCTGTCGCCTCAGCGATATGTAGAATATCAATACCAGCCTCCCGCTGAATGTCTTCAGCCATTCTATGCATGGTATTAGTGCAGATAACAATGAAGTCCGCACCTCCATTCTTAAGCCTTCGGGCGATGTCTATCATCATCTCAGTTAATTTATCCCACTCATTATAGTGCTGTAGTCTTTCTACTTCTGTAAAATCAACGGAATACATCAGGCACTGTGCTGAGTGCAGTCCGCCTAATTGCTTCTTTACTCTTTCATTGATGATCTTGTAATAAAGCAGAGAAGATTCCCAGCTCATTCCGCCGATCAACCCAATCGTTCTCAATAAGATCTCCTCCACCCGCTACTGACAAACGTTATGAGAAGTCTATCACGATCCGCTATTTCTCTCAATCCAACAAATCAGCTACCTTCCATGTTTCTATCGCAAATTATAAGAAAGCTCCTGTGACGTTAGGGGGTCAGTCCCGTCCCTAGGTCACAGGAGCTTTTTTCATACCTGGTTTTCTTTACGGGGAAGGATTGAAATTCTGCAGACCGTAACCGTAAGGGAACAATGGATTACCATAAGTGGTAGGTACCGGTTGATTATTATTGATATAATTGCGGATTTCGGCCCGTTCCGCTTCAGTGGCACCTAGATCGTAAGGGAGATCCCACTTCTCCAGTTGATTGGTTGTTACATCCGTTCCTACCTGATCCACTGATCGCGGGAGCTGGAATGGAAGCTTACCTTTAGGCAGATAATCACCGAACAGTAATTGGGAAGTTGCCAGACCTCCTCCGTTCCCCGGCCGGTATACCACGACGATTGCCGCACATTTATTCAGTATATCTGTCAATACATAAGGTCTTGGCATCACGACTACGGCGACAACAGGAATTCCCTTATTATAGAACTTATCAATCTGAGCAATTTGGTCTGTAGGAATCGTGATCTGTTTATCCGGCCACTCGGTTCCGTGGGTATAACTCTTCTCGCCAATAACCACTACAGCAGCTTTAGCTGTTGCCGCATCATTCAGGACGACATTTACTCCTGTACCCGCCCTGTCCTTGATTCCCTGGTAATACGATTTAGCAGCAGGGTTATCATGGTAGATGGATTGCCAGATGACATTGGCGATATTGTCGGTTGCCATATCATCACTGGTAGCCCGGGGACCGGCTACAACAAGCGTTTCACCACTGTTCACTTTCAGAGGGAGAACTCCGTTGTTCTTCAGCAACGTAAGAGACTGACGTGCCGCTTCATTAACAATGTTATTGCTCTCTGTGCTATGCCAGATGCTGGTTGGATAATCCGGGTCGCCATAAGGGTTCTCGAACATACCCAGCTTGAATTTTAGCTCCAGCACCCGGCGAACTGCTTCATTCAAACGAACCCAGCCAACGGAACCGATTACCGTATTGAAATCTGTTCCGGAAGCCATTGCTCCTCCCATAACATCAACACCCGCATTCAAGCTCTTGACTGAAGTATCCGTTGCCGAAGCCAGCCAGTCGGTCACAACAACACCTTTGAAGCCGATCACATTGCGCAAATAGTCAATGGTAGGCTTGCTGACTCCCGCCCCTGCTCCGCTTGGATCCAGGAAAGGTGCAGTGCCATAACCCGGCATGACTGTGCCGGCGTTGGCTTCAATGGCCGCATACCAAGGCTTCATGTGATATTTTATAGTGGTACTGTCATACACGATGGCCTGTTCACCACCAGCCCCTTGACTTGGCCAGTGTTTAACGGTAATCAGAATCGATTTGGGATTAACCTCAGGTCCTCCCTGCATCCCAACGATCATCGCACGGACCATCGCTGCCGCGTAATCCGCGTTCTCTCCTGCGCCCTCCTGAAACCGTGGATATAGCACCTTGGTATTCACTTCGGCAAGCGGGGAGAGCGTTCCGGTGAAGCCCCATGCTTTCTGCTCCCGCCGCTGGAGATCACCGGCCTGCCAGGCCAGATTAAGATTACGGGTTGCCGCCAAACCCAGTTCCGTCGGGAAAATCGTCTTCCAACCTTGGATCTTATCGCCCGTGAAGGCGATAGGTACGCCAAGACGCTGGGTGGAGGCTACTTTTTTCTGTGCATCGGTAATGAAGTCCGTTGTTCCATAGGAGAACACAAATCCCGCCTGCGTATTCATCGCACTCAGAGTATCCGGTGAATAAAACAGCTGGTTTAGCTTCTCGTCGCTGGTCATCCGCGTCATCAAATCATCCAGCCGGGTATTGATTGAATTATGCCAATCCTCATAGGGCTCAATTGCCCCATTCTTATTCAAGTCACGGCTGCCATTCACCAGATTCACTCCGTCGGCAACCTGCTCAAGATAGGGTAAGTACACGCTGAATTGTCCAATACTGGACTGGCTTCTTGCTCCGCTGCCGTCCACAGCAACGACGTACCATTTATAGGTCCAGCGGTCGACAAGGGATGGAGCCGTGAAGCTTGTTCCCGTAACCTCGCCTACCTTGGTATATCGGTCTAGCAGGTTGCCGGAGGCGTTCCAGTCGTAGTCCGTTCTTGAAATATTTACGTATACCTCGTATCTCGCAGCTCCTGCCTTAGCTTCCCAGGTCAGCAACGGCGTTCGTGTTGTCGTAATCATTTGTCCGTTAACCGGTGAGAGCACTTTAAAAGCGGCGATGGTATACGCCGCGGTTGCCACTTCCGAATTCGTCATATCGGTCTTTATCGCTATCGCTTTAATCGTCGTTGTCACCGACACATTGATCGCCCCGGTGTATGTCGGGGATGCAGCGGTAGGGGTAGATCCATCTGTTGTATATTTAATGGTGGCACCAGCCGTACTGCTGCTGATGGTCACATTCTGAGCCGTTGTATAAGTACCGGCAGCGGGTGTGAACACTGGGACTGCCACTTGGGGAGTAGGTTGGCCGTACACCTCAAACTCCCACAGCGAATACCCCCACTCTGTATTTCTCGCTGTAGCATTCATTCTCACATAACGGGCCGTCACAGGCGTAAACGTGATGTTCTCTGTTCCTCCCATTCCGTTTGGCTGGGTGTAGGCATCATTCCAGGAGTTTCCGTTGGTCGATACCTGGATTTTGTAGCTTTTGGCGCTGGCCGTTTCCCAAATGAGCTTCACGCCGCCAACCGTGATGTTCGCGCCCAAGTCTACATAGATCCATTGCAGATCGCTGAATTCCGACTCCCAGCGTGTTCCCGGATCGCCGTCAAAGGCGGCATTTGCGATATTGCCCCCTAGATAGGAGAAGGCTGTGCCCGTCTTATGCAAGGCCAGATTCGTTGTTGAAGAGCCAATCGTATACGTTGCAGAGGCAACTGCCGAGTCGTTCATGCCGGTGAGCGACGCAAAGGCTTTTATCGTTGTCGTCTGGGTCACACTGACCGGCCCAGTGTAGGTCGGGGAAGCCGATGTGGGTGTGCTTCCATCAACCGTATATTTAATAACTGCACCCGCTGTACTGCTGGTGATAGTGACGTTCTGGGTTGAAGTGTAATTACCTCCGGCGGGGGTGAAAATAGGGGTTGCTACAGACGGGCGGTCCGAAATCTCAACAGTTACAGCCGAGTTCGCATGTACAGTAAAGGTCAAAGGATTGCCTTGGATGACCTGACCGCTGGCAGTGGTTGTTTTGAATACAACCTGCTTCTGCTCCACCATATAATTGACACTAAGGGTCACTGTAGTGCCGACGTTATACCTCATAGTTTGAGCAATGGTCGTATTCTGAGATTTCAAGGTTGAGACCTGATTCAAATCAGCCGGACTAAGTCCCATCTCCAGATACTGGACATAAGGTCCTGTCATCGGCACATTGACTGCTGTCTGGCCCGCATTAATAGTGTAGGCTGCAGTTACAACCGCCGAATCACTCATACCGGACTTGGTGGCGATCGCCTTCAACGTAGTAGATGCTGCCACATTGATCGGACCACTATAGGTGGGCGATGCTGCTGTTGGAGGGGAACCATCTGTCGTATATTTAATAACCGCACCTGCCGTTGTGCTTGCGAGGGTTACGTTTTGCGCTGTGGTATAGGTTCCCGCTGCCGGGTTAAATGTTGGGGCTGCTGCCTGCCCGGTGGCTGCCGAGGTCAGACTCAGCCAGTTCAGATTCCATCCGTTTGTCGGCGCATAGACACGCAAGGTTTGTGTGCCTGCTGTCAGACTTACCTGAGCACTGATGGTCTGCCACGTCTGATAATCTCCGGTATTAGGTACAGTCAAAGTTGACAACACAGTAGTACCCTTTCGAAGCTGCAGTTGCGTTCCTGCATAGGGGCTGGACACTCTGAATTCAGCGGTATACGTTCCTGCATTCTGGATATTGACCGTATAGTCCATCCAGTCGC
Source organism: Paenibacillus oryziterrae (assembly GCF_042610485.1). NCBI lineage: Bacteria > Bacillati > Bacillota > Bacilli > Caryophanales > Paenibacillaceae > Paenibacillus > Paenibacillus oryziterrae. Next base: position 332,083 of record NZ_JBGJZO010000003.1, on the reverse strand, counting down.
CTGCGTCAACATACGAAATATTCATGCCACCTTCTGAACACACTTCGGTTTGAATGCCGTTCATTGCTGTATAGTTTTCGGCTTCTATCTTTCCCGGGTCTCCGGTAGCAGCAAAGCCGGGCGCAGAAGACCACACCAAACCTGCAATCAGAGTTAATGCCAATACGATCGAACAGATTTTCCTGAAATTCATTCCGTAACCATTCCTCTCATGAACAATTGGTTGGAAACCCACTAGATAACAGGTAGCATCCGGACTAGGTATACGCTTACATAAAGAACCGGATCAACTCTGCCAAATACGCATTACCACCCCCATTCCATATCAATGAAGAAATGACGGACGCGGCTGGACAACATTTGAGTGCAAGCCGAAACCGGTTTTGTAACGATATACATCATATAAATAATTGGTAATTTTGAGAACGGATGGATATCTTTTTTTTAGAATTATTTGTGAAGATAAGAAGCATACTGTGAAACTTTAGTTTCTTGTATATTAAAGGCCTTGCGGTAAGTAACCGCAAAGCCTGTAATTCTGGAACTCTATGATCCAAAGGCATGCCTGTACTGACTTGGCGGCATTCCTTCCTGCTGCTTGAACACTTTGATAAAATAGCTGGATTGCGAAAATCCGGTCTGCTGCGACACCTCAGCCACCGTAAGTTCAGTGGAGACGAGCAAGAGCTTGGCTTTGACCAGACGGGAATCCAGCAAATAACGATTCGGTGTCTTGCCCATCACTTCGCGGAACAGCCGCAGAAAATGACAGCTGCTGTAGCCTGCCAGCCGGGCCATGGATTCCAGTGTCCACTTTCTGCTGCAGTCCTTGTGGATAATATCCGCCACGTTGCGGATGGAATGTCTAAGCTGGAGCGGGACAGAGCCGTGCAGAGGTTCTGAATTTGGCAAAAGCTTCACCAAAATCTCATATAGCAAAGCAGATAGTCGCGGTTCACTGCGAGATTCATAGGATGTACTCAAGTTGTACATCTCATCAAACAAGATGTCCAGACCTGCATCCGGATCAAAAGAAAACAGGTAGCCCTTGGACTGATCAGCTTCCTCTAGCATAGGCAGCGGAATTTCGGTATCAAAATGAACCCAGCGGACATCCCAGGGCTGCTGGGTATCCGATCCGTATTGCTGGTAAGCTCCCCTAGGATATAGAAATCCCCTTCCCCTCCGCATCAGAATCCGCTCTCCTTCCTGAAACACATATCCTTCGCCGCCAAAGACTAGGTGGAGGTTATACTTGCTTAGTACACCCTCCTTCCGGCGCTCCGTATGCTGGGGGAAATCCGTATAGTGCCCCACAAATTCCGGGTAACACACGTATTTGGTAAAGGCTGGCGCAGGTAAATAGCATTGTAATTTCATAGGTTTCCACCTCTATAATTCTATCTATTTCAAATCACGCAATATAGTCATATCATCGCAATATTGTGTTATATCTTCTTCATTACTGCTGATAATACAATAGACTTAAGAATATATGAAAGCATATTTTTCATACCTTGGAGGTTATGATGAAGAAGCCAGCACAAGAGAATTTCGAGCTTGGGGTCTGTTATTATCCGGAGCATTGGCCGGAAAGCATGTGGGAAGATGACTACCGCCGTATGCGGGAGATGGGATTTACAATCGTAAGGATGGGCGAGTTCGCCTGGTCTATTTTCGAGCCGGAGGAGGGTCATTTCGAGTTTGGACTGTTTGACCGGGCGATTGACCTCGCGCATCAATATGGATTAAAAGTTGTACTTGGCACACCTACAGCGACGCCTCCTGCCTGGCTAACTGAACGGTATCCAGAGGTGCTTAATGTAACGTATGAAGGTGTTACCCTTCAGCATGGTCTCCGCCGCCATACGAACTACACCAGTCCTAAATACCATGATCTATGCGCCCGGATTGTTGAACAATTGGCTCTACATTATGCGGATCACCCCGGCGTCACCGGCTGGCAGATCGATAATGAGCTAAACTGCGAGATCAGTGAATTTTATTCCGAAAGCGACCATGCTGCCTTCCGGGATTGGCTTAAAGAGAAGTATGGCACCCTGAAGAGTCTGAACGAAGCCTGGGGCGCCGTGTTCTGGAGTCAGACCTACAGCGACTGGTCACAGGTTTATTTGCCGCGTCCAACACCGGCCATGAGGCAGCCGAATCCGCATCAGGCTTTGGATGAGAAACGTTTCATCTCTGACATTACGATTTCTTTTGCCAAAATCCAGGCCGACATTCTCCGTGCAAAGGCACCAAACCAATGGATAACCACCAACGGATTGTTTGGACATCTGGACAGTCACCGGATGAATGATGAACTGCTCGATTTCTTCAGCTATGATTCCTATCCGCAGTTCTCAAGTATTTATTATAATCCGGAGGAACAGAATCCGCTTAAGGACCGGAGCTGGAGCCTTACATTATCAACCGTCCGCTCTATTAGCCCAAACTTCTGCATTATGGAGCAGCAGGCTGGCCCCGGAGGATGGGTGAACCGGATGGATATGCCTTCTCCGAAGCCTGGACAGATGCGCTTATGGACGTATCAATCCATCGCGCATGGAGCAGACATGGTGCTTTATTTCCGCTGGCGGACAGCAACCTTCGGCAATGAAATCTACTGGCACGGAATTAATGACTACCACAACCAGCCTAACCGGCGGGTACGAGAAGCTGCACAGATCGGACAAGAGCTGGCAGCTATCGGCAGCTCCATCGTTGGAACACAATCCCATGCCAATATCGCAATTGTGCGCGATTACAACAATGAATGGGATGGTGAATACGATGTATGGCATGGGCCCTTCGCTTGGCAGAGCAATAAAGAATGGTTCAAAGCCCTGCAGCACAAGCATATCCCGAGCGATATCCTGTATATCCGCAGCACAACACAACTGGAGGAGCTTGCACGATATGAAGTTCTGATCTATCCGCATCCGGCGATTCTGACCGATTCTACCGCTTCACTCCTGGATCAATATGTCCAGCTTGGGGGTAAGCTGGTCTTTGGCTGCAGAACCGGGTATAAGGATGAACGGGGCCATTGTTACATGCGTCCTTTCCCAGGAGCAGCCAAAGAGCTGTGCGGTATTACAGTTGAAGAATTCACTGTTGTCAAAGGGACTCGTCAGCCTACCCTGATTCGCTGGGAGGGTGCTGAAGAACTCCTTACTGGAGCTGACGCATTTAACGATATCCTGCATGTTGAAGAGACTACAGTTGAAGTTATGGGAACCTACGCTTCCGATTATTACACAGGCAAACCTGCTGTCACCCGCAATCGGCGCGGCAATGGTGAGGTCTGGTATTACGGAGCTGTCTTTAATGAAAGTTCCGCAACTCAAATGATTCATCAGTTGGGACTGCAATCACCTGTCTCTGAATGGCTTGAGCTTCCTGCGGATGTAGAATTGCAAATTCGCCGGAGTGGGTCTGACGAATATACCTTTCTCTTAAACTACGGTGAAGAACCTGCTGAAATTCTGCTTAAAACGGAGAAGCATAATTTGCTGGACGGAAAGCTGCTTTCGGGCAATGTCCTGCTGGAAGGCTATGGAGTGCTAATCCTCAATTAATGATTTATGGTAACAGGATTTTCACCACCTCAAACACAACAAAAGGCCTTAGGGACAATCTCATCCCTAAGGCCTTTACATCACTATGACTTTGCTAGCATTTATGCTCTTTGTTTGCGTGTCATTACGTCGAAGATTACTGCTGCGGCTAGTACTCCACCACGAATCATGTACTGGTAGGAAATGCCGACGCCGAGCAAGTTCATCCCGCTGGACAGTGACGCCATTACAATCGCACCAATGATGGAACCGGTGATTTTACCTACGCCACCTGCTGCAGATACACCGCCGACATAAGCAGCTGCAATTGCATCAAGCTCGAACAGTGTTCCTGCAGTTGTTGTTGCCGATTGAAGACGGGCAGTAAAGAGGATACCGGACAATGCGGACAGCATACCCATGGAACCGAATACGATGTACGTAATCTTTTTGACGCTAATACCGCTAAGGTTGGCCGCTTCCGGATTACTTCCGACTGCATAAATATGACGTCCGATAACAGTGGAATTCGCCAGGAAGTTGTAGATCACAACGACGATCATAACGATAATAACCGTCCAGGAGAACCCGTTGTAGCCTGCAAGGATCCAGGTAATGTAAGCAATAATAGCAGCTACAAACACCAGTTTCACAGTGAACATTCCGTTCGAGATAACATCGAAATTATATTTGAGTTTATTTCTGCGTTTGGAGAACTCAAAGTAAATGAATAACAAGATAATCAATGCGCCTAGGATCAATGACAGCAGATTAAGACCGCCTAATTTCCCCAGTGAAGGGATAAAGCCGTTGCCCAGTGCGTTGAATGTCTCGTCTTTAGTGATGATTGTACCTGTTTTTTCGGTTACACGCAGCAGTGCTCCTCTAAAGATCAACATAGCTGCAAGTGATGCAACGAACGATGGAATACCCATTTGGGCCACCAGGAAGCCGTTAAACATCCCGATAATAATCCCCATTACCAGGATCACAGGAATCGTAATAAACACCGACACTCCGAGTTGAGTAAGTAGAATTGCTGCGATCGCACCCATGAAACCAGCAGCGAAACCAACGGACAAATCGATATGACGGATAACGATAACCAGTGTCATCCCTACCGCAAGCACAGCAATATAGCCTGTTGCATCAATAAGGTTACTGATATTCCGGGAGGACATGAATAGTCCATCGGTCAGAATCGAAAAAGTAAGCATGATAACAAATAAAGCAATATACATTCCGTAATCCCGAATATTAACTTTGATCAACGATTTAGCTTCATTAAATATTTTCACCGGTCTTCCTCCTATTGCGTAGCAAGCTTCATTATTTTTTCTTGATCCGCTTCGTTTGCAGGCAGTTCGCCTTTGATTTTTCCTTCAGCCATAACATAAACACGGTCGCTCATGCCCAGCACTTCTGTCAACTCGGATGAAATCATAATGATACTCATGCCTTCGCTGATCAATTTGTTCATAATCGTGTAGATCTCGAATTTGGCCCCTACATCTATACCGCGGGTTGGTTCATCCAGAATAAGCAGGCTCGGATTAACAAATAGCCATTTCCCCAAAGACACCTTCTGCTGGTTCCCTCCGCTTAAATTGCCGACCAGCTGCTCAACGGAAGGAGCTTTAATGTTCAGAGAATTTTTGTATTCGTTAGAGATTTTAACCTCTTCATTAATGTTGATTACCCCGCTGGGAGCAATCGCCGTTAGATTACCGACGGAAATATTCTGTTTGATATCCTGTATCAAAAATAAGCCGTCACCTTTCCGGTCTTCCGTTACATAAGCAATTCCCGCTTGAATAGCATCTTTGGGACTTTTGAAGTTCTTTTGAGCACCGTTCATAAATAGTTCGCCGTTAATCTTGTAGCCTTTCGGATTCCCGAAAATGCTCTGAGCGAGCTCTGTACGTCCTGAACCCATCAAACCTGCTATGCCGACAATTTCTCCCTTTCTTACATTAAGATTGGCTTCCTTGACCACATTCCGGCCAAGCTTAGGATCAAATGCTGTCCAATCCTTAATCTCCAGCACTTTATCGCCAAATTTCTGGTTGCTGCGTTTAGGATAAATATCATCGATTTCACGGCCGACCATGTTCTTGATAATGACGCTTTCGGAGATTTCATTTTTAGCTGCGTCCAGCGTACAAATCGTACGACCATCCCGCAAAACGGTGACCTGATCAGCAATTGCAATTACTTCCTTCAGTTTATGAGAGATCATGATACTGGTAATTCCCTGTGTCTTGAGTTCTCTGAGCAACTGGAGAAGGTTCTCACTGTCATCTTCATTAAGTGCAGCCGTAGGTTCGTCCAATATGAGCAGCTTAACATCTTTACTAAGTGCTTTGGCGATTTCCACTAGCTGTTGCTTGCCTACGCCCAGATCTTTGATCAGAGCCTCGGGATTTACATCCAGCTTTACTTTTTTGAGCATTTCTTTGGCTTTGACAATCGTTTGGTTCCAATCGACGATCGAGCCTTTTTTCACTTCATTGCCTGCAAATATATTCTCGTATACGGTTAGGTCTGGAAACAGCGCAAGCTCTTGATAGATAATGGCAATACCTGTTTTAACACTGTCACTGATTTTGGCGAATTGTTGTACATGCCCTTCAAATACAATATCACCGGTATAGGTCCCATGCGGGTACACTCCACTCAGCACCTTCATCAAGGTTGATTTGCCGGCACCATTCTCACCAATCAGACAGTGTATTTCTCCCTTATTCACCTTAAAGTTAACGTTCGAGAGCGCTTTGACGCCTGTGAACTCCTTAGAGATGTTGTTCATTTCTAAAATGTATGGATTCATCTACTACACTCCTTAACAAAACAAGTCATAGAATAGCGGAATAGTGATAGACGTATCTATCACTACTCCGTCCAAGCTATGGTTCTGTGCGATTATAGACCTGTGAATTCGCTTGCTTCGTAGTATTTGGAATCAATCAGAGACGCTTTAACATTGTCTTTGTCGACTACGATAACGTCGGTTTGTTTGGCTTTAACATCCACTTTACCGTTGTTATAAGAACCTGTTGTTTCAGGGTCTTTACCGTCAAGAATGGATACGGCCATTCCCATAGCGTCTTTAACCAGGCTGCGCACGTCTTTGAATACAGTCATCGATTGTTTGCCGTCGATTACGTATTGGATGGAGGCTTTCTCAGCATCTTGTCCTGTAACCACGTAGCTTGTAACTGCACTGTCTGAACCAAATACGTCAGCGATAGAACGAGCAGTACCGTCATTTGGTGCAAGGATAGCTACGTCGCCTTTTGCGTCAGCAGCGGCTGCAGTCAAGTGAGTTTGAGCTTTGTTCTTAGCTTCATTGGCATCCCAGTTTGTAGTAACCTGGCTGATGATCTTACTCAGTTCATCACGGGAAAGTTCAGCTTTATCCTGCAAAGCTACAGCTTCGCTGGAGTTAGCGATTTTGAAAGTGCCGTCAGCGATCTTAGGTTGCAGAACTTCCCAAGCGCCTTGGAAGAACAAGAATGCGTTGTTATCAGAAGCGGCACCAGCATACAGGTACAATGGTTGGCCGTTGCCTTTAGCATGATCAACCAGGTATTGAGCTTGTGCTTTACCTACAGCCACACTGTCAAATGTTACATAGTAGTTAACTGCATCAGTATTAGTGATCAGACGGTCATAAGAGATAACTTTGATACCAGCTTTTTGAGCGGCTTCGATGGCAGCAGCTGCTGCATCGCCATCTTGAGGACAAATAATCAAGACTTTGATGTCTTTAGCAATCAAGGAATCCACGTTTTCTTTTTCTTTCGCGGAAGAACCTTGGCTGAACAGGATTTCTACAGAGTAGTCTGTTCCTTTTAAAGCATCTTTAAATCTTTGTTCGTCTTGCACCCATCTTGGCTCATCTTTGGTAGGCAATACGATACCTACATCCACTTTGCCGCCACTGTTTCCACAAGCTGCCATTAATGCAGTGAGCATAATTGCAACGAGCATGAGCGGAATCGCTTTCAAAATCTTTTTCATTCTCAAAAACCCTCCCTTTATTTGGCTAATACTGTAAGGCACATCTGAATAGTAACATCGGTTTCGGTGCCCCGGAATAGAAAATTCTCCTATAAATCTTGAATATCCTCATATTCCAGGTTAAAAAGTCCATTTTTTTAAGGAATATTTTTCCGAGAGAACAAGAACGCGCGTTCACATCAAATTTCAGAGTGAAACTCTCAAAATGACCAATTATTTTCTATTTTTTGCTACTCAGAGATAAAACAGTTAAGAATTTTACCTATTTTATAGCATAAATTGTCTGAATTTCACTAAATCGCCCGCAGGAAAAAGAAGGAATATCGGCCTTTGCAGAGAATATCAAAGAGTGTAATAAAATACATGCTTATCAGGTATTTACTAACAGGAGGGAATTTCAATGGCTAACTTGTTCGGCGGCTTATTAGGAAACTATTCGGAGGTCAGTGTTCCTGAATTAAAAAGCCAATATGGAGCATATCTCATGCCGCAGGAAGAAATTCAAAGTGGTTTCAAACTGATCCGGGACGCATTTCTGATTACAAATGAAAGATTAATTATGATTGACCATCAAGGCGTTACCGGGAAAAAGACACGCGTCGCTTCCATCCACCTCAGTTCTATTTTCGAAGTTACCATGGAAACAGGCGGAACAGGCTTTGATGATTGCGAAGTGACTATCCATTACATTACTTCTCCCTATCATAAAACGAATAATTTGCAGACTTCGATCTACAAATTTGAATTCGGCAAGAAATTCAACGTACAACCGCTTTATACGGCTCTTGTCAGCATTGCCTCTGAGAATTATAACCGCTTGAATTCATAATCCGGCTCTACTTTGAGCACAAAGAAATCCTTCCGCCAACGAGGCTGAAGGATTTCTTTGTTTGTGTTCAAGTCAAAGGATTCTTAACTTACACCTGTCCTCTGTATAATTCACGACGGTAGTACTCTGCGGATCGCCAAAATTAATTACTTTTATTTTCCCTATTCAGCAAGTCGATAATAAGGAAGAGTAAGAGACGGCTCGAAACCCAGACGTTGCGCAAGCTTGTATGAACCCTCATTCTCCAACCTGCATGACCACACGGGCTCCAACTGATGCTCCAGGCAGTAATCAATCAGAGCCGCGCATACGGCATAGGCATACCCTTTGCCCCGATGACCTTCCGAGGTCTCAATGCCAATCTCCAGCTTATACGGATCAATAAATGCCGAAAAAGCTGTAGAGGCAATGTCTCCGCTGCTGAGTAAGCTATAGCCTATTCCTTCAGCCAAAAAATGCTCTTCATCCCTCCAGAAATTCCGCGCCGTCACACTACCCGGTTGAGCCATGAACATTCCCTTGGTAATCTGCACGATTTCATCATCGGGTCCAGTTATAGTCTTTCTCGTTCTCCGATAAGCTTCACTGTTAAATCTGAAATTAACCCGCGTATTTCTTAGGATCGGCTGACTGGTGCCCTTGACATCTATCGTCTGATCTCTGACTAATGAATCGTTATGGGTGAGCATTACCGAATCAATTAGCGCAATCCAATCCCCTGCCGGATCTGCCTGAAGCCATTCCTGTGAAAGTCTCTTCTGCTTCTTGTTAGTTATGTAATGGACTAGCTCCCGATTGAAATCCTCATTACCGGATTCACCGAACAATAACGACATTCCATATGGATGTAGCACATAAAAAGCATGCGGATCTTCAAGGCAGTCCACATACACGTTTCCGGGAATTGTCTTCCTGATCACTGCTTCTGCGAACATTCTGTTTATTTTCACTTGATTTAAGGGAATGAGTACCTTGTTATAGTCTTCACGTGCCAAATGGATCATATACTCCTCTCACCTCTCTCGTTTGGAATCTTTTTTCAAGCTATTGTAACATAAGAAGAAACGGCTAGAACTTATACTTTCTTGTATTTCAAAAAAAGAAACGGAAGACGGGTTATCCCCGCTTCCGTTTCTTTTTTCTCCGCTTTGACCCATTACCTTTTGGCGGGAGATGATCCTTGAATACGACTTTATCTAATTCTCCGACCGATTCTGCTTCACCTGTCAATTCCCGGGACGCCTCAGCTCCAGCTAATCCGGGTAAAGCTGTGCCTCGGGACCTTATCCCGAACTGCTGCTTAGCCCGTACCTTTGATGCTGCACGCAGTCTGCTAACTCCATATAAGCCGGCATACAAGAGCACAAACATCATCCCCGCAGCCAAACCCCCACCCTGCCCGGGAATAAGCGGCATGCTCGCAATGATGATGATCAAGCTGCCGATTGCGATCCATGAGGTGTAGGGAAAGCCTCTTAACCCACTCCCATCTATAAACGCACTGCCATGCTGCTTACGCAGCCGGTAATGGCTGGCCATAATAAGGCAATACGCGAACAGCAGAGAGAACCCGCCGGAACTGACTAGAAAGAGGTAGATTCCCTGCGGAAGCAGCATGCCAAGACCAAGTCCGGCCAGCATTGCCCCCCCGGAGATCAGAATCCCGCGGTATGGAATATCACTACGGTCTTTCATCCAGTTGGGTGTATGACCCTCTTCTGCTAAGGAACGGAGCATCCGTCCCAGACCAAACACAGAAGCGAGCATAGTAGATAAGATCGCAGAAACGAGCACAATATTCATAATGTTACCGGCCCAGCTAAAGCCATAAAGGCTGAGCGCTGATACAAACGGGCTGACCGTAAGCGATACCCGATTAGGGGGGAGCAGCAGGAACAATGATGCCATAGCGGCCAAATAAAGGCCCACTAGCAAAATGATCGTATACCGAATCGCTTTTGGAATAATTACTGACGGATTGCCCGTCTCCGATGCTGCCAGACCCAGAACCTCAAACCCTGCATAGGTGAACATGACCATCAGCATACTACCGGCAATTCCACGAATTCCTCCCGGGAAAAAGCCCTGACCTTGAACGACATCCAATCCCGCTGAACCGTTCACCCGTGTGCCCAGCCCTGCCAGCAGGCAGATGGCAAACACCACAAAAGCAGCTATAGCAATCAGTTTGATTGCAGCCAGACCGCTCTCCAGCTTACTAAGCCGCTCCGCCCCCAGCAGATTAAGCAATGTAACACCTACAATAATAACTGCACCGACGAGCGACAACGGAAGCCATGGATACCAGCCCCGGAGCAGAATGGATACTGCTGTTGCTTCACTGGACATAGCCAGTACAAGTCCTGTCCAATATACCCAACCTACAGTAAAACCCGCTCCCCGGCCAAATGCCTGCTCGGTGTAGGTCCGAAAGGACCCGGATGCAGGATTCGCTACCGTCATCTCCGACAACGCTGATAATATGAAATACACCAGAATTCCGCCGATCACATAAGCCAGCAGAACAGACGGTCCTGCCGCACGAATCGCCACCGAGCTTCCCAGAAAAAACGACCCGCCTACGACCGTTCCTAGTGCAAGCATCGTTAGCTGCCACACCGACAATCCTTTTCCTTCCTGCCGCATCTTGCCGCCTCCCAGAACTTGTTTAGAACAAGTATCTGCATGAAACGGGGAATTTACCCATGGGAAATTGCGGTTATTCCTTTACGATCATCGTAACACGGTTTCTGCCGGATGCTTTGGATTGATAAAGTGCGTCATCTGCCAGCTTGTAGATATCCTCTTCCCTGAGATTGTGAACTTTCACAGCAGCGATACCTACTGAGACCGTAATGATCCCATACTCCGTGCTCATCTCATGAGGCAGCCGCAAGTCCTCAATGCTTTTGCGCAGACCCTCAGCATATTCGAACGATTGTTTAGGGCTAATTTCGGGGATGATCATCCCGAATTCTTCGCCTCCCAGCCTGAATACAAATCTGTCCTCTTGTCCGGCTACATCCCATAGCATTTTTCCAAACTCACGCAGCACATTGTCCCCTTCATAATGACCGTACGTATCATTGTATTTCTTGAAATAATCAATATCGAGCATCAGATAGGTTAGTTCCCCCCCCTCTCTTACAGCCTCTTCGACTTTTTCCTGGAATACCTTGTTGAAGTACCGCCGGTTATACAGACCGGTTAGCTCATCCGTGATGGAGATTTGTTCAATCAGCTTAATGTATTTATTTAGTTCCTCATTATTCATCTCAAGCTCCCGGGTGCGCTCAGTTACAAGCTCCTCAAGGTGTTCTTTATGGCGTCTAAGCTCTTCTTCAGCCTGCTTCCTGATTGTTATATCTTTCACAGTCCCCTGAATGGCCGGCGTATCCAAATAATTAATCAATGTCACTTTGTGGATGACGATAATTTCGCGAACCTGGTCCTTGTGAATAAGCCTTGTCTCATACTCGCCTGGTACACTTTTCCCGTCAAACCGTCTGTTGTAAAAATGCATTACTTTTTCTCGTTCGGTAGGGCTGACAAATTTCTCAAAGGGCATTCCGATCATTTCATCCATTTCATACCCCAGCATTGCAGCCAGTGCTTCATTTACATACACACACTTTTTGTTCTGGGTTATGAATATGCCATCCTGCAAGTTGTTCACGAGTGTGCGGTATTTCTCCTCCGAACGTTCTAGATCTGAGTACAAACTGGCATTCTCCAGAGAAAATACCATTTCACGGGAGAGCAGATTGATGATTTTCATCCGCTCCTTCGTGAATGCTCCCGTAATCTTGTTGTTCTCAAGATAGATGACCGCAATAATCTTATTCTGATTCATGAGCGGCATGCAGACCAGTGATTTAGGCTGGTATTTGACCATATAGGGGTCATTGACGAACTGCGTCTCCGAGAACGCATCATTATAGATGAGACTCTCCTTGCTCTTCTCCACATAACGTAAGATGGATTGAGGCAATTGGGCTTGTTGAGGCTGATCATGGAGAACAACCGAGACTTTATCTTCATCCGGTTTATACTCTCCCTCAACAATTAATCCGCTGCTGGCGCTCATAATGATACAACCCCGCTGCGCACCGGCATTTTTGATAACAATGACCATGAGCGCCTCCAAAAGGCTGTTCAAATCAATTTCTCTGGAAATTGCCTGTGAAGCCATAAGCATAGAGTCGAGATCTAGGCTCTCCGAATAATCCGTGATGGTAGGGCCTTGAAGAAACTCTTTCGTGCTCATTTTATTGAAGATATCCGGATATTGGTCATACAATTGCCGGATTTTCCCCTTGGCTCCCCACACAGAGTAATAATATGTTGATTGTTTCAGTAGATAAGCAGCGAATTCCCTGTAATCTTTACCGTAGTAAAATTTCGCTGCGAGCTCATTAGTCAGGGCCTTGTATCTAACAAAGCCTCCCCGTTCACTGGCTTCAATTGCCAGATCGTAAAATTTCCCTGCTGCTTCGTTCTTACCTTTGATTCTTGCCCATTCCGCCTTCATCAAGTACTCATGCTGTTTGAATGTATCCGGCGCGCTCCGGGCCCATTTCTTCACTCTTCCAAGCTCTTTGTGCATTCTTGAGCGCGCCCGCAATTTCTCAGCTGCATTCATATCCTTATATCCGCCTGCCAGGTTGAGGAAGGTAAAGAGTGCGAACTCTTCCATAAATGCTGCACCGGCCAGTGTGCCAATAATCGCATAGGCTTTATCAATATACTCCATTGCCTCACTGTAACTTTCATAGGTGAACAACAGTTTGATTTTATAAATATAGTATATAGCTATTCCCGAGTAGTATTTGGCATCTTCCAGTTGCTTGAGATAAGCAATTTCACTAAAGTCCTTATCGTTAAAAGAAAGTTTATCCTGAAGCTCTCCCGCAAGGGCCAGGTAATACTGCCGCACCAGCTTAGTTGTCGCCAAAGATTCTCTGTACTTTGTATTCTCAATAATAGCTATCGATCTCTCAATGTCCTGCAAGCTCGAAGCAATATCGAGAGTCGGATTCCAAAGGTTCACATAGAAGCTGGAGTGGGCCAGGTATAACAAATCTCCTGACCGAAGACTGGATTCCATGGACACAGTGAACCAATCCTGCAAGGTATCCCAGGGCTCCGACCACGGGTGACAGAACAGTGTATAGAGAACATAGGCTGCCCCCTTCCACTTGGGATCATTAAACTTACCGTTGATCCGTATGCCCAGCCTCCCGAATTCGAAAGCACCCTTGATATCCCCAAATCCGGACAACAGCATGGCATATCCGATAAAAGCAAGGGCTGATTCTGGAGAGTTTCCGTACTTCAGAGTTAAACCTACCTTTTTCAGAACAACCAGTCCAAACAACGAGGTTTCTCCTGAAATAAACGCCGGAGGAATAAAGTTGATCAGAAGTCTCATGATGAGCTTCATTTGAGGATCTGTCATTTCCGCAGCCTCATAGATGTCATCTGCCGTCTTTCCGCGCAGAGCCACTTTAATACTGACGAACTCCTTCAGTACAGAGGCCATTCCAACTTTATTGGGGATATGAATTCCAAGCTCTTGAAGTCCCTGTTTGCCTGCGGATATGGATTCAGTCATCATCCCAAGATACATATAATGATTTGCCTGCAGTTCATAAATTTCTGCACGGTCAAACTTGCCCGGGATATGACGAAGCAGCTCCGCACAAGCACTATCGGCGGCTTCTACATGTTGTGTGAGATAGCCGCACTGTGCATAGAGCACATAGATATCCGCAGTCCTCTGTGCTTTTTCATCCCAAGCCGTATTCCCGAGCAGTCGAATAGCCGCTTCCAGAAGCTTGAAGGCAGAGTCGTAACCAAAAGCCTGTTTCGCTTTCAGGGCAGCTCTCAGATTAAGGGTTATAACCTCATCAAGCTCGACCTTATCAACGATATAATCAAGCCCCTGATTCATATGGTTAGCGATATCTACGATTTTGTCTTCCAGTGCATCAGATTCCATATTCTGAAGCATCAATCGGCCAATGGTTAGATGCAGTTTCTTGCTGGTCGCGGGATCAAGCAGCTGATATAACGCCTGCTGTATACGGTCGTGCTGGAAACGGAATGAAACTCTCAAACCTGGAAGGGACTCGTTCGCTTCCTCCGAGATACCGTCCAGAATCGCATAACTGGAATTAAGGGGTACAATAATATCCTCATCAACAGCCTTAACAATGGACTGAGCTATGACCTTCGGCGTATGATTGCTGATCATTACAAGCATTTGATAATCAAATACACTTCCCACAGCTGCGCTAAGCATCAAGACTTCCAGAACATCCGGCGGCAGATTCTTCAGTTTGATCATTAAGAAATCAACCACATTGTCATTGATCGGCAATTGCATAATTTCTTCCTGATTCCATGACCAACCGCCCAAGAGATCATCAAAAAACAGGAGCCCATTACGGTACAGATCCTTAAGAATTTCCTTTACATAAAAAGAATTCCCCTTGGTCCGTTTATAAATGATTGCAGCCAGTTGATGTACCTTGCCGTTCTCAGTGTGAAGCGTATCCGTAACAAGTTGTTCCACATCTCCGGGCGTCATAGGTTCCAGGATAATATGTCCGGCTACCCGGCTCTTTTCAAGCTTGCTCATTATCGCAAACAAAGGATGTCCTTGAGGAATTTCATTCTGGCGATATGAACATATGAAAAAACACTTCCGTAAATGATTACCGGAAATCAATCGCTCCACAAGCTGTAAGCTGGCTAGATCAGCCCACTGTGCATCATCCAGGAATAATACAAGCGGTCTATCCCCCTGGGTGATCCCCTCCAAAAAGTTAGCGAAGGCGAGGAAAAAGCGGTTTGTCTCTTCGGCAGGATTTAAGGGCTCAAGTTCGGGCTGAACTCCGATCCACTGTTCCAGCTCAGGAATCATCCCTATAAGAAGATTTCCATTCCCGTCCAAAGCCTGCCTAATCGAGTTCCCTGTTTTGTGGATATACCCCTTATCCGGACTTCCAATGAGCTGATTGACCAACTTCCGCAATGCCTGAATCAATGCGCTGTAAGGCACAGACTGATTATATTGTTGGAACTTACCTTCCGCGTACAGACTATTCTCCTGATTTATGTACTCAAACAATTCATGGACAAGTGCCGTTTTACCTACCCCGGCCTCACCGGAGAGCATCATGATTTGCGGGATACCACGAGAACTTCTCTGGAATGCTTTTACCAGACTATCAATTTCTGCTTCCCTGCCATAAATATGCTGAGGGATCCGAAACAAATTCATTTGGTCGTTCAGGCCGATCTCGAAATCCCCACTATTCTCAAGGCAATGGATAAGATCGGCTTTGATTCCATATGAGCTTTGATATCTATTCTCCGAGGATTTCTCCATAAGTTTCATTATAATAGAAGATAGTGATCTGGATATCTTGCCTCCGGTTAATACAAAAGGAGAGACAGCTTCTTTAGCGATAATAGAGTACACTTGATCCAGGATTTCCTCCGCTTCAAACGGTCTGATACCTGTCATACACTCATATAAGACTACACCAAGTGAATAGTAATCACTCCGGTAGTCGACATTTCGATTCATCCGGCCAGTCTGCTCTGGAGAAATATAAGGAAGACTTCCCTCAAATACAGCACTGTTCTGATAATCAGGTTTCTCTTTGGACAATTTCACGGCAAGATCGAAATCAATGATCTGAACTACATCGGTATCCCGGTTCCAAATAATATTGGATGGTTTAATGTCCTTATGTATTACATTCTGCTCGTGTATAGCCCCAAGGATATCGACGATCTTGACCACAAGCCGCAAAAGTTCTTCCGCTCCCGGTCTTTCATCCGCAAGGATACTCTTCAACGAGATTCCCTCGATATCTTCAAGGACCATCATGTAATAACCGTTTAGCTCCGATAACTTAGTAGGTTTAATAACTCCCCGTATAGATGAACTGAGTTCCTTCAGCAGCTTATACTCCTGCTTAAAGCGCATAACTTCTGCATGACCTGCATATTCAGACTTAAGGACCTTCAGGATAACAGTCTCACCAGAGTGAGTATCCTTGCCTCGATAGACTGCCTTTATATGATTATCTGAAATCGTCTCCAGAATTTGATAGTTATCAATGAAAAGCATCCCCCACACCGCCTTTAGCTGTTATCTCACATTATTACGTACAATGTGATAACATTCTATCTTTTTCATTCAAAAAGTCGAAATTTGTTGATATTAAGGCTTACTATTCGATATGAAGCCAATTTATTCCTGCCGCTAGGCTTCCATATTTTTTTAATCAAAAATGCCAACGGATTCTACCGTTGGCGTCATTAACCTTTTTATATTCTCTCATCTCTGATCGCATCAATAATGTTGTCCTTCTTGATCATGCTCCCGGTAATCCGGTAAGCCAGCCATACTCCTCCCACACTGAAGGACAGGGCAGAAAGCAGGTATCCCCACGGCGCATGAACCAGGAAGGAACCCCAGTTCACACTGTTTGAACTTCGTAGAATGAACGTGCAGGTTACAATCAGCAGTGGCAAGGACAGGAGCATCGGGATGAATCCGAACATTAGGCTCTCAAGCAGCAACAGCCGGCTCAACCCTTTTGGCGACAAGCCCGCACTCCGCAGGATTGCAAATTCTCTTCTCCGTACCTGCAGATTACCGGTCACCGCAGAGAAGGCACCCGATATACCGACCACACCCAGAAATACCACAAAACCTCCGATCAGCAGTTCAATGGAAGCCATTAATCTGGCATAAGAAGCCTCACGCTCAATCAGGGAGACACTGCTCCAGTCCTCTTGAGGCAGATACTTGCCAAGTATAGTCTCAGCTTGTTCCTGTGCTGCTGCCAATTCCTTGCGGGGAATATCCGCTTTGTAGTTCACACTCAGGTATTCCAGGCCCCTCTGCGGGTTCAAATTCTGCACAATATCCATGTACGCTCCCATAGGTACGATAACAACCAGATCAAAAGGAAAGAAATACTGATCCAGCACCGGATATTGGCGTGTAAGCGCCCCAACCTTGAGGCCGTAACTCCCAAGCTCCTGTGCCTCCATCCCAGCTCTTTCATTTACAGACAAGGTATCGCCAGGTGTCAGCTTAAGATAATCGGCAGCGGGAATCGGATGCTTATCCAATAAGGCCGTGTTGTTACCCGTCGTATAATTAACGATAATAGCCGCATGCTCAGTAGGACCCTTGAACAGGGTCGGATCAATGCCAGTCATCTTGCAGTAGTCTTCAAAAGATGCAGCATCAAAGCCTATCAGGTCAACAAATACCTGTGTCTGCCCACCCTCCCGCGACAGATTGGTCCACCCGTTAAAATCCTCTTCCCGAAATCCCCCGAGTGCCTGAAAGTCCGAATGAAGCTTGCCGGGATCCCACAAAAGCGTGTGATAGGATTCCCGGTACATCACTTGTTTGCGTATACCTGGAATTGCAGCTAATTCCTCTATCATCCCCGAATCGGGTTCATCAACAATATTAGCCGAAATATTCAGTGTATAGGCCTTATTAGAGAGCGTTTGCTTCTGATCCAGCATCCAGATCGACGCAAAAGACTGGAAGCCGATGATCAAAGCAATAAACAAAGTCAGTGAGAGCATGGTTGTCCGGTAAGCCCGCCTACCCGCTGACAAAGCGTTCCAAGCCAGTTCGCCTTCAATTCCGAACCATTTGTATCCCCCTCTTCGGCTGCGCGGCTTCGGTAATTTCCGTTCAACCGGCGTGTTTCTCACAGCCTCGATGGGAAGCATTTTACTTAGTCTTCTAGAAGGCCCCCACGCGGATATCAGAACTGTGAGAAAGGCGGCAACCAAGGACAGGAGCACGATTTTCCAGGAAAAATGGACACGAAGCGGTACATCCAGATCATGCTGAAGCAGGGAGGAGGTACCACGGATTACCATTGCCATGCCGCCATAGCCAAACAGGATACCGGCCGGCACTGCACATGAGGCTAATATCCAAGCTTCGTAACGGATTATATGAGAAATCTGCTTAGGTGTCGCCCCGATGCTCTTCAAAATCCCTAAATGCCTGATCCGGCTGGCCGAAGTTACGCTAAAAGCATTATAGATCAGCACAACAAATACAAGCGCTACTAATCCAAGCGATAACAGAAGCGGAAGCGTATATCCAGGCAGCCCGACGGATACTCCATCCGGATCATTAAGACCATACAATTTCAGCAGGGCGGTGTTATAAACGATATCAACCCGTCCGCTTTCATTTGGCTTAAGCCCAATGTTCTTGGCAAGCTGCGGAAACACTTCATAAGCATTGCGGATATCGCTGAGTTTTGCTGACACATTATACTCCTCATTTGGGAGCGGTGATTCCATATCCAGATACCCGTATGCGTAATACGCTGGATATGCCGATGGTGAAGTCTGGTTCAATGAGCCTGTAATGGTCATAATGGATGGTTCGCCTGAAGCCTGAAAAATCTCACCACTCAATACAGGAGCGTCTCCGGCAACGATCTTCCCGTTCAGCAGCCGCTTTCCCGCGGGAAGCGTTAATTGGTCACCGATGTGTATGTCCGGGTTCTCTTTAAAAAATAATTGCGAGAGTACAATTTCTCCTTTTTTATCTGGCAGTCTGCCCTCTAGCAGTCTTTTGTGTATAGAAGGACTTTCCAATGAATTAGTGTTAAGCCCAACCAGATGAATATAAGGCCGTTTGGTTCCTGTCAGTTGAAGAAACTGGCTTTGTGTTTCTATGTATATGGCTTCTACCTGCGGGTTCTGTTCAATATATTTCAGCGCATTCTTCTGAACCGGTTCACGAAAGTGTCCCTGCCATTCTCCGGCCTGTGCCTTAACCTGGTCCACCTCGTTCAACCACTGCGAATGGACGAACACACCTGTGGCACTAATCAGCATGGAAGCTATTAATATAGCCGTGAACAAAAAGATGCTGTTCTTTCTGTTCTCCCTCAAGTGTGAAAGAGCATATTCATGAAGGATCTTCATGAGCGTACCGCCTTGTCGGAAACGATACGGCCATCCTCGATCGTAAGAATCCGGTCGGCTTCGAGGGCAATTTTCTCATTATGCGTAATGACCAGCACCGTCTGATGAAATCTTTTATTAGACAGCTTGAGCAGTTCAATGGTCTCCTCCGTATTGCGTCTATCCAAATTTCCCGTAGGCTCGTCCGCAAGAATAATCGCCGGACGGTATATTAGGGAACGGGCAATGGCTACCCTCTGCTGTTGTCCTCCGGAAAGCTGACCGGGCAGATGGTTAAGCCGTTCCTCCAAACCAAGTGTCTTAATAATTTCTGTAAACTGCTGTTCATCCGGAACTCTGCCATCCAGCAGCAGGGGCAGTACAATGTTCTTCCTGACATTTAAGGTTGGGATTAAATTGTAGAACTGATAGATTAACCCCACCTTCCTCCGCCGAAAAACCGCAAGCTGCTCCTCTTTCAGACTGGCAATATCGATGTCTTCAATCCGGATGCTTCCATTCGTTGGACGGTCTACACCACCAAGCATATGAAGCAGTGTGGATTTGCCTGAACCGGATGACCCTACGATGGCTACGAACTCGCCCTTTTGCACCGTTAGATTTACTTCGTCCAGGGCAGTTACTGCAGCAGGACCTGTACCGTAGATCTTGGTTAATTGTTCACAACGTAATATTTCCATCTAAGTTGAACCTCCTTTATGCCGCCACTTTACCACTCCAAAATGACATTCTGGTGACAGCATACGTTCAGCGAGCGTATATCTTCACAGTAAAACTGGCCCCACCTTCCGGGCGGTTCGCCGCACGAATTTGACCATTCTGCTTCTCCATAATGGATTTCGCGAATGCGAGCCCGATTCCAACACTGTCTTTACGTGTATTTTTACCCCTGAAGAACCGCTCAAATAACCGGGGAATATCCTCCGGATTTAGTCCTTCTCCATTATCCTCCACAACAATTTTTGTATAGAGCGGATTTTGCTCAAAAGACAATGTGACACTCCCTCCGGCAGGTGTATGCTCAGAACAGTTCTTGATCAGGTTCCGTATCGCCTCCGCACTCCAACGGGGATCACCAATGAAAGTGACAACGGGCTCACCCTGAACACTAAGTGTTTGTCTCCTTTCCGTAATAATATCCTTAAGTGGCTCCACGGCTTCCGCCAGCATCTCCTGTACATCCACTGTATCCTTCCGCAGTTCCAGGATTCCCGCATCCAATTTCGATAACATTAGCAAAGCCGCGATCAAGTGTTCGAAATGCTGCAGGCGGCTTTGAATTCTCTCTACATAAATGGCATCCTCGGGAACTCCTTGTCTGCTTTCGGCGAGAAGCTCCGTCATCATTGAGATAGAGGTGAGAGGGGTTTTGAGCTGATGAGCGATATCGGCTAAATTATCTGCCAAGGACTGCCGTGCATGCAGCGCAGATTCCCGAGTCTGCCGTAGCTCGACTACTGTTTTGTGAAGCTCATCCTCCAGCAGGGACAAGGCATCCTCAGCCGCTTGAGGCAATACACTCTCTTTGCCAAGATTGATGGCGCCCAGATAGCCGGTCAGTCCGTCAATTCTCTGCTTCTGCCTCCTGTGCAGCCCTAAAAACACGGTAGCGACCAGCGCAAATAACACCACCCACACCGTGATACTAGCGGCCATAATAGAAGTGGTGTCCTTCCCGTAGGAATCAGTAGTGTATCCATATCTGTTAAGTAATGCAGAGCCTGAGTTCATGTCATTAGCGTCCGAGCTATGTAGACCTTGAATCAAGATGGCTTCCATGTCCGGATGTTTATTATAGATAGCACCAATCAGTTTGGCATATTCGTTATGGCTTGTCCGGTTAACCGACAGGGATATAAGCGTGCCCATGAATATACCGGCAGCCAGAGCGGCTGCAAAACCCAAAATCAATACCTGAAATAGCCTTCTGTCATACATCCCTATCCTCCGCCCGATAACCGATCCCGCGGATCGTCTGGATAATTCCGGTGTTGCCGAGCTTCTCCCGCAATCTTTTCATGGTTACTGTAAGTGTATTGTCATTCACGAAGGCCGCGTCGATATCCCAAAGCCTTTCCAGCAGCACCCTGCGGGTCAAAGTCTGGTTCTTATGCTCCAGCAGCATCAGCAGCAGCCGGTATTCACCTGCCGTAAGCTGCACCTCCTGCCCGGCGACCCAAACCTGTGTCCGGTTTCTGTCCAGAACAAGATCACCGCAGGCAAGGGTGTTCGCGGTATTCGTACTCCCCGCCCGGCGAAGTACGGCATTAATCCGCGAGTATAATACGCTGAGCTGAAACGGCTTAACGATGTAATCATCAGCACCACTGTCCAGCCCCTGTACGATATCCGCTTCATCATCCCGTACTGTAAGGAATATTACGGGCACACTTGATTTGCTCTTGATGTAGGAGCAGAGCTCGTAACCCGTGCCATCCGGCAGATTCCAATCCAGAAGAATCATATCAAATGTTTCCGATAGTAGAATCCTTTGGGCCTCCTCCACCCGATCGATACAGGTCACGCTGAAATCCTTTTTGTGCATGTATGACTGTATCCCGAATGTGATAGTTTCATCATCTTCCACTACTAAAAGACTACCCATTTATAATTCGCCGCCTGTTTATCGTTTATATAATTCTCAATAGCATGGAAATATTATTATTTATAGAAATTCAGCTTTAATTAACGGCAGTCCCATAAATGCGGCATAACGTTCCGCCTGTTGCAGAACCTCCGCCCGGATGCGTCCAATGTCCTGAAATGGGGAGAATGTGATCTCCACCCCTTTTTTCTTTATGGTTCTTCTCCATGTACCGATAACTTGGCCGCCTGCTACCACAGTAGGCAGAAAGATTCCATTGTTACCAGGTACGATCAGCGGAGCGTACTGTGGTTCAAGTACAGCACTCCTGTCCTTATATCCTAATATAAATTCATCAAATCCGGCGAGGAGGTAGACGTCTTCATCATGAGGCACATCTACAGAAGTAT
Organism: Paenibacillus oryziterrae; assembly: GCF_042610485.1. Taxonomy (NCBI): domain Bacteria; kingdom Bacillati; phylum Bacillota; class Bacilli; order Caryophanales; family Paenibacillaceae; genus Paenibacillus; species Paenibacillus oryziterrae. Next base: position 309,676 of record NZ_JBGJZO010000003.1, on the reverse strand, counting down.
TCGGCATCCAATATTCCAGGCCATCGAGCAGCTCGGAGACCAGCTCTCCTTTGAACATATCCAATCCGTTTCTGGCATCGCCAAGAGTTAAACCACCCCACCAGGCAAAATCCTGAACGGTCGCTGGTCCATGCGAAGTGAAATATCTGCGGGCCAGCTCTGACAAAGATTCTTCAAAGGATAAATCGCGGGAATCCGGCACCCACTCGTCCAGCAAAACAAACGTCTGCTGCTTACCGCTCACCGGCCCGAAGCAAATCAAGCCGTGATAGGCGCTGGTCCACAGGATATGATATCCTCGTTGACCCGATGTGCTGATTCCCGATTGTTCGAGTAATTCCATCAGCGCAGGACGTGTGATCACCTTATGCCCTTTCAAAGCATCATAAATAATCCTCCTGCACTTCTCTAATGTTCTTTCATCAAGCTCCAGCTGTTCCAGCCTGGTCTTGGCACTCCGCAGGACACGCGGCGCCGCAAGTCGCAGCATCCATTCCACATCCTCTGAAGGTACCATATGAATAGTCCCCCGCTGAACCCAGGTCAGCAGAAGCTGCCGCTCAGCGATAGCTCGCTCTATGTCCGCCACGTTACCGGAAGACAGGCGGGAGCCAAGTGCCCAGAGTGACTGCATATAGTCCTGTGCCTGGAGCGCACCCAATCTTTGTACCACCTGCCCGGGGGCCTCGGTTTCAGCGCCGGCAATGCACAGGTTATGCAGGCGTCTGAACCCCATCAAATTGCTCTTCACTCTGCAGCACCTCCACCAAATTTCGATCACAGTTGTTATAACTCTCCGTTGTAATTTCAACATCTAAGCTCGTTTTTCCTACCGAACAACAAAACGGACTCCTCACGCGCATGCATGCATCGAAGGAGTCCGTTCTATTGCGGTATATATTGTCACTCTTTTTGTTCATATAAATCTGTATATGGAAGTGTTTTGTTCCTCCAAGCCTCAGACACATCACTCAATTCCGGGGTATACACGGCCTGCAAATATGCCGACACATGATTGACCTGATCTTCTACCAGGATTTCTTTAACATCCGAAGACTTGGCGGGAACCCGGCTATCCGCGGACCTCTGGAACAAAGAAATCGGCAGCAGCATCTCCGGGCTCTTCCTGTAACTGCAGCGGGAGGGAAACCTTGGGGAGCTGCCAGAGTCGTATTTCGACAACTTCACTGAATCGAAATGATCATAGATCAGGGAGCTGGCATCCATAGCCAATACGGCAAAATGCTCCTCCGGTTCTCTTCTGCCGTAAGTGTCCATCATCTTCCGGCAGTCTTTTAGTGTGGGCCAAAAAAAGATATGCCGGTCCAGACAAGCGCGGAACTGCTCCACTGTAGTCCCAGCATCTATCATGCTGTCTGCTATTCGCAAGTGGGAGTTAATAGTGACCGGGTAACCCCGGTACACAGTAGTTTCCGCTTTCAGCCTGCGCTCACCCGCAGATCCGGTCTTTATGCCTACACTTGAGTACAAGGTATTTAGTGCTGAAATGGCCTGGAGATTCCTTGCCCTGGTGAAATGGTAGAGTACGCTCCGGTTTCTTCCTTTAGTGACGGCAGCTATGATGTCATCTTTCATATTTAAGCTCCATGAAGTTAGGTTGTCTCTCGAAAATATTCCTCAGTTTCAGCCGGGACTGCGCATTATTTCTCAGCGGCTTTAATTTCTGCCATAAAATGCCTAATAATTTGAAGATTCGTTCAACGTCCTGAATACTGTTGTTTTCATTCATAACTCTTCCCTTCATTTTAATAATAACCGAACAATCGTTTAATGTATACGAACAAGAAAGGACGCCTTATACCCTTATGGCATCCCAACTCATTTCAATGATTTGTCGTACGTGCTCCTCATTCGCTTCAAACTGCCCCTTGAAATGGGCTTTGGCCAGTTGGGTAACTGGAATATAGCAGTAAGTCAGCAGATAAACAGGCTCCAGAGTCTTCAGTTCTCCTCGCTCTTGTCCCTTCCGGATTAAAGCATGCAGCGGCATGAACATCGTCATGGTATCCTCCAGACATAACTTATCAATCAGGGGCGAGGTAGAGAATTGCTCCAGGAACATGAAGTAGTCCTTATTCTCCAGAATGAACTGCAGCGAGTTCCTCATGAATTTCTCGCACACTTCCCGTGCAGGCATGGAATCATCAATCTTATATATCATCTGACGGCTCATCTTATCTTTGACCCTGACATAGAGCTTGGCGAGCATATCCTCCTTGTTCTCAAAATAAACATAGATCGTCGCTGAAGATACGCCGGCTCTCTTCGCGATCTTGGACATTGAAATTTCGGAGAATCCGATCTCATTCAACAGCCCAATAGTAGCTTCAAAAATCGCTTCGTTTTTGTTATCATCTTTACGTCTCATGAGCCTATAATAAACGATCGTTTAATTAATGTCAATTTGCAATTTTCCGTTTTTCTTGCTTTGCCGCTGATGTTTTATTAAAGTAACTATACCACTGAAATTCGAGTGAACAGGTTAAAATCCACAGAAAAGGAGTTTACATTATGGAAATCTCTTCATTTCTGCTGCCCAAGGATCAAGTCGCCTTTGTTACCTCGTCATTCTCTATGCTAGAAGCGATGAATCAGTTGGAGCAACACCACTACACAGCAATCCCCATTATAGACCCCGAAGGTAAATATACCGGTACACTGTCCGAAGGCGACCTGCTGTGGATGCTAAAAAATACACCCGGATTAAACTTTAGCAACATGGCGGATATTCCTGTCAGTGAAATTGCAAGGCATGTCCATAATGAGAGCGTCTTCATAAATGCTCAAATGGAGGATATGCTGACACTTGCAGCAGATCAGAATTTTGTTCCTGTCATCGATAGTGCTGGGTTATTCTTAGGCATTATTCGACGCAAGGATATCATCGAATATTATACGAGAAATATAACGGATTAAACGTTGAAAGGCGGTTAACGGTTCATGCTCTATATCATCAAATTTATATACGGCTTTCTCCTGCCCCCCGGACTATTCGTGCTGCTGCTTGTGGCATTATCCTTGTGGTTATGGAAAAGGCAACGTAGAACCGCCCTTATGCTACTAGGAGTAACAGCCCTTTTATTCCTACTCTCCACAGGCTGGATCGGCGGAGTGCTGATCAGCAGACTGGAACAACAATATCCCCAGCCAGATACTCTGAAAGGGGATATTATCGTTGTATTAGGTGGCGGAGCCACACTCGGTACACCCGATATCAATGGTGAAGGCAACCTGTTCGGATCAGCGGCCAATCGTCTGCTGGCAGCAGCCAGACTCAACCGGACTTCAGATTTGCCCGTTCTGTTCTCCGGAGGCACAGTCTTCCCGGACAGCGGTAACGAAGCAGACATCGCGAAGCGCCAGCTGCTAGCATTAGGAATGCCTGAGAAGGCCATCATTGCTGAGAACCGTTCACTGAATACAGAGCAAAATGCCCGCTACACGTCAGAAATCCTCAGATCCCGGGGGTACTCCTCTGTGGTTCTGGTAACCTCTGCTTTTCACCTGCCGCGGGCGGTACTAGAATTTCGCAAAGTAGGAGTCAACGTACAACCTTATCCAGTCGATTATTTGACTGGCTCTACCGGCAAACTTTATCCTTCGAGCCTCTCTCCTTCTGCAGGGGGTCTGTCCTTAACAAGCCTCGCTCTGAAAGAATACCTTGGAATCCTTGCCTTGAAGCTAAGAGATCATTAATTACAGGATTTCAAACACACGATGCAATCTGGTCATTTCAAATACCTTCATTACATTAGCGCTTAGTGACTTCAGCTTGAGGTTGCCTCCAACCTCAAGACACTTTTTATAGGTACTGACAATAACCCCAAGACCAGTGCTGTCAATAAATTGGCAAGTACTGAAATCGAGTACCAGATGGACCGGTTCACCGCTTTTGCCGTTGAAATACACCAGAACACTTTCTCTAAAACGTGCCGCTTCGTCCACAGCAAAAATTTCCGGCATTATGATAATTGATTCACCCACGGTTATCACCTCTAATAATAAAATTCTCTACTGATGTTTCTAACTCATTAGCCATTGCACTAACTTCCTGTGCTGATGCAGCGAAATGGTTGACCGTGGCTGCTTGCTCCTCAACCGCACTGGACACATTTTCGCTATTGGCTGCTGCAATTTCCGAGGTCGTACCCATGTTATCAATGAGTTTGACAATCTGATCTGAAGTAGCTACCTCATCCTTGGTAATCTCCAGAATCTCCTGTACATTGTTTGCGATCATTTCCGCGGATTCGATAATGTGAATAAAAGCATGGTCTGTTTCTTGTACAACTTTTACTCCTTCATTAACGGCTTCAGAAGCACCCTGCATGGAGATAACTGCCATTTCAATTTTGGAGACCATATTCTGAACCAGCTCGGTTATTTCATCCGCACGGCGATGGGACTGATCGGCCAGCTTTCTGACTTCCCCGGCCACTACACTGAACCCCCGGCCCTCTTCACCGGCTCTTGCTGCTTCAATAGCAGCGTTCAGGGCCAGAAGATTGGTCTGACCTGCCAAATCGTTAATTGTTGCGACAATCGTGGAGACTTTACCGGACATCTCGTTGATGGATTGCAGAATACTGCCGGTCTCCCTGGTACTGCTGCTGATGGTATCCATGGCTTCCACCGTATTTATTATTTTCGCTCTACCCGACTGGGCAGCCTGATGGCTTATATTCGCGTTGTTTGCGGTAGCCGCCGCTTTATTCTGGGCAAGCTGAACCAGACTGGATAGCTGCACAAGCACTTGGGACGCATTCAATACAGACATATTATTATTCTCCGCGCCTGCTGCGATTTCATGGGTACTTGAGCTGATCTCCTCAATAGAGGCACTGATTTCTTCTGAAGATGCTGCCATTTCCTCCGACATAGCCACTAAAAGCACCGAATTCGAGCGGATTTTCTCAATGACATCTCCTTGCTTAACAATCATTGTATTAAAGGAATCACTTAATTCCCTAAGCTCATCACGGGATTTAATGGAGGTATGCACGGTCAGATCGCCATCTCCGGCCAAAGCCATAGCTTTTCTCAGCTTCTGGATTGGATTGATAATATTTTTGGAGGTAAAGAAATAGGCAACCACAAGAGCAGCAACAATGAATAAGGCTGTGATCCATATGGTTTTATTACGTATATTGATTGCGGGTGCCATATAATCGTTATAGTTCACAGTTGTGGCAACTACCCAATTACCCGCTGGCTGGAAAGACATAAATTTATAGGTACCTTCGTAGGTGTAGAATCCGTGCGACGTTTCTCCCGCTTTCATCTTCTGCACGTATGCATTTAACTGTTGATTGCTGTTGCCGTCAATGTTTTCTTTTAGAATCTTCTCTTTAACCGGATGATAAACGATCAGCCCTGTACGGTCGATCATATAGGCATATCCTGTCTCGCCAACCTTTACTTCAGCGGCAGCCTTTGCAATGGAATCAAAAATAAGGGTCCCAATCAAAACTCCCCTGGTGTTCCCGTCGATGATTAACGGCTGGGCCACAGCTACGACCTGCTTGCCGGAATCCTTCGAAGTAATCACCCCGCTGACAGCTTCAGTACCTTTTACCGCCGTCTGAAAATACTCCCGATCCTTCACATTAAGAGACGGGGACTCCGAGTTATTCATCAACAGCGCTTGTCCATCCATATTGACAATCAGAAGAGTCTCAAATGTGCCCGCATTGTCTTTTTGAAAGCTGGCTATATAGTCGAACGCACTTTTTTTCAATTGAGTGTCTGCCGGATTCTCAGAAAATCGGGTCAGAACATTATCTTTACTGGCGATCTGAAGATAATGACTGGCTGATTCCAGCGCGGAGTCAATTGAACTGGCAGCAGAAGCAGTAGTATCCTGCAGCTGTTGTTCAATCGTCTCCTGTAGCGCATCTGATGCTGAACGATAGGAGAGTACTCCCGTAATCGTTAATGGAATGCTGATGATCATTAATAAAAGCAGACTTATCTTCACCCTAAGACTAAACTTCACACGTATTCCTCCTGTTATTCCCGTAACTGCAACTTTCATGGATCTCATTATTGTAGACTGGTTAGGTTCTTTTCAATATATATGACGTTACGGATCATATGTACACGGTCTGAGAAACACCGGATCAAAAATAATCCTCTACCGGTTTCCTGAAGCAAGTCATCATCGTTGACTTCACTGGGGATCTTCTTATCTCCTAGACCCTCACCGCAATCCTCAACCTGCAGTTGCAAGTGACTTCCGTACCGCGAATACCGGATCGATATCGGTTTGCTTCTATCAGACAGATTTCCATGATAATAAGCATTCATTACTGCTTCTACCAATATCAATTTGACATCAAACGCCACGTCTTCAATATGGAGCTCCCGGATAATTCCGTCGATGATGCCCTGATGATTCTCCAGCCCGCAAAAGCTCACTTCCTTCTCTAAAGATTCCATTTCCCCCTCCTCCCCGATATTCAACCGCTGGATTTTATGATTTTGCATACATCTTCTACTTTTTCTGATTATATCATTATGATTAGTAAAGGAGATGTGAGGTTCGACATAAAAATACATTAATCACCAATGATTTCTTTCATGTTTATACCAGAAACAGAGATTCTGCCGATACGGGAAAACGAAAAGTGAATATAGCACCGCCATGTTTGTCGTTTTTTGCCGAAATTCGGCCGCCACAACGTTCGACAATTGCCCGTGATATTGCTAGCCCTAGTCCGGTATCCCCATCTTTTCCCTTTACAAAACGATGAAACAGATAAGGCAGCACATCCTCCGGTATTCCCGTTCCATCATCCGAAATCGTGATTTCCACACATTCGTTGCTTATCCCGGCATGAATATGAATCCGTGTCTTCGCATATCTGGCCGCATTCATCACAACGTTAAGAAATGCCTGCAGCAGCTTATCCTGGTCCGCACGGATTGCAAGACTCTCATCCTCGTTTTGATTAAATTCAACTTCCAGAGACAATCCTTTCTTAACCAGCAGCGGGTTAACCCGTTCAATACTCTCCTGCAATATCTCCTCTACACTCACCACTGCCGGACGGAAAATATCCTCTTCACTGTCCAGCTTGGCGAGCAGTGTCATCTCCGTCACGATGTTCTTAAGTCTTCTGCTCTCACCGAGGATTATATCCAGCCCCTTGCGTATATTCTCACCTTCAAATACACCGTCGCGGATGCCTTCAGCATAACCCGATATCGACATCAAAGGTGTCTTCAGCTCATGGGAGGCATTCTGAAAAAACTGCTTCTGCGCGTGGCTGTACCGCTCCGTTTCACGGGCAAGCTCGTACACAGCTTCAGCTACGGAGCCGATCTCTCCACCCGCTTTTATCAATTGCACCTCTGAATATTGGCGGCTCTTCAGCTTCTTCAGTTCTTCCTTCAAGGACATTAAAGGCCGGATTAACTTCCTTGTAATTAACAGGCTAAGCAGGACCATCAGCACGCCTCCGAAGCATATGACCAGGAGCAACCGTTTCAACAGTTCCTGTTCAATCTCTCTTATTCTGCTTACGGGAGAGATCAGTGTTAGGGTCCCCTGGGGAATGGTATTCACAGCGACAAGGTAACGGTTGTCCTTACCCGCCCAAAGATTCTTCAAGCTCTCAGATGCGAGCTGTGTCTTGACCGCTTGACCTTCTACATCCAGCGGCAGAACCGTAGCACTCACACCTGTAACAGAGGGCATTACACCAGACAAAACTTCACCGGATGGGTTAGTAACGATAGCTTCGATGCTTGTTAGCGGGGCAGCAATGGCTGCCGGAGATAACGCAGTTGTTGTTCCTGCAGCAGCTGTAAAAGTACTGACACTTAAGGCCGATAAATCCAGCCCGGTGCTTTCAGTTAACTTAGCCTGCATTGCCGAACCGATGGACTGCATCTGCGCCTGTTCGGTTCCCATGAAATGATCCAGCAGCACATAGTGGATAATAACGGCGGAAACAGCCAGAACAAAGATAAGCACAATGGCAAATGCCAGATTGATCTGATGCACAAGTTTCATTTCAACGTCTCCTCCCCATCGGTTCTCAGGCGGTACCCATGTCCCCATACAGCCTCAATAGGCAGATTGTCCATTTTTTTACGGATACGTTTAATAAGATGATCCACAGCGCGGTCGCTTCCGTAATAATCTTCACCCCAAACCATTGTAAGCAGTTCGTCCCTGGTAAAGGCCCGGTTCGGATGTTCGGCAAGCACTTTTAGCAGATCATATTCCTTCAGGGTAAGCTCACGCTCTTCCCCGTACCAATACACCCGTCTTTCCTCTAGCATGAACAGCAACCGTCCGATTTCGAGTTTGGATGGACCTTCTGGTTGGGTTACCACTTCCGTAGAGCCCGTCAGCTTATACCATCTCTGCAATTGACGCTTCACGCGTGCTACCAGCTCACGCGGACTGAAAGGCTTGACCAGGTAATCGTCACTGCCCAGCTCCAGACCAAGTATTTTATCGACCTCACTGTCTCTGGCGGAGATCATGATGATCGGAACTTCCGCTTCCTTACGTATCCGTCTGCATAATTCATACCCGTCCATGCCGGGCAACATCAAATCCAGCACCCACATATCCGGAGGTGATGTCTTCCAAAGCTCCCACGCCTCCTCGGCATTATCGAGTCCGATCGTGCGATAATTCTCTTTATGTAAATAGGCTTCTACCAAATGACGTATGTTCTGATCGTCATCCACAACTGCTATGAGATAATTATTCATGAAGACTAGCCTCCTGGGTATTATTCATGACCCATTATACTAAGAGAAGCTTAGGCACAGATGAATGCCATTGTTTTTCCACACTTGGACCATGGTTCTGCCATGATTGATCGATAAAGTGAGACAGGTAAGACAAATCAACCCGCCAAGGAGTGTTAATTATGAATTACAAACGCAGTTTGAGAAGTGTTGCACTGTCTGCACTATTGCTCTCCGCAGTATCCGGCTCAGTTATGGCAAGCGCAGCAGAAGACACGATTCAAGTAGACCAGACAACCATTACAGCAGTACAAGCAATTCCCGCTATTGCAACGAATCCGTTAGAGCTGGCTAAACAGTATGCACCGGAAACGGTAAAGGAATGGACCGAAGTACTTGCAAAGTTTGATAAGCTAATGGGTGCAGGTGACAACCGTTTCCTAGACATAACAATAGCTGAAGCCTCCCCCCTAACATCACTTCCGCTGCTGCCATCCGGTTCTGTTCTTACTGAGAGTGCCCAAAGGGTGACCATACCACTAAAAGGTGTCGCTCAAGCACTCCCCCTCGACGTTAAGGGGGCAATAAAAGTGGGGGGAGCTGTTAAAAGCACATTAGTTACTCGGGCCGCGGGTAAAGCGATCTCAATCGGTAAACTAGCAGAAGCTGAACTCCCAGCTATAACAGCGTCATTTGTCACACTCGCTAATACCGACCCTGTCTTGGAATCTTTCTTCAAAGTCCAATCCGACCTGATGGATGCCGTAATATCCAAGGATGCTGCTGCCATCAAGACTACGCTGGCCAATCTACTGGTGGAATATAAACAACAGATCACGAGCCTGGAAGCGAAGAAATAAGCAAGGGGTGTCCCCCAGCCTGACAACGGCTACCGGGACACCCCATATTTATGTGCTCACTTTTCAGGTTAATCATGCATCTGCTATGGATTGAAATACTGCTTCACGGTTCCGGTGCCTTCTGCGGCATTCACTTCAATTTCAGCATACGCTCCGTTAATAAATGTAATTTGAGGAGGTACATGTCCACAATCGACGTCATAAACAACCGGAATTCCCAACTCATCAGCAAGATCTTTGTACACATCCTGAGCGGTGTAGTTCTGAACCGTCTGGTTCGCGCTGCTTCTGCCGAATATAAGCCCTGTACAATGATCCAACCATCCAGCCAGTTTCATATGAACCAATGACCTGCGCAGATCAGTGGCTGACAGTTCACAATTCTCCAAAACCCACACAACCGGTTCATTGTTAATATACTTCTCCTGAAAATGCCGTACATTGCCAAACGGTGTACCGATCAAATGTCTGATCACATCGATGCATCCGCCAAGCAGACGGCCTTGTATATGTACATTTTGTTCTGAAATGACTTTCCATTTTGTTGGTTCCGTTAAGTGAAAGACACAAGAGGAAGGGTCTGAGTGTCTCCATTCCTTCTGGTACCGTGGTGATGAACGCTGAAGGATGGATTCTCCGAATGGCGTGGATAAGACCGATTCCCACATCGCAGTAGTTTCGTCAGAGTGTTCTCCCCGCACATCCATGAGATTTGTACCATGGGCAGTCGCGATGCCAGTATTTAGGGTGATTGCTAATAGCAGCACACTCGTATCCGAATATCCCATGATCCATTTGCACGCCGCATTCTTAAAATCAATGAATTCCAGAATCTCTATTAGCAATTCTCCTCCCCACGGAGGAAAAATCAAACCTATGCTGTCGTCCTGCATCATTTCATTGAATTCGGCAGCACGAATCCGCGCCGGTGCTGACTTCGCCTTGTCGTGCGTCCAGACCGTCCCGCCGCTGACCACATTATATCCCTTCGCCTTCAAGCGCGAACATGCAAGTTTCACCGAGTCATGCAGCTCTTCACTTACCCCTGAAGAGGGTGCTGTTACACCTACGGTTGTTCCTTTTTCCAAATGCGGATATCTGATCATTTCGCCACCTCCCATCTACGTTATATTACCAATTCGTGTCAAGCGATAGCAATGTCTATTTAATTAAAAAAGCATCCAAACAAAAATCGTTTGAATGCTGCTTGTATGAATCAGTCATGAAAATGAATTCCGGAAGTTACTGCCTGAACATAACCGGCACGGATAACAAAATCTCCAAAGTGTTCGCCGGAGGTACGTTCCTTGGCATATCGGTGAAGGATCGGTGCAAGTGTCGAGATAATCTCCTCTTCCCCGATATTCTCTCTATAGAGCTTGTTCAGCCGGTCTCCGGCGAAACCTGCACCCAGATACATATTGTATTTGCCGAGAGATTTACCGATAAAAGAGATCTCGCCCAGTGCCGGTCTGGCACAGCCATTCGGACAACCCGTCATGCGAATCACGATCTCCTCGTCCCGGAGTCCCGCTTCGTCTACGATCACTTCCAGCTTATCGAGCAGCGAAGGCAGGTAACGCTCGGCTTCAGCCATCGCCAGTCCGCAGGTTGGAAATGCAACGCAGGACAACGCGCTTCTGCGTAGAGCTGAATAATGTGAACCTGCCGTCAGCCCATACTGTGCTGCCAGCTCCTCGACTTTGCGTTTCTTCGTCTGGGATACATTCGCAATCGTCAGGTTCTGGTTAGGAGTCAGCCGGAAATCACCGGTATGTATCTTAGCGATTTCCTTCAAGCCTGTCATTAATGCATATCCTTCATGGTCTTTGATCCGTCCGCTCTGGATGTACAAGGTTAGATTCCATTTACCATTACTGCCCTTCACCCAGCCGTACCGGTCTCCGTTATGGTCGAAATGGTACTCCCGTGCCTGCTCGAGCGTGAAGCCCAGCCGCTCATGCAGCTCATCCTTGAACCACTCCAGACCATGACGGTCAATCGTGTACTTGAACCTGGCATTCTTGCGCACGGAGCGGTTGCCATAATCACGCTGAATCGTTACCGTCTTCTCAGCAACGTCAATCATTTGCTCCGGCGTGCAGAAACCGATAACACGGCCCAGTTGTGGATATGTACTGGTATCACCATGTGTCATCCCCATTCCGCCGCCGACAGACACGTTGAATCCGACCAGCTGTCCATTCTCTATAATTGCGATAAAGCCCAGATCCTGTGAGAAGACGTCTACATCATTGGAAGGCGGAACCGCAAGACCGATCTTAAATTTACGCGGGAGATACACAGGACCGTAAATAGGTTCTACTTCCACGCCATCCAGGCTGTCAACGACCTTCTCGCCATCCAGCCAGATTTCATGGTAAGCAGGTGTCTTCGGTGCCAGATGATCACTCACCCGCCGCGCCCATTCGTAGACCTCTGCGTGTACCTCTGATTGGTATGGATTCGGATTGCTCATCACATTACGATTAACATCGCCGCACGCTGCAAGCGTGGTCATCAGGGTATCATTAATCGTACGAATCGTTTTTTTCAAATTCCATTTCAGGACTCCGTGCATTTGAAAGGCCTGACGGGTCGTAATACGCAGCGTATCGTTTCCGTATTTATGTGCCAAATCGTCCATTACCAGCCACTGTGCAGGAGTAACGACACCCCCTGGTGCTACTACACGAAGCATGAACTGGTAAGCTGGCTCAAGCTTTGACCGCTCCCGTTCATTGCGTAAATCCCGGTCGTCCTGCATATAACTGCCATGAAATTTCAGCAGACGGTTGTCATCTTCGGGAAGACCTCCTGTTATGGGGTTGGACAAGGTCTCCACGAGTGCCCCCCGCAGGTAATTGCTCTCAATCTTTATATGTTCAACATCGCTCGGCGGCCCGCCGATGGGCTTCACCGCATTATTGTTCGCCATGGTCCATTCTCCTTCCGCTTCCAATTCGCTTTTCCTGCTATTCGACTCTAATATACGTCACGCTGGTAACGCTTCTCCCGCTGCATATTCTCCAGGTAAGCTGCTGCCTCTTCCGGGCTGATGCCGCCTTCCTGCTGGATCACGGTTACCAGAGCGGATTGGACATCGTGGGCCATCTGCTGCTTGTCACCACAAATATAGAGATGTGCGCCTTCCTGCAGCCATTGATAAAGCTCACGGCTATTCTCCAGGATGCGGTTCTGAACATAGACCTTCTCCTCCGTATCACGGGAAAAGGCTACATCCAGCTTGCTAAGCACTCCATCCTTAAGCATTCGCTGCCAGTCGGTCTGATACAGGAAATCGGTGACAAAATGACGGTCTCCGTAGAACAGCCAAGACTTACCTTGCGCTCCCTGCTCCTCCCGCTCTTCCAGGAAAGATCTGAACGGAGCTACGCCTGTTCCCGGTCCAATCATGATAATCGGAGTTTCCGGACTCGAAGGCAGCTTGAAATTCGGGTTAGGCTGGATATAGATAGGCAGCGTGTCCCCTGGCTTCAAACGATCCGCACAGTGTACAGAACATACACCGTAACGGTCACGGCCATGCGCATGATAACGGACGGCGCGGATTGTGAGGTGAACCTCATCCGGATTTGCTTTCGAACTGCTCGCTATGGAATAAAGACGGGCTGGAAGCTTTCGTAGAATCGTAACGAACTCGCGGGCGTCCGCTTTCCAAGATGAGAAATCCTGAACCAAGTCAAGCAGATCCCGACCTTTCACGTAATCCTTCAGTTCCTGCTTGCGTTCCGGTGACAGCAGGCCACTAAGTCTTTCATCTGCAGAGAATGAAGCAGCTTTCTCAAGAACCGGCTTTGATAGAATCGATATTTCATAGTGACGCAGCAGCGCCTCATACAAAGTGCCTTCATCACCATTTTTGTTCAGCGGAACGATTTCATCCGGGCTCCAACCCATCGATTCAATTAGGGCATTGACCAGCTCAGGTTGATTCTCTGGATAGATGCCAAGTGAATCCCCTGGCTCGTATTGTAAGTTGGAGCCCTCCAGTGATAACTCCAAATGGCGGGTTTCGCGATCCGAACCCCGACCATTCAAGTTCAGGTTCTCCAATACTTCGGCTCTAAACGGATGATTCCGCGTGTACACCGAACCAGAGGCTTCTGCCGCCTCTGCAGCCTCAACAACTTCAGTTGCAGCAGCTTCTGCACCGGCTTGTCCGTTTAGTTCAGTAATCACACTTTCAAACCAAGCTGCTACCGGCTCATCAAATTCTAAATCGCAATCGACACGAGGTGTCAGGCGCTTTCCGCCCAGTTCTTCCAGCCTCTTGTCGAAATCTTTGCCAGTTTGGCAGAAAAATTCATAGGAAGTATCTCCTAAAGCCAGCACAGAGAAACGCAGGTTCTCAAGCTGCGGCGCTCTTTTACTGTACAAGAACTCATGGAATGCACGGGCATTGTCCGGCGGCTCCCCTTCACCATGGGTACTCACGAGAAGCAATAGATTCGCTGTCTTCTTTAGCCCGGCTGGTTTGAAGCTGTTCATGGCCGATACCGTAACCTGAAATCCCTGTTCCGTAAGCTTGCGGGACAAGCTAGTAGCAAGACGTTGGCAATTCCCGGTCTGGGAACCGAATAATACGGTGACCTCACGGGATATGGCAGGCGGAGCTAAAGATGGAGACACTTCAGCAGTTCCTGCGGCTGCAGAGCTTGCCTGAAGCTCCGCACCGGTACGTTCTGGAGCAGCTACAGCCGGCTGCGAAGCGGCCAGGTATCCGCTGAGCCAAATCTGCTGGGTCGTGGTCAACGATGGAAGCAACGTGTTAAGGAGTTCCACCTGTTTTTCGTTAAAAGGACTGTTCGTAACGTGTAGTTGCAACAAGATCCACCTCTCCTATACCTATCTTCATGGATTCAGGCTAACATAATTCAGTGAAACGTTCAACGAATTGCTAATAGCATAAATTTTATATTAATTATAAATATATTCCAATTTGTGGGTGAAATGAGCTGAAATCATAGTATTTCACCCTGAATTAAGCCGATTCATCATTAATCCTGATAGCTTTTATTAAATAAAATGATAAGCCAAATGTCCGGAATGTGGATTTCGGGCACCGGAAGGCCACTCCACTAGTATAAGGTTCTGAATGCCAGCCGTTCTATCCGCAGCAGCAGTTCTTTCATGTGGAACGGTTTGATCACATAATCATCCGCTCCCGTCTGCAGGGCATGTACAATATCGGCCTGATTGTTTCTGCCCGTCAGCATGATAATCAGAATATTCGTCTGCGGGTAATTGTTGCGTATCCGCTCGAGAACCTCTATGCCATCAAGATCCGGCAGGACACCGTCTAGAAGAATAATGTACTTCTCATCCTTGGAATACCAGTCCGATTGCAGAAACTCAAGACCACTTCCATAGCCGCGCACACTTACCTTAGTCACATTGTTCGGCTTCCAGGAGGAGAACTCGGTAGTGATGATTTTGCGGATCAGAGCTTCGTCATCAATCACCATCACATTCAGTACGGACTCGATGATTTCCCCTGATAGGTGTTCGGTATACAGTGTCGTCCGGTTTCTTCCGGCATTCTTGCTGGCGTAAAGTGCTTGATCCGCCTCCCCTACTAGTACATCCGCCGTATCTTCCGTACTCTTGATCTGAGTGATCCCGCTGGAGAAGGTTACGTGAAAGGTCTCATTTGCCCCATAAAAATCAATGGCTGCGAACCGCTCCTGAATCCGCTGAATGACCACAAGTGCGTGATCAACACTCGTATTGGGTAGAAACAAGGCGAACTCTTCCCCGCCATAACGGCAAAATGTATCTTCAACCCGTATGGATGACCGTACTTCTTCCGAAAAGGTCTGAAGCACCTCATCACCAATCAAATGGCCAAAGGTATCATTGACTCTTTTGAAATGATCGAGATCCAGCATAGCCAAGGAAAAAATCCGTTCACTTCGTTTATAATCAGAAATAAGCTGCTTCATCATTTGATTGAAATGCTTGCGGTTATATGCTCCCGTCAGTTCATCGACAACAATTGATTTGAGCCATTCAGCCTTTAGTCTGAAACGGTTATTAATCACAATGAGGAGCAGGTCGAAATCGATTGGCTTCGGTATGAAATCCATGGCTCCCAAAGCGTATGCACGCATCTGCAGCATTTTGGAGTTTTCTTCGCTTACGATGATTACCGGTGTCCGTTCTTTTTTGGCTTTGCCGATAATTTGCGCCAGTACCTCCATCCCGCTTTTATCCGGCAGTTTGATATCAAGCAGAATCATGTCCGGTCTGCTTTCATAGAACATTGTGATGCCCCGTTCTGCTGTTAAAGCAATGCTGACATAGTAATCCTGATTCTCCAGTGATTCTTTCAGGAATGCAACCAGCTCCACGTCATCATCAATGATTAATACTTTATTTGGCTGCCGCAGCGGTCCTCTTACGCTTCTGTCACTTTCTTCATGCAGCGAGCCGGCCGGAGCACTGTGATCTTCCTTAAAAGCAGTCAGGCATGGTTTGAGGTAGTCCTCCCATTCTTCCATTGTCCACCTGCGGCTCCCGCTATCCGAGAAGAACAGCAACCTGCTCCCTGCAGCTTCCTCCACTTCTTTAAGACCGATAGTTCCGGCTGTCCCCTTCAAATTGTACAGAAAACGATAAATATCCTTCTCCTCAACAGTCTGTTGTTCTGACCATTCCTGCAGCGTATATCTGGTNAGCTTCCTCCACTTCTTTAAGACCGATAGTTCCGGCTGTCCCCTTCAAATTGTACAGAAAACGATAAATATCCTTCTCCTCAACAGTCTGTTGTTCTGACCATTCCTGCAGCGTATATCTGGTGCGTTGCTCAAGCAATTCCTTATATTTCCTCATGCTGCGCCCCTTAAGTTAAACTTGTGTAATTTCTGAGAATATGAGATATGAATTGAATTCTATCTTTAATATGACAGCCTGATCAAATAATTAATCAACCTGACAAAAAATCTTTGGTTGCTCCATGTTTCAGCATTTGCCATAATAGTTGAAATGATCATTTCCGCATTGGGAGATGATAACCGTAAATCAAGGGGGGCATTTCATTGAAGGGGATCATTACTGTATTAGGCAAAGACAAAGTAGGCATTATTGCCAAGGTGTGTACCTATTTAGCCGAGCATCAGGTTAACATTCTGGATATCTCGCAGACCATCGTTCAGGAATATTTTAATATGATGATGATCGTAGATATTTCGGGAGCAACACAGCCTTTTGAAACACTTGTCGAAGATTTGCATCATGTAGGCGAGTCCATTGGTGTAGAGATCAAGCTTCAGCATGAGGACATCTTCAATATTATGCACCGGATTTAGTAAGGTAACATCGCCGGTGCCACCGGAACCATTTAAGGAGGGTATACATGATTTCACTCGTGGAAGTACAGGAAACGAACAAAATGATCCGGGAAATGAATCTCGATGTGCGTACGATTACGATGGGAATCTCCCTTATGGATTGTGCCCACTCGGATATGAAGATCTTTAACCAAAAGGTATATGATAAAATCACCCGTTCCGCTGAGAAACTCGTAAAAACCGGTGAGGATCTGGAGAAACAGTTTGGCGTTCCTATCGTTAATAAACGGATATCGGTAACACCCATCTCCATCGCAGCGGGCGCTATCAAGACAGACACTTATGTGCCGGTTGCCCAAATTCTGGACAAGGCGGCCAAAGAGGTAGGCGTGAACTTCATCGGCGGATATTCGGCACTGGTGCAAAAGGGCTGCACCGTCGGGGACCGAATTCTGATCGACAGTATTCCTGAAGCACTTGCGGTTACAGAGCGTGTCTGCTCTTCGGTCAACGTAGGCTCCTCGCGCAGCGGCATCAATATGGACGCGGTTAAACTCATGGGCGACATTATTCTGCAGACGGCAGAGCGCACTAAAGACCGGGACTCCATCGGCTGTGCGAAACTGGTCGTCTTCTGCAATGCGGTTGAAGACAATCCGTTTATGGCCGGAGCCTTTCACGGTGTTGGAGAACGCGAGTGTGTCATCAATGTTGGCGTAAGCGGACCCGGCGTAATTAAGCGGGCGCTGGAGGAAGTAAAAGGCCAGGATTTCGAAACCCTGTGTGAAACGATCAAACGAACTGCCTTTAAGGTTACGCGGGTCGGACAGCTCGTGGCCCAGGAAGCCTCCAAACGGATGGGAGTTCCTTTCGGAATTATCGACCTCTCACTGGCCCCTACTCCTGAGATCGGAGATTCGATCGCTGAGATCTTCCAGGTCATGGGTCTTGAAGAAGCCGGCGCTCCAGGAACAACCGCTGCACTGGCCATCCTGAATGACAATGTGAAAAAAGGTGGAGTCATGGCTTCTTCCTATGTCGGCGGACTTAGTGGAGCCTTTATACCCGTCAGTGAAGACCATGGTATGATTCAGGCGGTTCAGCGCGGCGCGCTAACACTGGAGAAGCTTGAAGCGATGACCTGCGTATGTTCCGTTGGCCTCGATATGATCGCTATCCCTGGATCAACAACGAAAGAAACGATCTCCGGGATTATCGCCGACGAAGCAGCGATCGGAATGGTCAACAACAAAACAACAGCCGTTCGTGTGATTCCGGTCATCGGCAAAGATGTAGGAGAGATGGTAGAATTCGGCGGACTTCTTGGTTATGCACCGGTTATGGCCGTCAACGGCTTTAACTGCGCACCTTTTATCAATAGGGGCGGCCGGATCCCTGCTCCGATCCACAGCTTTAAGAATTAACGTCATAGAAACAAAAGCCACCTCATTCTGCTTGCAGTTGAGGTGGCTTTTATATGACCAATAAGATTACTATGCTTCCAACTGCTTTGCCTTTCTGGCACTAAACAATCTCCAGCCGGTCAGCACCGCTGCTGCCAGACAAATCGACGCGGAGGTTACAAATACAACATGCATCCCTGCAAGAAATATCTCTGGGCGACCCGGGATTAGACCTGTTACTCGGTGACCCGCCCTGCTGCTCATCACATGAAACAGAATCGTTGTGGCAATTGTAATTCCAACGACCATACCGATATTGCGCACCAGTGAGTTGGCACTGCCGGCCGAACCGAGCTGGTTTCTTGGCACTTTGGACATTATCAGGGAATTGTTTGGCGGCTGAAACAGCCCGCTGCCGATACCGAGCATCGAAATCCAAAGACCCACAAGGACTACAGAACTGCCTTCATGCAGCTGGGACAATCCGATTTGCGCTGCTACCATGACCACAAGACCGGCGAAGGTCAGGAGCTCCGAACCGATTTTGTCCGATAATGCACCGCTTAGCGGTGAAATGATCACCATGGAAATCGGGAACAGCATAAGCAGGAAGCCTGCGTAGAAAGGAGACAAATTCAGCATGTTCTGTGCGTAGAACGGCGCGATGATGTTAAAGCAGAAATTAGCCGCAAAGACCAGGAAACCACATAGTATGCTCAGCGAGAACAGGGAATTCCGGAACAATGACAGCTGCAGCAGAGGTTGTGATCTGCGCAGTTCTACCCGGATAAAGGCGACAATTGCAATACCAGCAATCACCAGCGAAGCGATAATCCGACTGTCACTGTAGCCAAGCTGCTGCCCCAGCAGCAATCCGGAGAATAACGCGATGATAAACACCGTAAATAGCAGACTACCCGGAATATCAATGCGTGATTTAACCCGGACCAGATCTTTAGGCAGTACCTTCCACCCCAGAATTATCGCAATGAACCCAATCGGGATATTGACCCAAAAAATATATTCCCAGCCGAGGGAAGAGACAATAATGCCCCCAAGACTCGGCCCCGCAATGCTGCCCAGGGAGACAAAAGTACCGATTAAGCCCAATGCCCTGCCGCGTTCATTCCCGGGAAAGATATCCGTTACAATACCTTGGCTGTTCGCCATGGTCATCGAAGCGCCTAGTGCCTGAATGATCCGCGAAGCAATCAATAGCGTCAGGCTGTGGCTTAGCCCGCATAGAAGCGAACCGAAGATAAATACAATAGTTCCGATCTTGAAAACCCTTATTTTCCCGACGATATCCCCAAGCTTGCCGAAGAACAGAATCACGGCGCAGATGGACATCAGATAACCTGTGGTCACCCATTCAATCTGCGCGATCGGCAGACCAAGCTGCTTCGAAATCACGGGCAGGGCAATATTCACAATACTTCCGTCGAGCGTTGACATAAATGTAAACAGATTCAGGACGATCAGAATAATCCAGCGTTTCTTCTGAACAGATACATCCTCCTGGTAGGTTGCACTAATTGTACTCATATAAAAACACCTCACTTCCAAACATTATTCCGGTTAGTTGCATGCGCAACTAATAGACTTCCCCAGTGTACATCATATTAGTTGCGCACGCAACCATTTCATTGTACACTTTGTGATGTAATCTTCGTGTCCGTCGGAATTCTAAAAAGAGGTGTCTACATTGAAAAAGGAACCCATTGGCAAGCTGATCTCTGAGATTCACCGCCAAAATCAGAAAAAGCTGGTCAAAATGCTCGCCCCTTACGGAATCGGCAGCGGCGGCCACCACAGCTTTCTAAAGCTGATATTAGTCCATCCTGGAATCACTCAGGACGAGCTAACCCAAGAACTGAAGTTTGACAAAGCTACTACAGCGCGCTCGGTACGACAATTGGAGGAATCCGGTTATATCGAACGGAAGGTGGACGATAAGGACCGCCGTTCCCATCTGTTATTTCCGACTCCCAAAGCCCTGGAATTTGAACCTGTACTCCAGAATATCCTGAAGCAGCTCAACATTGATCTGACCCGGGATCTGACAGACGAAGAGCAAGCTCTGCTAGTCTCACTGCTGAAGAAGGTCAGCGCATCTGCCTTTGACTAAGCCCAGTTCATCAGAAAGGAATGAATTTCTTGTCCATAGAGAATGTTAGAAACCATTTCCGGTTGTACGGCAAAGAACACGATATACTGGAGTTCAAGGAATCAAGCGCGACCGTCGAACTGGCGGCGGCCATTCTTGGTGTCATCCCTGCACGGATTGCCAAGACCCTCTCCTTCCGGGGAACCGGTGAGGATTCGGCCATACTAGTTGTGGCCGCCGGCGACGCCAAAATAGACAACAAAAAATTCCGCGATGCCTTTGGGTTCAAACCCCGAATGCTGAGTGCCGAAGAGGTGCTGGAACAGACAGGTCATGCTGTCGGCGGTGTCTGCCCTTTTGGCTTAGTCCGAGAACTCGATGTGTATCTGGATATATCCATGAAACGGTTTACGACTTTATTCCCGGCATGCGGCAGCAGCAGCTCCGCCATCGAATTAACCTGCGATGAGCTGGCCCTGTACTCAGGGGGTAAGGAATGGGTGGACGTCTGCAAATCGTGGGATGAGTCAATCCCGCAACTTCAGTGATAATATTCATTTCTTATTCACAGCCTCGGCAACCTCTTGGGTAATTTGATCCCCACCAAGCTGTTTCCACTTGGCTACAAATTCATCAAAGCTGCTAATAGGTGCGTCACCTACGATGATTTTCAGAAAGGTTTCGCTTTCAAGTTTCATAAGTGCAGACCATTTACTTGTCATAGATGGGGTAGTCCCGTAAAAAACACTGCGTACCCCCTCTATGGCTGTTGAGGATAATACGGCAGCTCCATATCTATACGCATTCGCGACTTTCCATCCTTCCAGATTCTTCTTCGGCTGCTCGATATCCGCTACCCACTGATCATAAATCCGGCGGGTATCCGCATCGAGCATTTCCGGATCAATCTTCCCGTGCAGCGCCTGCTGAATATCAGAATAATGCTTCTCGATGGCATCCGAGTAATCAAGGAGGAGATCAAACGGATAATATGCGCGCGGCTGAATGCCCGTCTGGGCGGAGAAATCATCCAGTTGCATTACAGCTTCATTATTAGGGTCCTGTCTTCGTTCGAGTCTGGTAAATGCGTTCAATAACTTAACCACGGCCTCCGGGTTCTCATATCCTTTACGAACGACCAGATAGCGGTCAGTAACCGGAGCCATGTGGGCAACAAATTTACCTGAAGCATCGAGCGGGGCAGCATAAGCTCTCCACTCCGCTTTGGTATCCAGAGCAACCGCTTCGGACAGTGGATAATAAGGCATCCACCACGGACCGAAGAAAATACCGGAGCTTCCGTTGATAATAGGCTCCTGTGTTTCTTTGTATAATGCAAACCCTGGGTCGATTAACCCCCGCTCATACCAGTCAGCCAGCTTGGCTAGCGCCCCTTTGGTCTCTGTTGTGATTGAACCGTAGACGACATTGCCTGAGCTGTCTTTGATCCAGTTTGTAGGGAAAGAATGAAAGCTGCTAAAGAAGGTATCAAGTCCACCCACATACGGCTTCGTTCCATACACAATATTTTTGTAGCCGATGAGGCCTACCGTATCTCTTTTGCCATTCCCGTCAGGGTCCTGTTCAATAAAAGCTTTGACGATACCTTCAATATCTTCCAGGGTTTGAGGAGGCTGCAGATTCAGCTTCTCCAGCCAATCCTGGCGTATCCATAGCAGAGAAGGAGAATCTGCGTTTATCGCTACATTGGGTAGCCCGTACAATCGTCCCCCCCGGCTGGCATCATTCAGGGCTTCTCCTTGCGTCGAATTATACATATCTTTAATTAATTCCGAACCGTATTGTTCATAGATTTGGGTTAAATCCTCAATCATGCCGTTATCGATCAGTTTCGCTAACTGATTACGGTCCACAATCATCGCATCCGGCAAATCATAGCTGTCGATGGCAAGCTGGGCCTTCTGGACGAACGTATCTTCACCTTTAGCTTCCCAGGTATGAATTACTTTAATATTCGTAATGCTCTCCAAATAACGTGAGATGGGATTATTATCATTACTGTCTCCTGTATTCAGCTTGGAATCCGGAACCTTGAAGCCAATACGCATCACCACCGGTTCTGGATATTTGCCGTATGCATCAGTCTCAAGATTGTCTTCGCTTGGTGCAGGATTAGCGGAATGGGCAGGTTCTACAGCTTCCCGGCACCCGCTAAGACAGAGCAGCAGCACCATGAATAGCAGGCCATTTCTCCATTTCATGTTCTCCCCACCCCTTCTGCACGAAATTCACTCGGCAGCATGCCGATCCGTTCACGGAACAATCTGCTGAAATATCGATCATCCTCAAATCCCGACCGGGACGCAATCTCACAGATGGAGACGGATGTCGTAAGCAGCAGAGATTGGGCAAGGTCAAGCCTCATTCCCCGCAGACTCTCGCCAAAGCTCTCCCCGGCCAATTTAGCAAAACATTGACTAAAATAACCGCGGCTCATATTGACTGCAGAGGCAACTTCGCTTTGGTTGATTTTGTCTCCAGCATGCTCCCTCATATAAATGATGGCCCGGAAAAGACAGCTCATCACTTCTTTCGTCAGACCGAGCTCAATCATCCGCCGCTGTACAATATCTGCAAATCGCCGTAGCCATTGCTTCCAATGACACCAGGTCACCATCCGGGTGATTTCTTCCTGCATCTCCAAGGCTTCCTCCGGTTTGAACAGCAGATAGCCCCATTGCCGACATAATGACTCCCCAAATACAGGGAAATGGTCATAATCGGGCTTTTGAAGGGTAATCTCGCGAAGGAGACATTCCCATTCCATTCCATCCAGACTCCATCTCAGATCCTTAGCTTTGGTTAATACTTCACTTGAACCCCTGACGACAGCGGTCTCTTTCAATTCCTCATATTTCAATGGAATCAGCTCTCCAGTTCCACTGTTGTAAAAAAGGGTGTTCTGCAGCTTGTCGGTAAAGATGGCTTCAATCTCCTTTAGCGGCTGCTCCCGGAGGCCACAGACGAGCGCAGTCTTCCAGCGGCTGCCCAGATGCGTGATTATTTCCCGGTTCATCTCCACTTCAGGTGTCCGCTCCAGCAGCGGAGTCACCCACATTTCCTGAAAGGTAATCAGCGGATTGTTCCTTACCATAGCAAGCTGAAATAGCTCTTTCTCACTTCCGCCTGATCCCAGAGGTAAATAGACCAATACCTTGTCCGCTGCCATTCGTTTACCTTCACCACGAATCAGAGCTTCCCGGGTACTGTCCTCCCATTTGATCCGCTCGACCAGACGCCCAATAACCTCATCCGCATTTTCCATTTCAAGCAGTGTTTTGACGATATAATCAACAGCCCCCAGCCGGAGGGCTTCCTGTACAAAATCGAATTCATGATGACAAGTGAGTACAACCGAGCGAATCCCGGAATACCGCTGTCGTACGGCCCGGATCAGGTCAAACCCGGACATTCCTGGCATAGTAATATCTACAAATAATAGATCTACTTCTTGCTGCCTTAACAGCTCAAGAGCAGATTTACCGTCACCAGCTTCTCCCACAATCACCACGCCGAAGGCGGACCAGTCGATCATAGAGATAAACCCTTTGCGTACGAGTCTTTCGTCATCCACTACTACAGCTCTAATCATCGAAGTCCTCCTTAGTTTTTCTCGGTATGATAATGGATACAGTGGTCCCCTCACCCTGCAGGCTGCTCATTTCAAGCTTCATCTGATCCCCGTAATAAGTCTTTAGCATCCGGTTCACATAGGAAAATCCGATGCCCAACCCCCGTTTCTTAGCTCCGTCATCATCAGAGAGCAACTGTTCCATAAGCGCCGGTTCAATCCCGGTCCCGTTATCCTTCACACATAACAGTACTTCGTGAGTGCCATGCTCTGTAATCAGCACATCAACCCTCCCGTTATCGCTCAGACCGTGATAGATGGAGTTCTCCACCAGCGGCTGAAGCAGAAATCGCGGGACGGCTGCAGACAGCACTTTGTCATCAACCTGCACATTGAATTCGAACTCATAATCATAACGGATCCGCTGCAGCTCCATGTAATTGCGTATCGCTTCAATCTCCTCACCAATTGTGACAATGATGTTGTTCTTGCCCAGGTTATAATGCAACACCTTCACGAGCAGCGTGACCAGCTTATCAATCTCTTTCTGACCATTTAGCCGGGCCAGCCACTGCACAGTATTTAAGGTATTATGCAAAAAATGCGGGTTAATCTGGCTGAGCAGCTTCTCGATCTCAAATTGGCTTTTCTGCTTCTCGTTATGGGCAACCGCCTGAATCAATTCATTGACCTGGTCCTTCATTTGCTGAAAATTACTGAGCACAAGGTCAAATTCCGCTACATTCGTGTATGACACCGGGACTGTAACATTTTCAGCCATCCGGATAATTTCAATGTTTACTTTTCTTAAAGGGCCATAGATCCGCTTCCAGATCAGAAACGCCAGAAAGCCGGCGAAGAGGAGCGTGGAGAGGATAAGCAGAATCATTTTGTAGACCCAGGCGTAAATTTCACTGTTAAAAACCGACTTCTTGACCACGGCAACAAGCTGCCAGCCTTGAGGACTTTCGTAGCGGAACAGATGGTAACCACTGATCTCCTCGTGTGCAAGCTGCGAACGTTCTGCTGCGGCCTTAACAATCGGGGTAGGTAGTTTACCGTCAATTTCGTAGGAAGTGCTGCCCTCCTGGTTCACAAGCAGGTGATTCACTTTCATTCCATAGGATTCCTGACTAAATATTTTGCGGAACAGGCTATAATTCGTCTCCAGATAAATATAAAGTTGCTGCTGCCCGGTTACCCTTACAATCCGCTGCTCGGAAAAAACGAGATTATCGCCTACAGCATACATCGTTCCATGGGGTCCGTAATAATCCGCTCCGTTATACCGCATAAAGGACGGCAGCGTCTGAATATCGAAATTCCGCCTTGTACTCATGTTCGTGAATAGGACCGGATCTTCAGCATCCGGCATGATATAGGCAGTTAATCCAATATAAGGATTCGTGAAGTTCACCAGATTGATCTTCTCATTAATAGAGTTCATGATTTGAGATTTACGGTAAATTTGCTTCTCCTCCAGAAAAGAGGACATCTCTTCGACGATTTGTCCATCCAGCGCGAACTGCTTGGAAGCGAAATCGAGGTTATCGATCGCATTCTCCAGACTGAACGCTTCCTGCTTCAAGCTGGCACTAATCCCATTCGCTATTTTACCGGTAAGAATAGAATAAATAGAGGTGTACGTCACGATCCCGACAAGCAGAAGCGGCAGTAGACTGCCCAGAATCAGATAGATAACCAGTGTTGTTCTCAAAGATGCTTTCGCCCGGGGTTTCCCCCGCAGTGCCGCTCGTACCATCTGTCTATCCTTCTCCCTTTCCTGTAACCGCTTTTATACCATATCTTAATTTTAACATGATCAGATTTATCCTGCCCGGAAAATAAGGAGGCAGAACAGCCTCTCGCCGCCCTGCCTACTCATCTATTACATGTTATTGAACGCTCTTTCTCGCTTCGAACAGCTCTTCTGCTTTTTTAATAGAGAAGTCCATAACATCCGAATAACCGAGACCGTTCACCTTATCATGCATCTCTTTATTCAGCTTGTCATATTGGGCCTGATCTTTAGCAAAGACCATTTTCCAGGAATATTGCTGAATAACCGTACCGATTTGCTTATTTTTTTGTTCCAGTGTTTTGTCCATCATCAGCGGCTCTTTGCCAGTGAAGCCTTGCGGCGCTACAGCCAGGAGATTGTTTTTCTCAAAATACTCTTTAGGTGTCAGCACGCCCATCGCTGCTCTCCAGTCACTGTCAAGCTTCGACGGATTGCGCTGCAGTGTCGTCGTCCACAGATTGTGATCATAAGGTTCATTGGTCTCAGGATTAACCATGGCCGGAACGACAAAGGAGAAATTCATCTGGTTCGAACCATAGTAGTAATCACCGCCACCGTATTCTGCAGGGACTTGAGTGTTCTGCTGATCTGTGAAAGCCTGCCAGCCAAAGTCGGTGACAATCGGTTTCCCGCTGCTGTCAATATCCCAAGTAAGACCCTTAGGACCGTTCGGTACTGCCGTACCGCTTCCTGCCGAGATCATCGCACCTTCCGGAGTATACATCCAGTTGATAAATTCCATAATCCGTGCCGGTTCTTTCGCTTTAGCGCCGATGGAGATAATACCGTTACCGCCGTATACGTTGAAGCCAGTGGAATACATCAGCTCATCCTTGAAAGGTACAAGCGCGAAGCCTTTACCTTCAGCGGTTCTCTCCGGCGTATTGTAGTTCGCAGCCCCAAGCCAAGGGAACCAGGAGAACAGAAGACGGCCGTCTTTATATTTAGCCACGACATCATCAAACTTCTGAGTCAGCGAATCCGGGTCCAAGAGCCCCATTTGATTCGCATCATAATAAAGCTTCAGCGATTTCATATACCAGCTGTCATCGGAGAGGAAATCGTAATATTTCTCCTCATCAGCCTTCACATAAAGCGCTGTATCCGGGATTTCGTCATAACCCAGCATGTTCGCGAACTGCTTGGCAAGCGTCATTTTATAGTTGCCGTCCCAGTCAGACCAGAGTGAGAATGCATAAGTTTTCTTGCCTTGTTCATTCTTAGGCTCCAGCTCCTGCATTTGCTTCAAGACCGGCAGATAATCTTCAATCTTAGTAATCTCGGGAGATCCGATTTGTTTGTACAAATCCCAGCGCAGATCCGGTCCCCAGGTCATATCTTTACCCTCTGAAGGTCCTGTAGGGTTCGTGGCTACACTATTCCCCATACCGAAGACCGACTGGCCTCCGCCGAAAGCAACCTTCGCTTTCTCAACGGCTTTAGGGAAGCTCGCAGTAATATCTTTACCGTATTTGTCTAACAGACCGTCCTTGTTCCAGTCCAGCAGCAGATTACCTTTAATCGCATTCGGATAATGGTTCTTGTCATCTCCGAAGATGATAATATCTCCAAGGTCGCCTGAGGCCATCATTGCGGAGATTTTGGTATCTCCCCCGGTCAAGTTGGATGCGACGATGTCGAGCTCAATATTGAACTTATCCTTAATAATCTTTGCGAACCAGCCGGTTTGCGGCCCCGCATAGTTGGCTGTTGTAGAGAAAACAGTTAACTTCAGCGGTTGGGAATGATCCAGCGCACCGTCATCCGCAGTACCTTCTGCTGCATCTGTAGCCGCTGCCGTAGGCGTGCCGGCATTGTTATCCTTGCCCGAATTAGCGGAGTTTCCATTATTCCCCCCGCCACATGAAGCCAGAACGAAGACCATAATTGCAGTTAACATGAGCAGCGATATTTTTTTTATTCTCATTGCTGTGTGCCCCTCCCTTAATATCTTGCTATAGTCCAACCCCGCTTCCCGCGGAGATAAACCCGATCTCACACCTGCCTGCATTAACTCGTAGAGAACTCAGCCCTTGACAGCGCCGATCATAATCCCTTTGACAAAGAAACGCTGGAAGAACGGATACACAATCAGAATCGGCAGAACGACAATCATCGTCACTGTCATCCGCACAGAGGTTGGTGTCTGCATGTTCTGGATGCTGGCTGCCATGTCCGGTGAATTCCGGATCAGCGCCGCCAGTGAACTGGACTCGTTCAAGTAACGCCATAACAGAAACTGCAGTGTGTAATACTTGGTATCTGTCATCAGAAATGCCGTATCAATGAAGGAGTTCCACTGCGTTACCGCAGAGAATATCGTTATGGTAGCCAGAATGGGCGTAGTCAGCGGAACAATGATACTCCAGAACACTCTCAGGTACCCCGCACCATCCATGGATGCCGACTCCTCCAGAGAGGGCGGTATCGCCTCGACGAAGGTTTTTACAAGAATGATGTTAAAAGGCGTTATAATACTCGGCAAAATATAAGCGAGATAGTTATTGGTCAAATGCAGATTATGCATGGTGATATACCACGGAATCAGGCCTGCGCTGAAATACATGGTCACAACTACGCTGCGGTACCATATTTGACGGCCCCACATCTCTTTTTTAGTGAACAGATAGCCCAGAAATGCAGATGCCCCTACGGTAAGAAGTGTTCCCACGAGCGTTCTGTAGACGGAGACGAGTGCCGCATGGCTTAATCCGCTGATCCGGAGTACTTTGAAATAATTATCAAAATGAATCTCCCTCGGGTAATACTTGATATACCCCGCCGCACTAAGATCATTGGAGCTGATGGTATTAATGAACAGATAATAGAACGGATAAATACAGCTCAGCGTAAACAATCCAAAGAGCACGTAATTAATGGTTTGGAATGCTAGACCGCCGGGTTTTATTCTTTTGCTTCTCAATTTGGATCACCCCGCTTAAATAATGGATTCGTCACGGACCAATTTAGATAACGTGTTAGCCGCGAACAGTAAGGCAACGCTGACAACCGACTTCAGCATGCTGACAGCTGTTGCGAACGGGAAGTTGTTGGCGAACGCGATATTGTACACATAGAGGTCCAGCACTTCAATCGAATCCTTGTTCATCGCATTTTGAAAAGCGAAGTATTGCTCCATCCCGTTATTGACAAAGTTACCGATCGAAAGAATCAGCAGAACGAAGAAGGTCGGGATGATTCCGGGAACGGTGATGTGCCATATTTTGCGGAAGCGGCTCGCTCCATCCACTTCTGCGGCTTCATATAATTCCTGATCAATCCCCGCGATGGCAGCCAGATATAAAATTGCCCCCCACCCCAGCGACTTCCACCAGTACCAGGCGATCATCGTGACCCACACATGCGAGCTGGACGCCAGGAAGTTGAATTCCTCATTCACCAGGCCAAGCTGTATGAGAATATGATTGATGACTCCGTTGTCTACGGAGAATAAGGAGAACGCGAGCGCATATACCAGAATCCAGCTGATAAAATTAGGAATTGTGGTCAGCGTCTGCACCAGCTTACGATACCAGCCCGTTCTAACTTCAGAGAGCAGAATGGCAAAAATAACCGGAAATACAGAAGTAATTAAGCCCAGCGAACTCATGGCAACGGTATTCTTCAGGACCCGCATGACCTCGGCGGTCTGTGTTGGATTAGATACAATCGTCCTGAACCATTTCAGGCCCACATAAGGAGTATCCGAGAGCGGTATGCCGGGAATAAAGTCGTAGAAGGCATAAATCCATCCGCTGATCGGCAAATAATAGAAAATAAAGGTTATAACAAGAAAAGGAAGCGCCATAAAAAACAGCTTATACTTGTTCTGCATCTTCCTGCGCGGACGCTGAGCCGGCTGTACTTTATGAACAAGCTCACCAGATGATAGCCCCATATTGGAATCTCCTATACCCAGATTTTGATTACGCTTTCATCGTATCAGATCATGAATAGCGGGCGAGAGAGACTGGCGGACTCCCTTGGGGGATGACTGTTCGCTCCTCGTTGACCGATTTCACAGAGAAACGGACCATTTTCTACCCTGACACACACTTGTCCAGTTCCTTGTGGTAATCTTGCCGTATAAGAGGAGGTTAACCCATGAAATATGAATGGAAGAAACAAGACAAGCACCTGTACCTACCTAAAGCGAAGCCAGAATTCATCACGGTTCCCAGCTATAACTACTTTATGCTTCGCGGTCAAGGCAACCCTAATCATGAGGATTTCGCCAATGCTGTTGGCACTTTGTATTCTCTATCCTATGGGGTTAAGATGCTGCCGAAAAAGGGAGTCATGCCGGAAGGCTATTATGAATATTCCATTTTCCCGCTGGAGGGGGTGTGGGATTTAACCGAGGATGGCAGAAAGAAAGAAGTTCTGGATAAAGATGAGCTGGTGTACACCATCATGATCCGTCAGCCTGATTTTGTAACCGCTGAATTAGCATCAGAGGTTCTGGAGGCTGTTAAACGCAAAAAACCGAATCCGCTTCTCGATCAAGCAGTCTTCGGTATTTGGGAAGATGGCCTCAGCGTCCAAATGCTGCACAACGGCCCTTTTGATGATGAACCGGCGAGCTTCGCACTCATGGAGCAATTCTGCCTTGATAATTATCTGCTGAGAGCATCGAAGATTCATAGAGAAATCTACATTTCGGATGCCCGCAGAACGCAGCCCGCAGAGTTAAAAACGGTTCTGCGGTTTGCGGTTACGGTGAACAATTAGTTGCTTAATGACCTGCAGGCTGGCTCTGAGCTTCCATCGTCTCATCCAGCTTCTGCCGTCCCATGAAGAACGAGAACAGGAAGGCAAGTCCTGCCGGAATAAGCGCCCATCCAAAAGTATGGACGATGGAAGATGATAAGCCTTCCGTTATTTTCCCCAATATTTCAGGCGGTATCATGGCTCTGGCATCCTGTGACAGCAAGGAACGCGGATCCTTGAAATCAAATCCTCCCGCAGCCCCCGAACCTCCGCCAGAAGCAAACAGCTCACCGAGTTTATTGGTGAAATAATGGCTTTGGATAATGCCAAATATGGTAATTCCCAGTGTCATTCCAAGTGAGCGGGTAAAATTAAGCGTAGCACTGGCTGAACCGCGCTGATTCGCGGACAATCCGTGAATCGCCGCATTGCCTAACACGGAGAAGGAAGCCCCAATGCCAAGACCCATGAGAATCATATATAGCGTGACCTCCAGCCTTGATGAATCCGGGCTTAGTGTAGAGGCAAGCCCCACTCCAACCACCAGCAGCGCCAGCGTAGGGATCATAAGATTGCGGTAGCTGATCTTGTTCATCAGGAAACCGCCTGCGGTAGCCGTGACCACAGAACCGAGCATCATCGGCAGTAGTACCAGCCCGGAGTTGGTGGCCGAGCCGCCCAGTACTCCCTGAATGAAGATCGGAATGTAGACAGACGCGACGATAAAGGAAGCCCCGCTGAACATGGCACAGAGGATGCTGAAGGCATATAAATTTTGATGGAACAGCTTAAATGATATAATCGGCTCCGTCGCCTTGGTTTCTACAAAGAAGAAAGCTGCTGTAAGTACGGCAAAAACCGCGAATAATCCAAGAATGACTGAAGAATCCCAGGCATATTCCTTACCGCCCAGTTCCAGTGCGAACATCAGGGAGATTACAGCGCCAATCAGCGTGCCGGCACCCAGCCAATCAATCCGCTGTTTGGAATGCTCATGTGATTCCTTGTAGAAGAAGACAACCATTGCAAAAGCCAGCACTCCTAGCGGCAGATTAATGTAGAACACCCACTGCCAGGCGATATGATCCGTAATATACGCTCCCAAAAGCGGACCAAAGATACTGGATAAGCCGAACACCGCACCGAATGCGCCGCCAAGCTTACCCCGGGCTTCCAGCGGTACCGCGTCAAACATAATAGCAAATGCGATTGGAACCAGTGCTCCGCCGCCGACTCCCTGAATGGCCCGGTAGGTTGCCAATTGAATAATATTGTCTGCTGTACCGCATAGCGCCGATCCAGCCATAAACACAATAAGACCAAAGATAAAAAATTTCTTGCGCCCGAACATATCTGACAGCTTGCCGAAGATCGGCATACCCGCCATTTCCGCCACTAGGTACGCAGAAGTAACCCAGACGAATTTGTCCATACCTCCCAGTTCACCCACGATATTGCCCATTGCTGTTGCGACAATCGTACTGTCCATGGAGGCCATAAGGATTCCAAGCAGCAGACCGGCTATAACAATGCCCAGACGGGACGATTTAGCTGAACTCATGATCTCCACCCCTTTGATACACTCATATTTTTATTTGCTGTTTCACGACTGCACTCTTATGAATCTCCAGAGAATCCCGGTATTCCACAAGCCCAATCTCCGACTCTGCACCTATAATAACACGCCCGCCCCGTACAATAGCAGCCTTTGTATGATACAGGTTAAGATTATCGCCTTCAATCAGATCCGCTTCAAAATACACATTTGTGATGTCTGAAACCCAGCCCTTGAGCTTGGCAGCCGTGCTGCGCTTGATCTCAATGGTTCCGCCTCCCACTTCCTTCGCCCGGGAAGGACCATATAAACTGAGCTCCAGCTGATCAGCACTCAGCAGGCCATCCACCTCCAGCGCACCGAAAATATGCAGTTTCTCCGCTTCACAGCCGCTGGTTGAGATCACGGAACCTTTAAGATTGATATCCTCGATTCTAATACCGGAGAATGCCCGGATTTCACCCGTACCACGTAAGACACGGCCCTCAACCCTGCCGGCAATGTCGCATTTGCCTGCCAGTTTCAATGTATCTGCCTTTAAGTCGCCATTTATATTCAGTTCCCCGGTCAGGCTCAGCTTCTGGCATTCGACGTCTCCTGTGAATTTGGCTTCACCGACAACATTCACATTACGGAAGTATCCTCCGACTGAGGTAGTCGTCCCCAGAATCTTCAGGTTGTTGCGTGACGTTTCATTCACCGGTCTTCTCCTCCTGTCCAATCACCGCATCACGGTGCACGGTCAGCTCCGAGCGATATTCCACCCGCCCAATAGTGCACCCCTTGCCGACAATAACAGCATTGCCCCTGACAACCTCGGCTTTCGTATACTCCAGATCCAGCGTATCCCCTTCGATCACTGCTGCTGAGAGCTCCGGTTTCAGCTTTGGAAATATCGAGCCGAGCATCCTGTTCCAGCGCCCTTGGGGAATCTGGCGGACCACAAGGCTCTCCACTCCGATCTCCTTGGCGATTCCGGCCCCATGCAGCTTGATGTCCACATGTCCTGCGCTCAGTAAGCCGCCAATCACGAATCCTCCCACACCGGTAAAGTTCTCCAGTTCACAATCACCTTTGACCCTCAGCAACCCATTAAGCACACAAACCTCACCCCTGGCTGCCCCTCCGATCCCGAGCATACCATCTGCTTTCATGTTGCCAAAACGGAGGTCACCGTTCACATTCACCATGCCGTTGCATTCCAGCTCTCCTGCTGCAAGATCACCCTTCACCCGTATATTCCCGTTGCCCTTAAAAGTATTTGCAATCACACTGCCAGTGGCTGTGCCTACTCCCTCTATCTTCACCTGGTCATACGTGCCGCCTGCGGCGCTGCTGACACCTTCGCAGATCAAATCAGGCAATTTCGCCATTTCCATCATCCTATCCTCCTCATGAAAGCTTTCCTTTCAACTTCTCGACAAGATCATCCAGATTAACCCTTGCAACAAGCCGCACCCCTTCATCAAACAGCAGCTCCGCAGGAGAAAGGGCCAGAAGGAAAGAAGACACACCCATTTTCCGGATAAAAAACAGCTCGCAGCTTTTGCCCTCCAGACGTGGAATCCTTGTTCTCAGCGTACGGTACAACAGTCCCGCCTCTTCCAGATTCAATTCACCCTTCCCTAGCAGAACATCCACTGTGTATAAATGCAGCAACTGGTCAAAATCGTAATCTACTCTCCCGGCAGGAAGTTCACCGAACTTATCCATCGTCACATTCGAAACAATGTTACGTTTCACCAATTCATCCCTATACCATGTCATTGTGTATAATGCTGACGAATCTGATAGTTTACCTGCCAGTTCATCCAGCGAAAGATCATCCTTCATATTCACAATGTTATGAATCCGGGCCAAAATCATTTCCTTCGGAAAAAAGGTTTCCTGTCCTGTAAAGGTTGATTTACGGATAAACCACTCTTCAGGTATTAGCTGTTTCCGCTTCCAGCGGTACAATTGTCCATAGGATATGCCGGTTACATCCAACAGATCTTTCTTGGAAATCAAATCCTGTTCCATCATCTCACCTCTTGAATGGATTGTAACATAACACTGTTACGCTGTAAACCTCTCCATCTCATCCCTATGTAAAACAAAGAAGCAGACATCCTCCCCGGGGAAGATGCTGCTTCTCGAACTAGAAATCGTATAGTCTGCTTGCTCTTATGCTTTAGCCCGCATCGCTTCCAGCGGCTGCTCCAGCAGCAGACGCTGCCGAATCCGCTTCATCAGCTTCAGGCTCATCCTGATTAACTGGAGCTGCAATCCGGACGATAAGCGTATCTTCCGGAGTTAATATCGTCCAGCCTTCATGCTTCGGAAGGTCGGATACCATCAATTGGTCGCCAATATTGAGGCTGCTAATATCGACATCAAAGGTTGCCGTCAGCTTGTCCGGCAACGTACGGATGTCCAGTTCGTATAGCTCAACTTGCTGGGCACCGCCAGCCTTTACACCAACGGGTTCTCCAGTAAAGTGAAAAGCTACCTTAGTGTCTAACTCGGCTTTCATATCAATCTGCTGAAAATCTACATGCAGCAGTTGTTTAGACAGCGGCTGACGCTGTATATCCTGAATCACAACATTTTTCACCCCAGAACCTGGAAGCTCCACCTTTAGGATTGCATGCGGGTTTCTTCCGAGAATCTCATTGACTGTCTTCGCATCCGCTGCAAAGGACTTCGTATCTGAACCTGCACCGTACACAACAACCGGCACATAACCTTTTCTCCGCTGGGAAGAAGACGTTCCCGATCTTTCAGTCAAACGTACTGTCGTATTCATGAACATTCCTCCTATTAGTATGCAAGATTTACAGACAACCCCGTTAGGGCTGAAACTCCAATCAGTCTCTTATTAACCATGTTAGCGTGACATGGAATCACTATAGCACTGTCCCATTACCAAGTCAAAAAAGGCATAAATACAAATATAATCCATTTAGAGTTAATGACATCCATTTTTTAAATCGATTTATTGTGGCTTGATAGCAGTATGTACAGGTATCTTTGTGACCTTTCTCGCTTTTTACTGTTAAGGGTAGTAAAATAAAGGAAATATTCTGCCGGGAGTGATGAACATGGTTCAAATCAATAGTGAAAATGGACGTTTTTATGTTGCTGGTGACGGTAAGGACCTTGCCGAGATTACGTTTAAGTTGGATAAAACCTCAGGAGTGCTGGTAATTGATCATACCTTCGTCTCTGAGGATCTCCGGGGGCAAGGTACAGGCGAAGAATTAGTTCGGGCTGTTGTAGATAAGGCACGCTTAGAGAAATTGACCATTGTACCCGTGTGCCCTTATGCGGCGCATCAATTCAAGAAGCATCCGGAATATGCAGATGTGCTTAGCGGCCAATAATGTATTCATAACTATTCCGCTTTAGCAAGAATTCTATATTGCCGGTATTACCATTTAGGAGGAATTCGGGTTTGAGCACAATAGACACCTTAAAGGAAATTGAAGAACTGCAGCAGCGCTGCGAGCAATATGAAGGCATTACACTAAAATTGAACTGGGATATGCTGCGGCAGCCGCAGTCTCCTGGCGGCACCGAGTGGCTGGTTACGTACGAGGACGAGCTTCTGGTCGGCTTCATCGGACTGTACGGCTTTGGGAGCAGCATGGAGGTATGCGGGATGGTTCGGCCAGGGTATCGGCGCAGAGGCATCTTCACCTCTCTTTGGAAACGCGCATTGCCCATTATTGCCCGTAATAACATCACCGATCTGCTGCTTAATGCGCCTGCAGCATCAGCTTCAGCCAAAGGGTTCATTTCAACCCTTCCCCTGGCATTTAATCATGCCGAATATCAGATGAAATGGGACGGAACTGCCGTTACCTCCGATGCAAGCTCAGCTTCCAGCACCATCATCATGCGCCCCGCCCGTGAGGATGAAGCTCAGATTCTAATAGAGCTGGACCGTGAGGGATTCGGTATTTCGCAAGAGGATGCCGCCGATGTATTCGAGCTGCAGAAGCAGGAAGGCTTGCAGGAACATATCATTATCGAAATGGACGGGCGGCCTGCAGGCAAAATGCGCTTGTGGACCGAAGATAATGAAACTTGGATCTACGGGTTCACCGTGGACAAGTCCTTGCGCGGACTTGGAATCGGACGAAGTGCGCTCCTGCAGACCATTGAACGGGAGAAACGAAATTACAACGGCATCAATCTAGAGGTCGCCCTTGATAATCCGGGCGCTCTCAAACTATACGAGAGCTGCGGATTTGTTGTGTTGAACAAACAAGATTACTACAAATATAACGGAATTATCTAGCACCGGAATGATTTTGTCTATACAAGCCAAATCCCCCTTACTTGCCCTAGAAATGGGCCGAGAAAGGGGGATTTATTATTGCAGCCTTATCACATCACAGTTCCGTCATAGTGTTGCTCTCTGCGCTCTTTATATCCCAATATTGCAGAAACGAATGAAAGGCTTCATCCCGCTGCGGCCACCTGCGCTCCACGAGAGATTGAATTGGAGTCTCCCGGCGAACTTCAGGTGATAAGCTGTAGAAATCGTTAAGTGTGTGACCCACTGTATATTGCACCTGCTGTTGCCAGCGGGGAAGTCCCGTTGCCGGGTTATCCTTGCCAGGTACGGCTGCACCACCCATCAGGATGTGCTCAACCCGGTAATCCAGCAGCCTTTTTGCATTCCCCGCCAAGGGTGCAGCCTTTCTGCACATAAAGTTCGTTCCGGTTGGCCCGCCCATATCTTAAGAAACCGCCATACAGGCTTCAATAAACTGGCGTCCAAACCGGCGGCATTCTTCTTTTTCCGGGGCGGTTGGGCCATATTCGATCTTCAGACTTTCCTGCGTAATAACCGCACCGCGCTCCTTCAATTTCTGTTCAATAAGGTCCACGGCACCGCAGTAGATTTCATATCCTGTATCCCCGCTGCCAAAAACTGCGGATGGTACCGAACCCAGTTCCAACTCATCCATCTCTTCGTAGAAATCAAGAAACTCATCCGGAAGCTCACCATCTCCCCAGGTATAAGCCCCGAGAAGCACACCATCATATCCTTTTATCTCAGACGCATTGCAGTCAGTTACCGATCTTAGAACAGCCTCTCCGCCTGCATGGCGCACTCCTTCTGCAATAAGTTCTGCAATTTCCTCTGTGTTGCCGGTTAAACTGGCATATGCCACGAGCACTTTAGCCATGAATCTGTACCTCCCTAAATTTAAGCATATATAGCATACCCATATACTCATTCATTTTATTTAATAATGATTTTCATTGTCAATACAATCTAAAAACACCCGGGACCACCGTCCTTCACGGCTTTCCCATGGTGTTCTTAAAAGTGATTTATTCCATTGGCAGACCGTTAATAGGCACCCTGAAGCAAGGTAATTCTATTACCGTCAGGGTCAGAGAAATTCAGCTCCTTACCTCCATATTCCATCATGGCCGGAGGCTCGCAATCAAGCCCCCTAAGTCGGAGTTCTGCATATGTCTCATCCAGGCTGCTGCAGGAAAAAACCAGGTTGACTTCACCAGTGGTAAGCTTGTCCCATTTGTTCTCATCCCAAATAATAATCCCGGGTATACCCCGTTCAAATCCGATCTTTGCCCCGTCAAAATTACCAAACCTCTCAAAAGCAATAGGGATAGACAGCACTTCAGAATAAAATGCCGCAAGTACGGCGGTATTTCTGCTGTAAAGATTGATGCCTTCAAATGATGAAATCATCGGTAAATCCCCTCCCGATACAGATATAGTAACAGCAGGCAGCGCCTGTCCTGAGAATATTGTAACGGAATATAGAAGCTACGTATTGCAAAAAAACGACATCTAAAGCCTTGCATGTGCAAGAGCTACAAGCGGAGTTCTACCCGCATATTTCCTGAAACTGTTTATAAAGTGAGACTGGTGGCTGAAACGGTAATCAAAGATTATATCCTGAATGTCCAAGTTGGACTCCGACTGATAATGAATATAGATGTCCCTCCAAACATTCTGGAAACGGACCAAATCGGAAATTTTCTTAGGGGAAAGCCCAATGTACTCCTGAAAAAGCCTCTCAAGCTGGCGGCTGCTAAGCCCGGAGCTGATCTGCAGCTCTGCCGCACTAACTACACCCTTGCTCCTCACCAGGGTATAGACGGCATTCATTAGGCTGTCGCTCGAATACCGGGATCGTTCCAAACGCCTCAGTAAATAGGATTCGGCTGCGCAGATCCGTTCCTCCATAGAGTTCATTTGAGCCAGTAAACCTCCGAGTTCGTTACGGAACGAACCGAAATACACATCCACATCAGAATTGCTATTCAGGACATCTCTCATGTGGTTATCAGCAAAATAATGCACGGCCCAAAAATGAAACCGGATGCCAAAACGGATGGTTCCATGACTTTTGGGATGACTTGGCACTTCAAACGGCGCATCATTGATCCCGCAAAAATAAATCCGGGGTTCTGCCTTACCTTTCTCCAGCTCCCATATGATATCCATGCATGTGTCGGGAATAATAGTTTCTCTCTCAGCCTGCTGGCTATCGCGTATAAGTATTCCTTCTGCCGCTGAGTTCCCAGAATCTGAACCCCAATAACAGCGGATGTAAGGCCGTAAGAATTGGGACGGCGGATACTCACAGGTTGTGCCGGGACTTGCCGTTATCGGCTTATACATTTGTGAGAGATTGAACATACGGCACAACCTTTCCGTTCCTGAGCATTATTGTGGCATCGTTGTCCTTCTGGGAACCAGTTCATAAATCGCATATCCGCCATCCGATGTAGAGCGAAGAGGCTTGATTTTGTCTTTTAACAGGATATCCTCATTGTACTCCCTGCTCTCTCCTCCAACCGTATAATGAATACTCATATGAAGTACCGATTTGCTGTCCAGGCTGATGCCACTAATGACCTTACCTTCTGCCACCGGATTTATATCACTTCGGTAAAAAGGTTCTCCAGAAGTCCAGTCAAACAGACGCACCCCCGACACTCTCCCGTCAACATTGACATTATCCACGGAAGTGTCATTGCCGGTCAGCTCCATAAAGTATCCCCCTGCCAAATAGACATGGTTCGGAGTAGACACCAGATTAATATTGTTGATGGCAAAATCCTCTGTACGAATGTCAAAGTGATACTGCAGCGGTTCCTGGTGAAGTTTAACCTGATCATACACAATCAGGGCGGTCAGTGCCAGTAATATGGCAGCAACCAGTCCTCTGGTAAGCGATTTGCTCTTTACCATTGCTCTCCCTCTTTCCATTCCATCTACTTTGGAAGTATTATACAGAGCACAGAGAATGGTTAAAATGAAAATAGTCTCAGGCATACTGGTTTTTTGTTTGTAGGGGCCGGGTGAAATGTTGTACAATTAAAGCTAAATGAATTTTTGAAGGATGGATAAATCATGTTTATAGCAAGTAGCTGGAAAGACTATGAAGTTCTCGATACTGGAGGCGGAGAAAAGCTGGAACGCTGGGGAGATGTTATCCTGCGCCGTCCGGATCCGCAGATTATATGGCCACTCGAGCAAGAAACTCCGCAATGGACTAATGTGCATGGACACTACCACCGCAGTTCATCCGGCGGCGGTCAATGGGAGATGAAGAAACCCATTCCCGATCATTGGAATATCGGGTACGGCAAGCTGAAATTCCAGCTTCGTCCTACCAATTTCAAACACACGGGGCTCTTCCCTGAACAGGCAGCGAACTGGAGCTGGATGATGGACAAGATTGCTTCTGCAGGACGTCCCATTCAGGTTCTGAATTTGTTTGCGTATACCGGAGGCGCTACTGTGGCAGCAGCAAGTGCCGGCGCATCAGTAGTACACGTAGACGCAGCTAAAGGAATGGTTCAATGGGCAAAGGATAACGTCAAACTATCCGGCCTCAGCGACAAGCCCGTCCGCTTCATTACCGATGATGTATTCAAATTCGTACAACGTGAACAGCGCCGCGGCAGCAAATACGACGCCATCATTATGGATCCTCCATCTTATGGTCGAGGTCCGGGCGGCGAAATGTGGAAGCTTGAAGCCAGCCTTTATCCCTTCCTTGAGAGCTGCATGGAAATTATGAGCGATAAGCCGTTGTTTATGCTGATCAATTCCTATACCACAGGCATCTCGCCAACGGTGCTTCGCAATATGCTGTCCATGACTATGGGCAAGCGTTACGGGGGCAAGCTGACGTCCGGGGAAATCGGTCTGCCGATCACGTCCACCGGCATGAATCTTCCCTGCGGCATTCTGGGACGCTGGGAGGCGTAGCCCATGGCACAGGCGCCGCTTGAGATTCTATATGAGGACAACCACCTGCTTGGGGTGGTGAAGCCGGTCAACATTCCTGTCCAGGAGGATTCTACAGGGGATTTAGATCTGTTGACCATCCTGAAAGAGGATGTCAAACAGCGATTCAATAAACCCGGTAATGTCTATATGGGATTAGTCCACCGCCTGGACCGCCCGGTTGGCGGCGCTATGGTGTTCGCTAAGACCTCCAAGTCTGCTTCAAGGCTATCGGAGAGTGTTCGCAGCCGGAGCTTCCGCAAGGTATATCTGACGGTTGTACATGGCAAGCCACCGGCGATGCATGGACGGCTTATAGACACCCTTCTGAAGAATGAGAAGACGAATACGGTTACCGTCGTCCGGAAAGGCACTCCCGGAGGCAAAGAAGCCATTCTGGATTATACCGTGCTTGGCACCTCGGAAGGCCTCAGCCTGTTGAAGATTGATCTGCACACCGGTCGCTCCCATCAGATTCGTGTACAGCTCAGCTCGCTAGGTTGTCCACTGTATGGAGATCAGAAATATGGTGCCTCCGTGAATAAGCCGGGGCAGCAAATTTCATTATGGTCTCTGCTCGTCGGGTTTCCCCACCCTGTCACCAAAGAAGAAATAGAACTAATCTCCCTGCCGCCGCAGAACTATCCATGGAACTGCTGGTCTCAGGATACACAAAAGCAGGCCGTCCGATAAGGACGACCTGCTTTTGTCATTCCACTACATTTTGTTTCTGACATATGTATTACTAAGCTTCCATTATAGTTTGACTAATGCTGCAGCCGGGGGTTCCTGGGTTGTGTTATTGACGACCATCTTACCCATTAAGTATAGCAGCAGCTGCTGGTTGTGTGATGAAATCGGATCCATTATTCCGGCAAAAAAGTCACTGCGGATTTTTAAGCCGCGCTCTGTTTCTTTCTTACCATTCTCTGTAATACTGATCCATACGATTCGACGGTCCCCGCCATCGCGTTCACGGCCGATTAATCCATGTTTCTCCATCCGGTCAAGAAGCATTGTTACCGCCGCCGGGCTGGTTGCCAGATGCGGTGCCAGATCAGAAGGCTTCATGACATCATGCTCCTGAAGCAATTCCAGCACGGTGAGCTGTGCATCCGTCAGCGTTGGAGCCAGCTTAGTCTCCATATAGAGCTTATAGTCTTTCATAATTTTATGCCAGATTTTACTGAAATCAGAAGAGTGCACACTTATTCCTTCCTTTCCTGCGTACGATCCGTATCCTTACAAGTTCGTGCAAAGGTTCGAATTTCCTGCAAAAGGGAAAAAATAAAATGAAGTCCAAACCAAAAACGACGCCTGAACTTCGATGTGGAAGTCCAGGCGCCGCTATTATAGAACCGAAAGTTCAAACCAATTATTTCACTGCAGGAATTACGCTAATGATTTCATCCTTCTTCTCAACCGGAACAATAAGTTTACCAATCGAACGACGATCACTGATTGGAACTGCCTCAGAAGAGAAGTTAAAGAATGCCCCTTCACGGGTTATCGCTGTCAATTCCAGCGGCTCCTTGCAATAGAACGCACCCGCAACTCTGCTGCCGTTAGGACGTACTCGTTTGCCTTCTTTAAACTCAAAGGTTGGCATTCCCTTACCACCGCGGCTCTGTGACGGATAATCAACAAGCAGAGAACGTTTTGCATGCCCGATCTCAGTGATCGCTAGGATCTCACCTTCATCCTCACCAACCCAGAGCGATGAAATCACTTCGTCACCTTCCCGCAGTTGAATCCCGCGTACTCCAGTCGCAACCCGGCCCATTGGGTTCACTTCATTCTCACGGAACCGGATGCTCATACCCTCGCGTGTAATAAGGACAATATCCTTATCTCCACTACTGATATTCACGGACAGAACCTCATCGCCTTCACCGAGCTTACAAGCAGCTACAGCTCCGGAACGGGTAGTCGAGTACTCCTTCAGTTCAGTACGCTTCACTTGACCCTTGCGGGTGATAAAGACCAGACTTTGCTGCGATTCTTCAATATTGCCCACTGGGAGTACACTGATAACCCCATCGCCCTTTGATAAGCTGATCACATTAACAATTGCAGTTCCTGGATCTTTCCACTTGAACTCAGGAATCTGGTGTACTGGCAGAAGGAAGTATTGGCCCTTGCGGGTGAATACGAGCAAATTATCTCTCGTGTTCAGCTCGAACAGCTTGACGATGTGATCGCCATCCTTCACTCC
This sequence comes from Paenibacillus oryziterrae, assembly GCF_042610485.1. Taxonomy (NCBI): domain Bacteria; kingdom Bacillati; phylum Bacillota; class Bacilli; order Caryophanales; family Paenibacillaceae; genus Paenibacillus; species Paenibacillus oryziterrae. The sequence continues at coordinate 267,118 of NZ_JBGJZO010000003.1, read as the reverse complement.
TGAGGTACTGCGCTCGCCGCCCGAGCGTGTAAAAGAAAGCATTCCCGTCCGCTTAATGTATCCATCTGCAGAAAGCGCAACGAGGACATCCTCCGCATTGACAAGTACCTCAAGGCTAACCTTGATCTCTTCCACTTCCTCCTGAATCAGGGATCTGCGGTCGATGCCGTATTTATCGCGAATTTCAATTAATTCCTTGCGGATTACAGCAATCAGCTTCTTATCGCTGTCCAGAATCCCTTGTAAGACCGAAATCTTGGCGTGTGTTTCGTCAAGCTCCTTCTGAAGTGATGTGATCTCCAGATTGGTCAACCGGTACAACTGCAACGTCAGAATGGAATCCGCCTGGCGTTCGCTGAAACCGAACATCCATACCAGATTATTCTGGGCATCCTGCCGGTTCTTTGACGCCTTGATGGCTGCAATGACTTCATCCAGAATATTCAATGCCTTAACAAGTCCTTCGAGTACATGGGCCCGGTCTTCGGCACGCTCCAGATCATATTGCGTCCGGTGAGTAACTACCTCGCGTTGATGAGCAATATAAGCCTGCAGGATATCTTTAAGGCCGAGCTGTTGAGGGGCTTTATTCACAATCGCAACCATATTGAAGTTATAGGTGACTTGCAGATCCGTCTTCTTAAGCAGATACGCCAGAATCCCTTGAGCATCGGCATCTTTTTTAAGCTCAACGACAATGCGCAGCCCCTCGCGACCACTCTCATCACGAACTTCGGCAATACCATCGATTTTCTTCTCCAGACGAATGTTCTCCATCGCTGTAACGAGCCGCGACTTCACAACCTGGAAAGGAACCTCGGTAATCACGATTTGTTGTTTACCACCGCGCAGATTCTCAATCTCCGTCTTGGACCGCAGATAAATACGGCCTTTGCCGGTACGGTAAGCATCCATGATGCCCTCGCCACCCATGATGGTACCGCCTGTCGGAAAGTCAGGACCTTTAATAAAGGTCATGATATCTTCCAGTGCAATTTCAGGCTTCTGCATGACTGCGATACAGGCATCAATGACTTCACGCAGGTTATGCGGGGGGATCTCTGTGGCGAACCCGGCGGAGATTCCGCTTGTGCCGTTCACCAGCAGGTTCGGATAACGGGAAGGAACCACTACTGGCTCTTTAGCCGTATTATCAAAGTTATCTTTGAAGAGTACGGTCCGCTTCTCGATATCACGCATCATCTCCATCGCAATCGGAGAAAGACGGGCTTCCGTATACCGCATGGCCGCTGCCGGATCATCATCCATCGAACCCCAGTTGCCATGTCCGTCTACAAGCACATGACCCATCTTCCAGGGTTGTGCCATCCGCACCATTCCATCGTAGATGGAGGAGTCCCCGTGGGGATGGTAGTTACCCATTACGTCCCCGACGGTTTTGGCGGACTTCCGGTACGGCTTGTCCGGAGTATTGCCGGAATCATACATTGCGTACAGAATACGGCGCTGCACCGGCTTGAGCCCGTCACGGACATCGGGGATTGCCCGGTCCTGAATAATATATTTGGAATACCGGCCGAAGCGGTCACCCACGACCTCTTCCAGAAAAGCCGGTAAAAATTGCTCTGATAAACTGCTCACTATGCTTCACCTTCTGTTCCTCAATCTATCCACTTATTTAACCGGTGGTGCGATCAGGGCGCTCCACCTGCGGATTGTTCTTCCAGTCGCTGTTGTTCTCCGATTCTCTGATTCAAGCCGCTATCCGCGGTAAGAATCGGAGAACAAAGGCGAACGCTGCGCTCCTACAGAACAATTCCGCCTGCTCCGCTTATCCGCACCAAAATTAAAAGCAGGGGAAGTTCTCGTCACTAGCCGAAATACTGCAAATCTTCATTGCCGATTTCCTTATTACCTGTACCTTCGGCGTTACTCCACGATCTCGGTGAAATCAACATTCTCGACGATCCAGCGCTTACGCGGGTCTACTTTATCGCCCATCAACGTGGATACACGGCGCTCCGCCTTGGCGGCATCCTCAATCTGTACCTGGAGCAGCGTACGCGACTCGGGATTCATGGTAGTCTCCCACAATTGATCGGGATTCATCTCTCCCAGTCCTTTATAGCGCTGCAGCTCAAAGTTTTTGCCGAATTCCTTCAGGTAGTTCTGCAGCTCCTCGTCGCTCCATGCATAACGGACCGTCTCCAGCTTGCCTGTTTTGCGTGTCAGCTTGTACAGCGGAGGCTGAGCGATATACACCTTGCCTGCATCAATCAAAGGTTTCATGTAACGATAAAAGAAGGTCAACAGCAGCACTTGGATGTGTGCACCGTCTGTATCCGCATCGGTCATAATAATAATCTTGGCATAATTGCTGTCTTCTACGGCGAACTCCGTACCGATCCCGGCGCCGATTGCAGAGATAATGGCCTTGTACTCATCATTCTTCAAGATATCAAGCAGCTTGGCTTTTTCCGGATTCATCGGTTTACCCTTAAGCGGCAGAATCGCCTGAATCTTGGAATCACGTCCCTGCTTCGCGGAACCACCCGCAGAATCCCCTTCCACGATGAACAGCTCCGTACGTGAGAAATCTTTGGATTGTGCAGGTGTGAGCTTACCGCCCAGATTTGAGCTTTCACTCCGTTTCTTCCCGGTGCGGATTTCATCGCGTGCCTTACGGGCTGCTTCACGGGCTTTGGATGCTTGAATCGATTTCTTCAAAAGACTCTGACCCACCTGAGGATTCTCCTCCAGGAACCGTGCCATGTGTTCTGCAACAATGTAATCCACAGCACTGCGGGCAGATGAGCTGCCGAGCTGGTCTTTTGTCTGACCGACGAATTCAACCTCGCTCATTTTGACACTGATTACAGCCATCATTCCTTCACGAAGATCGTTACCTTCCAGGTTCTTATCTTTTTCCTTCAACAGCTGAGTACGGCGGGCATAATCGTTCATTACGCGTGTGTATGCTGTCTTAAAGCCTGTCTCATGTGTACCACCGCTGCGGGTAGGAATGGAGTTGACGAAGGAAGCAAGTGTTTCTGTATACCCCGCATTGTATTGAAGCGCCACTTCAACCTCAATATCGTCCTTCTCCGCGCTAAAATGAATGACATCATGCAGAACGTCCTTGCCTTCATTCAGGAACTGAACGAACTGGCTTGCGCCGCCTTCATAAATGAATTCATCTTGTTTACCGCTCCGGTCATCCGTCAAGGTAATCCGCAGGCCTGAGTTCAGGAAAGCGATCTCCTGCACTCTTTCTGCAAGGGTATCGTAGTTTAAGGCAATTCCATTCGGAAACACGCGAATATCCGGCTTGAAGGATATCTTCGAACCGGTCTTATTCGTATTTCCCAGAATCTCAAGTCCCGTCACTGGCTCTCCGACATGCTCCTTGCCGGTCTTGGGATCCACCCAATATTCGAAACGCTGCCGGTGAATCTTGCCTTCCCGGTAAATTTCAACTTCCAGCCATTCAGATAATGCATTGGTGACAGAAGCACCAACGCCATGCAGACCGCCAGATTTCTTATATCCGGAACCGCCGAATTTCCCTCCGGCATGCAGCATCGTAAAAACGACCTGCGGCGTAGGAATGCCCGTCTTGTGCATTCCGGTCGGTATCCCGCGTCCGTTGTCGATTACAGTCACCGAGCCGTCTTTGCGCAGTGTAATATCAATTTTGGAGCAATATTTGGCCAGATGCTCATCTACTGCGTTATCCACAATTTCCCATACTAAATGATGTAAACCCGAGGAACTCGTACTGCCAATGTACATACCAGGCCGTTTGCGTACTGCAACGAGACCTTCGAGCACTTGAATGTCGTCAGCATCGTAACCAGTACGGCTGTTTCCACCGTTCTTTGATGACTCTGCAAACAAATCGATCTGTTCGAGCATTCATGCTCCTCCTTCTTTTTCAATACCAAAAGGCAAACAAATGTTTTGGTCACTTTGTTCATTCTAATTCAAAATATCCCTTTTCGTAAAGACGGTGAATGAAATGATCACCGATATTATGCCCCAAACGGCCAGCACTGCCATCGAAAAGGGAAGTGTCATGCCTTCGATTGGCGCAGGTGTACCCGCCAGATAGCTGGTTAAGCCTAGGTTAACCATAAATAAATATTTGGCAGTGGTCCAGGCTGAAGCCATATTGGTTAGGATGGTTCCCGCGATAAGCGTGGCCATCATAACGACAATGCTGGCTGCCGTGCTCCGCACCAGAACTGAAACCATAAATGCGAGCAGTGCAACGACGATACTGACATACCAGATCAGTCCGCACTGCATCAGCATATATTTCCATTGAGGCAAAGCATGTACCGTAGAAGTATTAACCGTGTCACCACTCAACTGAAAGCCTGTAAACACCGGCACATTAAAGCCCTTATAACCAAAGGCCAATCCCGAGATAAGGTAGCTCAGCAGGAATGTGGACAGCACGATGAGGGACACGAACATAATCAAAGCGGTCATTTTGCTAAAAAGAATCTTCCAGCGTTTCACCGGCCTTGTGAGCAACATCTTGATGGTGCCCGTGGTCCGCTCACCTGATACAAGATCCGAAGCTACCGCCATAATCAGGAGCGGGATGAACAGCGTTATGGAATTATCCAGAAACTCACGGGTAAAAGTGACCCCGCTTGGTTCATTCGGATTCACATCATGATCCAGGTAATACTGAAGCTGCTGGACAAATATTTTCCGGTATGACTTCCATTCCTCGGGTATGCGGTCACTGCTGAGTGAATTCTGGTTATCCGTGATCTGCTGCTGTACCTCAAGCCGCCAATCAGAGTTAAACTTATCCCGGCTGCGCTCGGCGATCCGCAACTGCGCATAAGTAAACATAGGAACTAGGACTGCCAGAATAAGCAGAATAACATAAAATCGTTTCTTTTTCAGTATCTTAATGCACTCATTGCGGATGAGCGGCAAGAGATTATTCAATGGACTCACCCTCCGTCAGTTTCAAGAATAGCTGTTCCAGTGTTGGGTTGATTTTATGCACGGTCCTGACTTCGATATCCGCAGCTACCAGCGCGGCGACAAGCTCCGGGATAAGTTCATCCTCCATAATAGTGACCACGGAATTCTGCCCCATTCCGGCAGTAACGGTATCGTCCAGAGTAATTCCGGCCACATCGGCGATATGAATCTCCGGATGCTCATCTAGCAACTGATGACCGCGGTCAAACGGCTCAAGCTCCCACAATACATAGGGAGAATTACGGGCGACAAGCTCTTCGACTCCACCCTCGGCCAGTACCCGACCTTGCCCGATAATTGCGACTCTATCGCAGAGAAGCTGGATCTCACTCAGTAAATGACTGGATACAAAAACCGCCATCCCCTCGTCGGCAAGCTTACGGATGAACTCCCGCAGCTCCTTGATTCCTTTGGGATCAAGCCCATTTGTCGGTTCGTCCAATATCAGCAGCCTAGGCCGACCTAAGAGTGCCTGGGCAATACCGAGGCGCTGCCTCATACCAAGTGAATAGGTTCTCACTTTATCGTGAATACGCTGGTCGAGTCGTACAATATCTACTACCTCTGCAATACGCGCCTTATCCACTCCCGGCTGCATACGGGCAAAGTGCTGCAGATTCTCCCAGCCTGTCAGGTAGGAGTAAACTTCAGGATTCTCCACAATAGAGCCTACATATTGCAGAGCTTTCTCCGGATCACGATTGACATTGTAGCCGCATACGGTAATCGTTCCTTCACTTGGACGGATTAAATCCACGAGCATGCGGATCGTTGTTGTTTTACCTGCACCATTTGGACCCAGGAATCCAAAGATCTCTCCTGCTCTTACATTAAATGAGACATCGTTGATGATCCACTTGCGTCCGATTCTTTTGCGAATATGATTGACTGACAGAACGATATCCGAGGTGACGCCTGAATTTCCCTTGTTCATCCCATTACAACTCCCTTATCCCTCTATACCTCTGGTTCATCGTACCGCTTGTGCTATCCGGTCTGCTATCCGCTGATAACCTTCTCCGCTGGGGTGAAAATGATCCGATGACAAATATTTCTCCAGATGATTGTGAAACAGGTCAAAAGTCGGCACGAGTGTCATATTGCTATGCTTGTTAATAATATCCATGGCTGCATTATTCCAAGCGGTAACCGCCTGATTGCCGGGAATCTGAAGCTCTGGTATATCCCCGAAAGGATTATAAAGACCCAAATAGTATATTTGGGCATCCGGATTAATCTCCTCTATCTGCTCCAGCAGCTTCCGCAGGCTCACAGAAGCTTCGGGCAGAGCTGCCAGCAGTGATTCTGGGGTCAGCTCCTCTTCTGAAGGTACATTCTTGTTACCGGCACCTTCACTTTGGATTATTCCTGCTCCCCGGAACAAATCATTCCCGCCGATTGAGAGCAGTATCGTATTAGCCTGACGTAATGTATACTGGACACCTTCATCCTCCAGCCGGCTACGCAGATCCGCTGTGGTAAGCCCGTTGATTCCCAGGTTCCCTAACAGCTTCACCTCGTTACCACTCTTTGAAAGTCCTGTTACGGCCCTTCTTACGAATCCGTCTCCACTGTTATCTCCTGTGCCTTTAGCGAGGGAATCTCCGATTGCAACCACTTTCAAGCTTCCATCCTGTGCTGCGGGTGCAGCCGTTTCCCGGGGCAACGAGCTAAGCGGAGTGTCTCCTTGCGGCTTCATAATATCCTTCACCGCGTACCCGAAGCCCAATAGAAAGACTAAGGTTGATGCTATAGAAATTAGGCTTATGAAGCGCCAGGTCCATTTGGAATCATTCAATGTAATCCCTCCGTATAGTATCTATTGTGCCACTTTTTCCCGTATATTTAACTATGTAGTTAAACATAATTCTTCTATCTTTAATTTGCAAATTTCACGGACAAAATCTCATGATGAGCATCAGAATTACTCCGCGAAAACTTTTTTTTAAAAAAGCTGGCTTTTTCTGAGTCTACGTTATATAATATCTTTTGTTGGTTCACCACACGGGTAATTAGCTTAGCTGGTAGAGCAGCCGACTCTTAATCGGCAGGTCGCAGGTTCGAACCCTGCATTACCCATATTGAATTGAAAGAAGCCGGGAGATCCCGGCTTCTTTTTTTGTTATTTTCGAGAGCCGCTTGGGTATAATAAAAAAAGCTCTCTGCCCGAAAGCAGAGAGCTTTATGAGTTATTTACTTAGATACATCCCTTATTTACCTATGAATTCCTGAACCCAATAGTTATTGTCGAAACCGACACCAATATAGTTGAAATTCTTACTTAGAATATTGGCCCGGTGTCCAGGACTGTTCATCCAGGCTTTCATAACCTCTTCAGGTGTACGCTGTCCCATGGCAATGTTCTCACCAGCAGCTTTGTACGAAATCCCGAAAGATTTCATCATGTCAAAGGGTGAACCGTACGTTGGCGAAGTATGCGAGAAATAGTTATTAGTCCGCATATCTGTAGCTTTGGTCAGCGCAAGCTTATTCAAGCTGTCAAGTCCCGTTACCGGACTAAGACCGGCAGCGCTACGCTCTTTGTTAACCAATACAACAACCTGTTGGGTGAACGTTAATTTAGTGCTTGCTGCTGCAGTCGTGCCGCTTGTTGCAGGCTTAACGGCAGGAGCAGTTGTAGTCACGGTGGTGCTCTTCACCGGCGCTACAGTAGCCTGTGGTGTGGATACCGTTACATAGGTAGTTTTACCCGCAGATACCGCTGTGTTGCTATAGTAAGTCTGAATATATTTCAGTACTTGCTGATATTGGATGGCAGCCTGATCATTGGCGCTTGCGGCAGATACGCCAGCCCCTGCAGGAAGTGTGATGCCCAGTGCCATAACGGCCGATATGCTTCCACCTAACAGTGCTTTCAATGCGTTGCTTTTCATTATTCCATCTCCTTATCTGGATGTAGTTTCTAAGCTGTTGCAGTTACTAGAGCAATGATTACGAATTTGTAACTTTTCGACTCCTAAGTCATTGTAACACACTTTAATCAACTGTGCGGTGTTAGTTTTTGTCAATTATTAAGAGCGAACTCCGCTTATGTCAAACCTGCTCAAAACTAAAAGGGGCAGTCTGGAGCCATTTTCATGGTCTGGACAGCCCCTTCGTATAAGATCAATTCGCAGCCACTAATAGAAATATCGGCTTATAGTGATTGAGATTTCAGTGAAATGACTGCCAGAAGTCACCTTCTGTTGAGATTAAGCCCATAATTTCGGCATAAGGGATTCGGAAGGTAGGAAATCCTGCTGAATACGGAGCAATTTCGTAGGGAGCGAAATAAAGATAAAGTGCCTCTGCGTCTACATAAAACGGCTGATCTGCTTTTATGCCGGTGTAGGCTCCCGGGAAAACGTAAGAATATTGCGGATCTGTTGCTATCTGCTTCCCGACGATATCACTCAATTTCTCTACATATTTGCTTCCCGGTTTGAACAAATCACTTAGCTTATAAAATTTTCCGTTACGCAAATTTATATGCACATAAATTTTCGTCGGCATACCATGTGCGGCCCCAAAAGGAAAGTTATAGCCGTTAAGCTCTAACACAAGTAAGTTCTTACGGAAGAAGGCTACTGAGAAATCACCCGTATAGCTGGCTTCACGTGGAGTCCCACCGCCTCCTCCTCCTTCAACAAGAGAAAGCTCCTTCAGCTTATTATTCACATCTCTGGATACTTCTACATTAGCAATGCCTTCAACAACCGGATAGTAGACCAAATAATCCATATTCGGTTTGTATTTCTTCTCTATCACGGAATATGGAGGCCGTAATGGAATCACAGTATTCTGCTTCCATACCTGTCTCCCCCGCATGATATAGTATGATGTTCGCAAATCCACATCTGCTCGGATCAAATTCCCACTGAACGAGAGTGACCCCGATCCGGGCACTACCGGTGGCTGAGCTGCACGGTTACCGCTTTTATCAATGAAATAGGTGTCTTTCTCATCATAGACGGAAGCCAGCCCTTTCATGTAATTATTCACACCAAGTAAAGGGTGGCTGCTAAGTATCCGTCCTGTAACCGCATCTGCAATCGCATAACGCGTACCAATGTAAGGCTGATCCGGATATATTGGAGTTCCAAGAGCCACACGGTCCTCTCCAAGCTGTTGAATCACATAATACTGCGCTGGAATTACCATTTTGCCCTGCATGTCAATCAGACCATATGCATTTCCATAATTCTCTGCAGTATTTACGACTGCTCTACCGTCCATAAACGGTAAGGCTGACGTGAATTGCGGCTGGATGGCAATGGTCCCATCGGTCCGCAGGTATCCGTATTTACCATTCTCCGTCGCCTGAAACGACAGCAGTCCATCTCCAGGGTTCCCTACAAATGGGTGCTGATACGTGTGCAGACGGTTTCCTTCCTTATCAATCAGCGCAAACTCTCCGCTTCCTATCTTCACAAGCGCCATACCATCCATGAAATCGCCTGCATCTTCAAAGGTCGCCGGTATTACCTCTTTGCCGTTCTGATCCAGATACCCGTAACGGATCGCGTTACTGTCAAGCCCTGTATAAAATAGCGCACGTCCTTCATGCAGAGAGTTCAGAAAATCATATCTTTTCGTAGTTACAGGTTTTCCGGATTCATTGATCATAAAATATCCTTTAGTATCAGACACAACTGCACGGCCTTCTGCAAATGGAGCGATAAATGAATATACCGGTTTCACCTTTTCCCGGCCGGAGCTGTTAATGATTCCGCTGCGTCCATTAATCTGTACAATCGCAAGCCCGTTATCCTGAAATTCTTCAGCATAATCATAACGCGGTTCGATTGCAGTCTTTCCGTCATCCCCGATATAACCCCAGCGCATCCCGTCTCTAAGCATAAACGGTGCTGGATGGAGGGCAGTGGCCCGTTGATTAAGGCTAACTTCCTCCTCGGCCGTAAGTGTCTCCCAAGTCTTATTGAAGTAATCCACACGGTATAACCCCGGCTCCGCAGGGATTGATACAAACCGTTCCTCATCCGCACGAACCAGTTCTTCCTGCTCCGAAACAAAGCTGTTCCAGCCGATCCCGTCCCATTTCCATACCTCAGCATACAGCAGGTTATCCTCCTGCCCACCAGCCAGCTCACTCAGCTTGATTCTTATCATACATTGTCTCCCCCTGCACAAAGGCATTTGCCTATAGGATATGGAGATTACATCAGCTTGGTGTCTGCCAAAATTAATATTGCGCAATTACTGTTTATACAATATACTGTGTACACATTAAACTGTTTATATATTAAACAAAAGGAGTTGTGACATGAGCATTTATGCCATTGAGATTAATAATCTGCACAAAAGCTTTGGTACTCAGTCCGTATTGGGTGGAATTGACCTTAAAGTTCCCAAAGGCATTGTATTTGCACTACTCGGCCCCAATGGTGCAGGGAAAACCACATTAATCAACATTCTATCCACTCTGGTCGATGCCGATGAAGGATTTGTACGTGTCGAAGGATTTGATCCTGCGACAGAAAGAAACCAAGTGAAGCAGTGCATCAGCCTCACCGGACAGTTCGCTGCTGTTGACGATGTATTAACCGGCGAGGAGAACCTGCTAATGATCTGCAGACTAAACGGACTTAGCGCGGAGGAGGCTAGAGTCCGGACAGCTGAGTTACTGAAACGATTTGACCTCGTCGCTGCAGCCCGCAAGCGGGTCAAAACATACTCCGGAGGCATGAGACGGCGTCTCGATCTGGCTGTAAGCCTGACGGTTACTAGACCGGTACTGTTCCTCGATGAACCTACAACGGGTCTGGATACCCGTAGCCGACGGGAATTATGGGATATTGTCCTTCAATTGAAACAGCACGGGATCACCATATTTCTTACAACTCAATATCTGGAGGAAGCTGATGTACTGGCAGACCAAATTGCAGTGATTGAAAACGGAGTCGTCATCGCGCAGGGAACCGCCGAAGAGCTTAAATCCTTAGTAGGCGGCGAAGTCATAGAGCTTCGCAGCGCAAACGATGAGCTTATCCGCAAGATCCCTACAAACGGCAGTATAAAAGATATACAACAAATCCTGAACAAGATCGCTCCCGGGTGTTCTGCAGATTCGCGTGTTGTAATCAGCAGGCCGAATATGGATGATGTGTTTATCGCTTTGACTTCAACAGAGAAGGAGGTTTCATCTATATGACAACAACATACACCACCCCTAAAACGGCATCATTTGCTGTAACTAATGTTATGTTTATCAGGCGCAGCCTCCGGCACAGCATGCGTAACACAGAGACATTGGTTATGTCTGTTATGCTTCCTGTAATGCTCATGCTCCTCTTCACCTATGTTTTTGGAGGTGCTATTGATCCTGGGGGAGATTATGTGAACTATGTCGTTCCGGGAATTATTCTTCTATGCGCAGGTTTCGGTTCGGCAAGCACGGCTGTAGAGGTTTCCGGCGATATGACAAGCGGAATTATCGAACGTTTCCGTACCATGCCAATCGCTAGCCTAAGTGTCATCACCGGACATATCGTTGCCAGCGTCCTGCGTAATCTGCTCGCGACTGCTGTGGTTATCGGAGTAGCCTTGCTTGTGGGCTTCAGACCTTCTGCAGGCTTCATAGAATGGTTGGAAGCGCTTGGACTAATCACATTATTCATTCTAACCTTTACGTGGCTGTATGCCGCCATTGGCTTAGTCGCCGGAAGCCCGTCTGCCGCGAGCGGATACGGATTTGCACTGCTCTTTCTCCCTTATCTCTCCAGCGCCTTCGTTCCGACGAGTACAATGCCAATCTGGCTGCGGGGTGTTGCGAACCATCAGCCGATCACTCCGGTTATTGAGTCTATCCGTGGCTTACTGACGGGAACACCGATACAGGATCAGATTTGGTGGGCTATCGGATGGTGTGCCGTCCTGCTGCTAGGCTCGTTGGTATGGAGTACATGGGTATTCCGAAGAAAAGCGGGACGACGCTGAGGACCAATTATGAGTCTTGGTAAGATACCTGAGCTCCAGAACCCTTATGTATAACAAAGAACCCATCTTCCAAGTTGCGGAGATGGGTTCTTCGTGATTCCCAGACAATTTTATCTTTATTTTATTTATTTTGCTTACTCATATAACTGCCGATACCGTCTAAAATCCGTTCAAGGCCGAAGTCAAAGTCGTTGTCCACAGGGTTGTCCGCTTCATTCTCTCCGGTATAGACACCAGACATGACAACCGGATGCAGGTACGGGAATTGGCTGGGCTTCACAAGCGCCTTAAGCGCCTCGGTATAATTAAGTCCGCTGAAGTCCTCAGGACTTGAACCCGCCTGAACTGCCCGGACCATATCCCGCTGGATGATTCCGCATGACCGCGCATAACTGCTTAGAAGCAATAATATGGACATTTTCTCATAATCACTTAAAGGAAAATCCCTCATGGTCCGAAGAATCCAATCTACATACTGGAGGTTGTTAGGAGTCACAGGGACACTGCTGATTGGAATATCGCCAAACCAGGGATGGTCTCTAAAGACTTTTATCGTCGCATTTACATATTCACGCATATTTTCGCGCCAATCCGCTGGCTCCTTTTCCGGAGGTATCGTGATTTCAGAGACCGCCTCCTGCATAAGCAGGAGCAGATCGTTTTTACTGGGAATATATCTGTACAGCGACATGGCTGTAAAGCCTAATGCCGAAGCTACCCGGTTCATCGACACAGCAGCTATTCCATCCTTATCTGCAATGGCAACGGCTGTCTTAACAATCTGTTCAATGCTCATTTCCCTTTTAGGACCCCGTTTGGGGGGCTTAACCAAACCCCAGCTGATAGCGGCCCCAACAGGCAGGTTCAAGGCTTCTAGTTGATTCGCTGCTTCGTCTTTGCTCATTTATCCAGTCCTCCCGAGGCCTTTGACACTTCGTTTAATTGTATACTCAATAAACAGTATACCATATTTAACCTTCTGAAATACACGCATGGACTCCTATAAACAAAAAACCGCCCCACCCGGAATCCGGATGAGGACGGCTTGATTGTATTATCTTATCCGCTGTTACTTCTTCGAAGAATATTTACGCATATCGAAGGCAACGGCTGCGATGATGATCATACCTTTGATGATCAACTGGTAGTTCGGGCTGATACCGATAAAAGTAAGACCGTAGTTGATGATGGTGAAGATGATAACACCGACCAGAACGCCTGGAACAGTACCGATACCGCCTGTTGTGGATACGCCGCCGACTACGCAAGCCGCGATGGCATCAAGCTCGTACATGTTACCATAGTTATTGGTTGCTCCACCTGTTCTTGCAGCTTCAAGCACACCAGCCAGACCGTAAAGGGCACCGGCAATTGCATAGATGTATACCAGGTATCTGGATACGTTGATACCGGATACTTTGGCAGCTTGCATGTTACCGCCAATAGCGTACATATTTTTACCCAGCTTGGTTTTGTTGAAGATTACCCATACCAGCGCTGCAACGACCAAGGCAATAATAACGATATATGGTATCGAATATTTGCCGCTGCCGATAAAGCCGGAGCCGATATCGGTGAAGTCACGACGCAGACCGCCGATTGGTTGGGATTGGTTCGGGTCTGTATCGAAATACAGGGAGTTAACACCCAGTACAATTAGCATCGTTCCCAGTGTTGCGATAAATGGTGGAACATTCAACTTGGAGACAATTAGACCATTGATTAAACCGCAGATCAAACCTGCAAGAATCGCAATCAGAATCGGCAGAAGCACATTGATCTGTGGCAGATCCGGGAAGAAACGACGTGAGTAATCCGGAACTTGCAGCATGGAGGCTGAGATAACTGCCGTGAAACCTACAACCCGTCCTGCGGACAAGTCAGTACCCGCCGTAATCAGGATAAAGGCGACACCAAGGGCAATGATGATACGGGTGGACGATTGAATCAATACGTCACGTACGGTGTTAAAGGACATAAATCCTGGTTCGTACAGGACAATACCAAAAATCAGTAGAACCAAAACGATGTAAATCGCATTTTGGGTGATAAAGGACTGAGCTTTTTTAACGTTCATTAGTAGTGTTCCTCCTTAAAGTTACGCGAAGCGTAGCTCTCTTCGTAAGCATAAGCTGATTTGCGAAGTAAAACTGTCTTCGAAAGCATAATCTTTTCTTCCTATCCTAGTGCTGTGCAGCGAGACGCATAACTTCGGTTTCCGTAGCCTGCTCGCCTTCTAGTATGCCTGTAAGCTTTCCTTCCGACATTACCATTACCCGGTCAGACATTCCGAGGAGTTCAGGCATTTCAGAAGAAATCATGATGATACTCTTACCTTGTTTCGCCAAATCGGCAATGATCGTATAAATCTCGAACTTCGCACCTACGTCGATACCGCGAGTAGGCTCATCGAGGAGAAGAACTTCCGGCTCGGTAAGCAACCATCTGGCAAGAAGCACCTTCTGCTGGTTCCCCCCGGACAGGTTCATGATTGGTGTTTTAGTTGTAGGTGTTTTGGTGCGCAGCTTCTCGATCATTTTATCTACTTCTACTTTTTTCTTCTTGCCGTTAAGCAGAAGATAAGGAGTTGTATACCGGTCGAGGTTAGCGATTGCACCATTCTCATGGACGGACAGAACCGGGAAGATACCCGTTACACGGCGTTCTTCCGTCAGCAGCGCCAAGCCATACTTCATAGCGTCTTTAGGAGAATTAATTTTAACTTGTTTGCCTTCAATGGAGATGGAGCCGGACTGAATCGCACGGAGACCGAACAAAGCCTCAATTACTTCAGTACGCTGCGCACCAACCAGACCGCCGATGCCAAGAATTTCACCGCGTCTTAGAGAGAAGGATACATCTTTAAAGGATCTTGGTTCCGGAGAGGTCAGTCCATCTACTTTCATGTAGACTTCACCAGGAACGTTATGGCGTTCAGGGAAGCGGTTAGTCAGATCACGGCCAACCATTCTGGAGATAATCAGGTCGGTTGTCATTTCAGCAGCCGGCCAGGTACCGATTTTTTTACCGTCACGCATGATGGTAACGTCATCGGAAATCTCAAGGATTTCTTCCATCTTGTGAGATATATAAATAATGGCAACGCCCCGTTTTTGGAGATCCCGGATAATCCGGAACAGATGCTCCACTTCCACGCTGGTCAGGGATGAAGTTGGTTCATCCATAACAATAACGCGGGAATTAAAGGACACGGCTTTCGCAATTTCGATGGATTGGATTTTGGATACGGACAGTTTGCCCACCAAGGTTTCGGGATTCAGATCAAGATCCAAATCTTTGAATAGATTCTGCGTATCATTGTACATCTTTTTGTGGTCAATAAACTGAAGCGGCCCGATTCCCTTGGTCGGAAAACGTCCTAACCAGATATTTTCCATAACGCTACGGAAAGGTACTGGATGCAACTCTTGGTGAATCATGGAGATCCCGTTTTTAAGGGCATCGTTAGAATTGTTAATGTTGGCTTTCTCGCCATTCAGGTAAATTTCACCGGCATCCGGTGAATAAATTCCGAAAAGACATTTCATTAGTGTTGATTTACCTGCACCGTTCTCGCCCATAAGAGCATGAACCGAACCAGGTTTTACTTGCAAGCTAACACCGTCCAGCGCTTTTACACCGGGAAATTCTTTCGTGATATTTTTCATTTCCAGCAAAAACTCGCTTTGAGCCATTTTCTTACGCCCCCTACGTTTTTTTCTTTTTTAATGAGAGGCACAGTGGTTCCATCCTGTTCCCTACCCGAAAGGAAATTCAGGGAGCGCGAACGCTCCCCGTTCATTCCTCAGTACTCTAATTACTTAGCGTCAGCAACGTTGTCTTTAGTGATCTTTTTGTAAGAGATCCATACATATTGGTTGTCAGTGATGTCGAAACCAACGTTTTCTTTAGTTGGAGTTTCGCCTTTAGCAAGCAAGGAAGCTACAGTGATAGCTGCTTTACCTTGGTTGTTAGCATCATTCAGAACAGTACCAAGCATAGTTCCTTCTTCAAGAGCTTGAACAGCTGGAGCAGTTGCATCAACACCTACTACCGGCATGTATTTGTCGCCAGTGAAGTATCCTTGTGCTTTCAAAGCTTCGATAGCACCGAGTGCCATGTCATCGTTGTTAGCAAGAACGGCTTCGATTTTGTCGCCGTGGGAGCCGAGGAATGCTGCCATTTTTTCTTGACCTTTTACGCGATCCCACATTGCAGTATCTTCAGCCAATTTCTCAACTTTGATACCAGCATCTTCGATAGCTTGGATGGAGTAAGTTGTACGAAGCTCAGCATCTTGGTGTCCTGGTTCGCCTTTAAGCATTACGTATTGAAGAACGCCGTCGCCGTTTTTGTCAGCTTCTGGGTGTGCTTTCCAGTAGTCAACGATCAGTTGGCCGGACATTGTACCGGACTCTTCTGCTTTAGCGCCTACATAGTAAACTTTGTCCCATTTCTTCATATCTTCAGGAAGCGGTTCGCGGTTCAGGAATACAACCGGAATGTTAGCTGTTTTAGCTTTGTCGATGATAACGCCAGCTGCTGTACGGTCAACCGGGTTGATCAGCATGCCGTTGTATTTTTTAGTAATGAACAAGTCAACCTTGTCATTTTGTGTTGGTTGGGAGTTTTGGCTGTCAACGATATCTACATCAGCAATACCTTCAGCGGAAGATTCGATTGCGTTACGAACACCAGTCATGAAAGTGTCATCAAATTTGTAGATGGCAACACCTACTTTTGGAGTTCCTTCAGCGGCAGGAGCAGCAGTTGCTTCTGCACCGTTAGTAGCGTTACCTGTGTTAGCGTTATTAGCAGCGTTGTTGTTGCCACCACAGCCTGCAAGAGCAGCACCCAGCAAAGCGCTGGCAAGTAATACGGAAGTGATTTTTTTCATTATTCATTGACCTCCTGATTAATTCTTTATTTGTATGTCCCGTGTTGTTCCGGGTACATTGTTATTATGCCTTACCTGAAAGCGATTGCGAATATAAAATCCTACTCATTTTCATGAAAATTCTCATATAGTAACCAGGAATTTTATATTTTTTTCCCGTTTTATGTCGTTTCCCCCTTTGCATATTTCATTATCTGACGAACGGAAATAACAGCTTTTGATTCTCTGGCCACAACATGTTATCCAGATCAATCAGCTTGGTCCCGGTATCCACTCGTTCAGGCACATCAATGCCCTGGATGACCTCAACCGCATGCTTTACGGCCAGATAGCCGTTACTGAAAGGATTCTGGATTACAGTGGCCTGAACAGTACCATCCTGCAAAAGTTCCATCATGGATGGAGAACTGTCGAATGCGACCATCTTTATATTGCCCATCTTTAAGTTTTGTATGACTTTCGCAGCACCTTGTGATGCAGTTTCATTCAAAGTTGCTAGTCCACGCAAGGACGGGTGCTTCTCGACCATATCTTGAGTAAGTCTCTCTGCATCCGCAATCTCTGAAGAGGTATAGGCGATTTGAACAACATGGATATTAGGATACCGCGCGGCATAATTCAAAAAGCCCTTCTCCCGCTCATCCGCATCACGTGCCCCGATATCAATAGTGCTTGCAGAATTCGCTTGTTCACGGGAAGTGGAGTTCGTAAAATTGATAATGCCGATTTCACCATAACCCTTAAGAAGCTGTATCAGTCTTTCTGCAGATTTCTGGCCGGCCTCATATCCGTTAGAGCCGACATAGGTTGTTACTCTAGCAGAACCCACCTCGGCATCCACCGAGATGACCGGAATTTTGTAATAAGCCGCTTTATCTACCACCTGCGCCAGACCCATATAACTGCTGGCTGCTAATATAATCACATCAGCTTTGTCTGAAATTGAGTCCTCTACCATTTGGATCTGGTCATCCACATCGCTTTCAGAGTCAGGAGCCTTAAAGGTCAGACTTACATTAAACTCTTTGGCTGCCGTCTCAGCTCCCTGCTTGACGGTATTCCAATATTCACCTTTGTTCATCTTAACGATCATGTGCACTTTACGGGTTTTGTTAGTATTCATATAATCAGGAGCAGTATTGAAGCAAGAGGTAACCGATACCCAAACCGCCACACATAACAGCAGTGTCAGCCCAAAACGAATGGTTCTCATACGGAAGTCCCCTCCTCCTTCTCATATTCCCCGGCGCCCTTCTGTTCCATTAATGCTGGAAATACGATGATGACCGTCGTACCTTCTTCAATTTCGCTTTCAAAAGATAATCCGTATCCACGGCCAAAATAAAGACCGATCCGTTCGTTCACATTTCTCACGCCTACCCCGGAGCCACCGCTTTTGCTTCCGCCTGTCAAAATACCGTTCAGTGTCTCCTGGGACATTCCCAGTCCGTTATCCCTGACGGTAATGACTACGTTCTTATCCGCAAGCTCCGCTCTAATGGAAATAAACCCTTCATCCGGCATCATTTCGATCCCGTGATACAGCGCATTCTCGACAATGGGCTGCAGGATAAGCTTCATCGTCTGGCACTGAAGAACCTCTTCCTGCGCTGATATTTCATAGCGGAATTTGTTCTTGAACCGGAAGCTTTGGATGACCAGGTAGTGACGGACATGATCCAACTCCTCTTGTACGGTGATAATATTCTTCCCTTTGCTAAGAGAAATCCGGAAGAACCTTGACAAGGACTGGATCATGGTAACCACCTCGTCTGTTTTTCCGCGCTCCGCGAGCCGGATCACTGAATTCAAAGTGTTATATAAAAAATGGGGGTTGATCTGGGATTGCAGTACTTCGAGTTCGCCCTTACGTTTGGTTTCCTGTTCATAAATAATCTGGTCCATCAGTTGGCGGATGCGCTGCAGCATCAGATTAAAGCGCTTGGACAGCTGCTCCACTTCATAAGCTCCGCTGACATCGATAGGAGTATTTAAGTCACCTTCTCCCACCTGTTTCACCGTCCGCTCCAGATTACGGATCGGGCTGGCGATCAATGCGGACATCAGGACCGAGACAATGATTACACAAAGAATAACGACAGCAAGGAATCCCAGCAGGAACTGGTTAAGGTCACGTTTGGTCGTTACAATCTCATCATAATAAGCGACTCCAACGATTTTCCACCCTGTCTCCGCCAGAGTCCGCACGGTAATAAAGCGTTTCTCTCCCGTGGAATCATCGACATAACTCCGGTAGGCATATTCAAGTACCGGCTCCACATTCTCATATTTTAAACCCGCATAAATCAGTTGCTGCTGCGGATGATAGACGATATTTCCTAACGGGTCCAGGATGTAAGCGTAACCTCTTTTGCCCAGCTTAACCTGCTTGCTGAGTTCATCAATGGTACGGAAATTGAAATCGATCAGCAGAATGCCTGTCTTCAGCGAACCGTGGTCACGGTATTCCACTAGCTTGCTCATGGATACCACCCAGGTATATTTGTTCTTGAACAAGTTCTGGATATGCGGCGCAGAGAATGAAATCTCCTTCGTCAGTGACGGCGCCGTGAACCAGCTTTGATTCTCAAGCTGGGTATTATTGCGCATGTCTGACTTGGGGACATCCAGAACAAGCTGGCCCTGCGGCGTGAATAAAGCCACAGAGACAACATCTTCACGCGTTTCCAGAAGTGAGTTGAGCCTCTCCTCCAGGAGGGAATCATCGATCGAAGAAGTTTCGGAGATTCGCTCCTCCGCCTTTTCATAAATGTTGCGCATTCCATTGACATACAGCTCCAGATTGTAATTTACCTGTTCGATAATCTGCTGCATGTTCAGGTTGGCATTCGCTTCTGCCGTTTTGGCAAACTTGTTGTAGAGCATAAAGCTTACGATTACCGCTACAAGAACCGCCACCGTTGTAAAGGTAACGGTAATAATAAACTGAATGCTGCGCAGCTTGGAAGAAAGCTGAAGCTTTCCTCCTCCACGCCGCTGTGGCCGCAGCGGATAAAAACGACCTTTTTTAATCGACATGTCTAGCCTCCCCGGGAGCTGTTCTTATACTCTTTAGGAGATTGTCCGTATTTCTTGCGGAAGCAGAAGCTGAAGTAATTGGGATCTGCAAAACCGATTCTTTCAGCAATTTCAAACGCTTTAAGCTCCGTTGAACGCAGCAGATCCTTAGCCGCCTCCAGACGGATTTGCAGCAGATAGCTGACGAACGTCATTTTCATTTCTTTTTTGAAGATGCTGCTGAAGTAACCGGTACTGATGTGCAGATGCTGGCATACCTTGCCGATAGAAATATCAGATTCTTCATAATGGGCACGGATATAATCCTTGGCCTGCTCGATCAGCATTTTATAGCTGGACTGCCGCTCGGTAGCGATATTGTCCATAAGCCGGCTGCATACGCTGATGATCCACTGCTTGGCTTCCCCCATATTGTTGAACCTGTTCAGAACCATAAGAGATGAGAACCCGGGACCGAACAGCTCAGTGGTTTCGCTACCTGCTTCCTTGGCCACACGCAAAATGGATGTAATAATCTCCAGCAAAAAAATCTGATAGTCCTGCGTAGACACCTGCTCCACATCAAGACCTCCGAACAACTCATCTATTGTCTCGGTTAATTCCTGTACTGTCCCCAGTTTAATTGTGCGGATCAAAGCCTGTTCAGTCAGTTCATCATACGCCAGCATCCGGTTAGAGCGGGATTCGACATCCTCAATCCAGATCACTCTATTGTTACCGAGAATGAGGCGATAATCCAATGCCTGCACGGCATCGGCGAAGGAGTTAAACAAGAGCACAGGTGACTGGCATACTGTCCCTGCACCTGCCGTTACAGTCAGCTTTAGGAATCGCTGTACGTTCTGGCGGATTTCCTCCAATATCGCGAAGGTTGTGCCCGTGATTTCCGTTTCAGTCTCCGCATCACTTACAGAGAGCATGACGATATCATCACGGTGAATAAATACTTTGCCGAAACCATGCTTCATGCAGATTTCCTCGGCAATATTAAGCACGGCGAACAGCTGCAGATTTCGATCCCCGGTATCCCGGAGGGAAACGGGCTTGCGCGCTGCACTCGTCGTTCCATCCCCGCGGATATAGTCAACCCCGATAACTGAGGCCTGAAATAACGTTCCGGTAAGATTGATCCCATATTCCATACTTTTCTCGGCAATTTCTGCCGTACGGAGCCTGCGGGATACCAGTGAAGAAAGGAATTGTTCCCGGAGCACCGGCAGACTTTTGCGGTAATGTTCGCTAAGGACAAACACATTTTCTTTTTCGGCGATTTCGGCTTCAATCTGTTCCCGGACTTTCAGCAGAATATCAATCAGTTCTTGAGCGGAAAAAGGCTTCAGCACATACTCATCAATCTGCAGCTTAATCGCCCGCTGTGCATATTCAAATTCGTCGAAGCCTGTCAAAATAATAATTTTTGTATTGGGATGACGGCTGCGAATCCACTCGGCAAGCTGCAGTCCGTTCATAAAAGGCATCTGAATATCGGTCACAACAACATCCGGCAGGTGCCGGTCAATCGATTCTGCAGCTTCTCTGCCGTTCTCGGCCTGGTCCACCACTTCAAAACCGTACTTTTCCCAATCGATCTGGCCAATAATCCCTTCTCTTACATCTTCTTCGTCTTCTACAAGAATCAATTTATACATGAGTCATCCCTCTTCGGATTTGATTAAGGTTTTGTACCAACATAATGGCTACAACCTCTAAGTTTAATTTAAAGTATTGATTTTAACCAGTGCGTTTCCCAAGAATAATGACATTGTTCATACTTTTGTGGGCAAAATACATATTACTAATTTTTAACTAGGCATGATTCATGGAGGATCAATGGAAAAAATAATAAGGTGCCGGGAGGGATGCATGGATAAGCAGTGCTGTTTCAACCCTTTCGGATCGTTCATTATTGCTATACACATCATTTCAATGCGCTTACAGCCCGGATTAACGCTTGTACATCCTTACATATCTTGGTCACGACTCTTGCGGTATTCGTAGGAATGATGTAGGCCTGTTTATATTGGGAAAAGCGCCTTCAAAATATATATGAAAATAAAAAAAACCATCCCGCCTGAGCCGGGATGGGGATATTCGGTTAAGTTATGTTCTATTTGAGTGTTTTGGTGAAACGGTAGCCCGCCTTATCAAACCCGATATGACGATAAAAGGCACGAGCAGGAGCGCGTTCCACACGGTTTCCGCTGCGAAGGAACAGTTGGCAAGAGCCTTGCTGTCTGGCCCATTCTTCCGCGGAGGCTACAAGTCTTTTTCCGAGTCCCTGTCCTCTAAGCTGTTCCGAAACGATAAGTGCGGTAATCTCTGTGATACAGTCTTGTTGTTTATAATAGGAGCTAATTTGCCGTATTCCGACCATACCTACAACTTCGTTGTCTACCTCGGCCACGAGTGTGCAGTGGAGAGAATTATTCTCCATGCTTTCCATTCTCTCTTTCATCACGCTGAGCGTTGTCGGATATCCGAACTCACGCAGGAGCGCAGTTACTCTTTCCAGATCATTCAAGCAGCATTTTCGAATTTGCAGTACCGGTGCCTGAGTACTACTGTTCATCCTCATATACCTCCACTTTTAGCATAGACGCCGCCTGTTTGGCTGTCGTCCTCGCGTTCTCCACAGTTTCCGCTGCGCTCAACGTAACAGCCATCCGTCGGCCTGGTCGTGCTTCCGGCTTGCCGAAGATCCGGACCTGGGTGCCCGGGAATGCCAGCGCCTCATGAATTCCGGTTACTGCAAAGGCTTGTCCGCCGCTTTCCGCCTTGAGGGTAGCCGAAGCTCCCGGGGTGAGCAGCTGAATAGATGATACGGGGAAACCTAGAATAGCCCGTACATGCAGGGCAAATTGCGATAGATCCTGAGTAGCCATTGTCACCATTCCGGTATCATGCGGTCTTGGCGACACCTCACTGAACAATACTCCATTATTCGTTAGAAACAACTCTACGCCAAAAATGCCTAATCCGCCTAACTCATCTGTAATCGCTTTAGCCATGGACTCTGCTTCTTTAAGTAAGCTGGGTTCCATACCATGCGGCTGCCATGATTCAACATAATCGCCGTCCTTCTGAATATGCCCGATGGGCGGACAAAATACGGTTCCATCCACAGTACGCACAGTAAGCAGGGTAATCTCACTTTCGAAGGTGACAAACGCCTCAACGATGACGCGGGTGCCTTTGGCTCTTGCACCTTCAAGTGCACTGCTCCAGCATTGCTCTGCATCCTCCGGCTTCCGGCATACACTCTGCCCTTTGCCGGAGGAGCTCATGATCGGCTTCACTACACAGGGTGTACCGAGTTCCTGAACCGCTTGCTTCAGCTCATCCAGACTATCCGCGAAACGGTATGCCGCGGTAGGAAGGCCCAGTTCTTCGGCTGCCAGCCGGCGAATACCTTCCCTGTCCATAGTCAATCGGGTTGCACGGGCGGTCGGAACCACTCTGAAGCCCTCTTCTTCCAGCTCAACTAGAGCCTGGGTGGCAATGGCTTCAATCTCCGGTACAATGACATCCGGCTTCTCCGCACGGATGAGTGCTTTAAGTGCTTCAGCATCCAGCATATCAATCACATGTGAACGATGGGCCACACCCATCGCAGGTGCGTGGTTATAACGGTCTACGGCCACGGTCTCTACGCCAAGGCGCTGAGCCTCAATAATGACCTCCTTACCCAATTCACCACTGCCAAGCAACAGCAGCTTCCGGCTTTGAGCTGAAAAAGGAGCTCCCCACATTGTCGTTTTCGACCTCTTTCGGCAATTCCACTGTCATTTATCTTTCTTTCAGGAAATCATGACAGTTTCCTTGTAAATTTTCAGGCACCTTTATTTTCTTCCATCACACCACAGATTGCAAGTCTTCTTCGACATTTTCCTACAATCTTCACACTTCACCGTCCACGATTTCGTCGAAAGATTTCTCCAATACGTGTAAATCATGGATTAGCAGGCTCCAGTGTTCAGCGGCATCCCCTCCTTCCCGGTTCAGGGACACAGCCTGCTCCTGCTCTGCAAGTAAGCTATGGAGCCGGTCAGCTGCAGCTTGAAGAGATGTTCTCAGGCAGTGTTTATAATGGGTTATCATAGCCGCCTCCTGAATGCCAGCAGCCTCAGCAATGGCTTCCTTCAACTGCGGTTCAGCAGAAGTTTTAACCTTGTCGCGGCCGGGTCCCTCGAAGAAATAGCGCGGTGATTTGAAGTAATTCCATAACACCAGCCAATCCATCTCGCGTAGCGGTGACTCCATACTGACTGGTGCAGGCCAATGCTCCTCTACTTCCCACAGCAATTGAATCTCGCTTTCAGAAAGCATCAGATCTTCAGCGGCAGCAGTGAAGGCAGAGCGGACAATCTGCTGTCCGGCAGCTTCCAGCCTGAGGGTGGTGGCCCAACATTCCTGCTCCAGTTCCCGCTGGACTGTACGCCAGAGCTCACGTCCACAGGCGGCAAAAATATCCTTCAAATTGCCCGCATCCTCCCGAAGCAGAGAAGGATGGAAGGACTCCTGAAAGAACCGGCCCCATGAGAAACTGAGGCGTTGGCGGACATGGTAGAGCAGCTCTTCCACCTCCCGGCGCAAATCAACGGCAGGCCGTTCCTCCAGCAGCAGCTGATTCATCCGCTCATTAGCAACATGGTGACGATCTGCAAGACGCTGTCTCGTTACCTCCAGCTGGCTACTCTCCCGCGAAGCCAACTCCCGCCATTCCTCCACCCGATGGCGGACCGTGACCATACTCTCCTTAGCTGCGGCAAGCGACAACCCGGGCAGTTCGTCCCCGGCAAAGTTAGCAAATGCGGATTCAAAGAATGCGAACCGGGAACGGTCAAAGAGAAGATCATCCCCTCTGCTCCGGCCTTCCAGCGCCTGCAGACTGGAGAGGCAATAAATGCGGGGTGCCGTCAGTCCTCCGGCACGGAGATTGTTCTCCACATGCTTTCGAACCTCCTCGAGTTCAGCATCATTTGCAGCCAAGTCGGAAGCATTAATCACAAAAAACATTTTATCGAGCGCAAAGCTGTCTTTGATCCGTCCGAGCTGAGCAAGCAGGCTCCGGTCCGCTTTCGAAAATGCGTGATTATAATACGTTACGAAGCAAATCGCATCTGCTTCTTTCATATAGCCAAAGGTAACCCCGGTATGTCTGGCGTGTAAGGAATCTGCTCCCGGGGTGTCCACGAGGATAACTCCACTCTCTGTTAAGGGACTGGAATAAAAGAGGTCGATGCTCCTCACAAAGCAGGCCCTTTTCTCCTCTGCTACCAAAAGACGGTATTGCTCCATATCCACCGTACGAACCTTGCCCAGCCAACTCTCAGCTTCTCCCCAGCCAGCAGCAGCGGCGCGAAGAAATCCGGCATGCGGCTGCGCTGACGGGTGAATCCCCCGTTGCGGCAGCCCTCCCAGCACAGAGACCCAGGTTCCAGCCTGCGGCTCTCCTAGCTGCAGCACCTGAAATGAATGCCGGATATCATTCCAGATTTCCTCCGGCGACTTCATCGTTACTGCAGCCGTCCCGTGCTTGCTGTCCCCTTCCGGTGCTAGAATGCGGTTGACCGCGGCCGTGGCGGGATGGGGAGACACGGGAAGGACATCTTCGCCCAGCAAGGCGTTGGCGAAGGAAGACTTACCGGCGCTGAACGCTCCGAACAGCGCCATCGTGAAGCGGCCGCCGGCGAGGTCTCCCGCCCGCGCCGCCAGGCTGCGCGCGGCCGAGGCCATGCCCGGCTCGCGGTGCAGCCGCTCCGCCGCGGCGCCGAGCACCGCCGCGGCTGCCCCCAGCCTGCGGCGGCCTCCGCCCGCAGGCGCTGCACTTCCCGCCGCCGGGTCTGCGGCGGCGGGAAGTCTCCCGGCCGCTGCCGCTTGCGGCGGCCGGGGCCCCGAGGCGGCGGCGCTGTGCGCGCCGGTCCGCGGGGTGTCCCTCACCTCCGGCAGGGTGCCGGGGGTGAGGGGGCGGCGCGGCGGTAGCAGCGCCGCGAGTTCCTCCGCGCGGGCATCCTCCGCGCGGTTCAGGTCAGCAAGCGCGGCGAAAGCACGCGCCTGCTGACCGAGCTGCTCTTCGCGGCGCGTGAGTTCCGCGCGCCGCTCTTCCACCAGCGGCGGCAGCTTCGCCAGCAGCTCATCTGCCAGCTCAAAGGCCGCGCGCCGGTACCGGCTCTTAATTTCTGCCGCAACCCCGCGGCAGAAATTAAGCAGCGCTTCACCCGAGGCGCCCGTTCCCGGCTTAACCATTCCGGCCAGCCATTCGGCAGAATGGGCTGGCTGCTTCTCCTTCAGCGAGGCTTCTGCGGACTCGCTCCAAAGCTCAAGCTCCTCCCCCCATGAGCGGAGAAGCGAAAGCAAATGCCACTCCAGTTCGCCCTTTATCCTCTCGTTCAAATGTTCATAAAAAACCGATAAACGTAAGGTTTGCTCTTTCAAACGTTTGGCAGGCGTGAACCAAATGCCTGTACGGAATCCCGGATTCAGACTCTCCACATATTGCCCGGCAAGCTCACGTACATCCGCGGGAATCAAATTGGCATTCTCCAGCAGACTATCCAGACTGCTGCGAAGCTTGAGTCTCGATGTCTGGGCCAGTTTCTCGAGATCAAGAAGCTGTTCCTGTACAAGCGCCTGCTCCGACAGCACTCCCCATTCCTGAAGATCCGACAATCCGGACAGTAGTTCTTCCTTCTGTTCGCGTTGCTCTTCACGGTATGTGGAGAGTGCAGAATCCGCCGCATGATGAATAGAGCAAGAGATGCTATATTCGAGCAGCTCTCCCCGTGCCTCCAGCAGTTGACCGATAAGGAGCTCCAGGCGCTCCCAATGATTTAGAGGATGTTCCTTCTCTTTGAGCGAAGTGAATAATACACCAGCACATTGGATATCCCATTGTTTGAAAGCGGTTACCATTTGATGTTGATATTCTTCAATCGAAATTTCGCTCTCCCGGTGCTTGTCAATCTGGTTGACGACCAGATAGAGAGGTTTGCCCCAATCACTAAGATTTTTGGCAAAAGCCAGATTCGTCTCGGATTGCACATGATTATAATCCATCACATAGAATACTACGTCCGCCAGGTGAAGCGCCGAATGAGTGGCACTATGGTGGCCGTCATCCGTTGAATCCACCCCCGGAGTATCCATCAGCACTCCATGTGTTCCAAGCAGCGGGATATCCTCCCATACCTCAATCGCTGTATATTCTCCGCCATTCCGGCAGTACTCTTCAAGTCTTTCAGGTGTTGTCTCCCAAGGGACGTTCTCTTTCTCGCCATCTGCTCTACGCGGATAGACTACAACCCGTGGATTACCGCAGCGGATGGAGACAATATTCGCACTGGTCGGGACTGGGCCTGAAGGAAGCACAGACATCCGGCATAGCGAGTTGATCATACTGGATTTCCCTGCAGAAAAATGACCACAAAAGGCTATCGTCAACTCTTTCGCCAAATCCTTGCGCGATAATTCCGCAAAAATTCGCTCCGTATTAACATCGCCCCACAGCTTCATCAGCTCCTGCAGCCGGCTAAGATCTGAACGCTCATCCGTTGCAGCAGGTTTATACTTCGCTTGTTCCGCTCCCATCCGCACTCCACCTCTGACAATTCCTAATGTCTCAACAAACTACCCAAGAATAGAATAATTCTATTCTATCACCAGATCGTCACAAATCAAACACTTTGACCTACAACTCATGTTTCATCAACCACAGCCTTCCGTTACCCAGATCTTTTCCCTTCATATGCAAAAACCGGCAACCCTCCATTGGAGAGATGCCGGTTTAAAGGTTCTACCGTATATGTTGGGTTTAAGCGATTTCCAGGACTGGCAGCAGAATTTCAAAAACTTTGCCGTGCTGAAGGATCGTAAGTCCGCGGGATTTGTCTTTCATTACGACAACTTCCGGTTTTTGAGCCATACGCTCCAGGTAATGTTCAGGAACATCGCCGGAGTGACTGATTGTAATTCCTTCAACTTCCTGCTCTTCATTCTCTTCAAGCGGGCTTTCTACCACGCGTTCGAAAATGTCTGAAAACACTTCAAAATTGTCCGTATACACAGAAATGCACTTCATCTCTATCCCATCCTCTTCTTCATCTCTTCACCGCATGACTCTTATCTTTCCTGTTCAGCGGTGTTTTCATACGTTTCTTGCCTTCCCGGCATACATCCAGCAGCGGACATTCCTGGCATTTAGGATTCTGTGCTTTGCAGTGATATCTCCCGAAGAAAATTAGCCGATGATGTGTTAATGTCCACTCCTCGCGGGGAACAGCCTTCATGAGCTTCTTCTCCACTTCCAGCACTGAATCATCCCAGCCGGCAAGCGCGAGCCGTTTGGCGACTCGTTCAACATGCGTATCTACAGCAATAGCAGGCATTCCGAAAGCGTTGGATACCACTACGTTTGCAGTCTTTCGTCCGACGCCAGGCAACGTTACAAGCTGGTCATGAGCCTGCGGTATTTCGCCTCCATACCGGTCAATCAGAATGGAACACAGATTCTGAATATGCTTGGCCTTGTTACGGTATAAACCGATACGACGGATATCCGCTTCAAGCTCCTCTACTGGAACTGAAATATAATCGAGAGGCGTTTTATACTTTTGAAACAAATCCGCCGTTACTTTGTTCACCGTAGCATCCGTGCATTGCGCCGACAGCAGCACTGCTATTGTCAACTCAAAGGCATTCTCATGATTCAATTCGCAATGCGCATCCGGGAACAGATCATCGATGGTATCAAGAATGTGGCGGACATCTGCCTTTTTCATAAACGTCCCCTCCACGTAGGGTATACGTCCCTGCGATTATTTGGAGCGCATACTCTAGAATTAAGGAAATATAAGCAAAGTATGTATTATACATTACATGTTCATACATTACAAGCGAATGACACCGCCCTTATATTTCAAAAAAAACGTCTTGCCGCAGAAAAGTCTCTGCGTCAAGACGGTGTTTCACACGGAGAGCCACCCTAGCATTATTGTTTCACAATCTCAACAATGACATCATTATTGAAATATACAGTAATCTTATCATTTTCCTTGAGAGATTGCACGGTTAATGTCGTGTCACCTTGGTGAATATATGCATTCGATGCAAGCAGGAAGCGGTAATTCTCATCATTCAGATCCTCACGTTTGACCACAATCTGATTCGCAGAACTATCATAACGGGATAGCGTACGGCTCATTGCCGGCAGCACTCGAATGATGGTTGAACCATCGAAATCCTTCCTTAGTTCTACTCTTTCAGTAACAGTGAGAGTACTCAGGGAGGTGCTTGTGCCGCTGCTTCTAACTACTTTTACACTGCTGCCTGTCAGGAACGTTTGGGTGATACCTGAGAAGTCCTTGATCGCCAATGTACCCGCAGTTGCATCCAAGGACAGAACCTGCCCAGAAGTGACTTTTACCTGTTGGATGGATACCGTTGAAGATCCGTTTGTCACGATATTCACGTAATCCCCGGCTTTATAATCAGCAACACTCAGTGTTTTACCCGTTTCATTCGTCAATATGGCACCCGATGTATATACAGTCGCGGTACCGCCAGACCATTTCACGTTAACACGATTATTAGGAGCATCCGTTGTGGTAATAACCGCCTGCACTACCGATTTCAGGCGCAATACGGAGATGGAATCCTGGCTCGCGGACAATACTGCGGATACCGTATTACCTACTGCAATATCTGCGATGGTAGCACCGGTACGGCCGAATATGTCTATTGAAGTAGGATAAGGAAGCGACAAAGTTTGTCCGTCACTCGTCTTGATCTCGATCTTTTGGCTGGCCGTTGAAATCGCTGTTACCGTTCCTTCATATTTCGTAACAATATCCAGACTAAAGGTCCGCTGTCCAATCGCATTAACGCTAATTTTACGGCCTTCTGTCAGATAAGTTCCGATAGAAGTCAGCGTAGGAACTGCTCCCTCATACGTGAGCTTCGTTTTATCATCAAGTGTGAACAGACGGGCTTTATTATTGTTATCGATGGCAGTAAGCAGCTTATTCTTAACGTTATAGGACACCACACTCAAACTGTTATACAGCTCGATCTGCCGACTGAGTACTTCAATTTTGGTAACCTGGTCACTGCTGTTAAGCGTAAATCGGATGTTGTCTCCGCCTGTTGCGTCAGCAATCAAATCACCAGCCGCAGGATTTGTAATTCCCGGGATCACAATAACCGGTGAGGCAGCGAGGAGTTTCACCTCACGGGTACCGTCACTTTTCTTATATACAACAGTAGAAGTGCCAATTTCATAGAGGGAACCTTGAACCGTACGTTCAAGCGCCTCTGTTACTTCAACCGATTGAATCATATTATTAGCAATAGTGTACTTCACAGCCGAGCCGGCTTTAAGTTCTGAAGTAGCCAGAATGGTATCTTTATAGCGGAATATGGAGGTATCATCCCACTTGAAGCTCTCTTCAACGCCAGTACTGGTCTTGAATGTAATGCTTTTTCCGGTAAGATCAATGCTCTTCAGTGTTCCGATTGCACCGGTCTTATTAACAATTCCGGAAGTCACCTGTACGCTGATTACTTTATTAGTACCAGTGTAAGTTTCACGCAGCAACGTAATCTGGCTATCAGCGGCTATCGACGATGATTCAATTGCAACGCCGTTCACATCAAGAAATACTGTGCTGGCATCAAATGCATATTCGGGATAACCATCTGCCGTCTTCATGAACAGCTTATTATTTCCAGTGATTCTGGCGAAGCTGCCCTTGATGGTTTCAACCTGCTGCTTGGCATCCGTAAGCTCGACATAAGATGCATTGCCGCCCGTGCCGATAATCATAACCTTTGTATAAAGCTTGATGTCACTTAGACTAGCCTTCGTTTCGGAAGCACTGGTGAAATACGCTGTGCTTGTTCCAATGTTAAATGTAGTAGACTTACCATTCTCATAAAGAGTAATCTTGCCGTCCTTCAGTTCAGTGACGATCCCTGTTGCAGTGTTGTCATAGACAAGACTGTTCTTAGCTTCTGCGCGACTAAAGAAAGTAGCCAGCTGGGCACGGGTTACAGCACCCTGAGGATCAAAACGGTTGCCATCAAGTCCTGTGGCCAGTCCTAGATCAACGGCGGCATTGATAAATCCGCGTCTTCCGGATGATACCTTGGCGTCATCAGCGAAGCCGGTCGGTTCATTCGCTACCGCAGCAGCATCCGCATTTTTACCGAGGGAACGGATTAGAAGCTCGGCAATCCACTCTCTGGTTGCTTTACGCTCTCCCCAGGAGGTCTTCAGATTACCCTCAGCCATTTCTACCGTTTTATCCAGAAGCTTCTGTTGGAACGCCAGAACAACATAGGATTTATAATAATTGGATACCTGGAAATTAGCCGGAAGTGCGACCTCAGTACTGGTGCTTGTCTCATTCTGCAGCTTCATGAACCGAAGAGCCATCAAAACGGCTTCCTGTTGAGTTACGGAATCCCCGGGACGGAACTTCCCGTTATTGCCGACAACAATTCCCTGTCCGGCGAGCTTGTAGATATGTTTTTCTGCCCAATATCCGCTTTTCACATCACTAAACGCAGAAGAGACCGCAGCAGTTGTTGTGGTGGTTGTTGTGGTTGTGGTGGTACTTGCAGCCAAGGCAGACCCTGCACCTCCCAAGGTTATAGCCCCCGCAAGGATGACGGTAAAAGCTTTTGCTGCATAATTTCCTGCGGAACGTTGTGTCCTATTCTGTCCAGACAATATGATATTCCCCTCTCTGCATCACATATAAGTAGTATTAAAGTAGGTTCGCCGGACAACGTCTATATTCCTGCCCAGGGATCAGCTGTTATCTCTAGTCATGGGGTGCTCTAAATCCACATGTCCCATTAGACTTTCGACCTGTTCTCCGTCTACAAGAAGTTCAACACTCTGAACCTCAGGGAATTGGAATAACGTTTGGGTAAGAGCACTAAGCGCAAAAGCTTCGCCGCCCGCACCAAGCTGAGCTTCATCCGGTTTATGGATGTCCATGACAATTTGACCGTCTTCAAATTTCAGAGAATTTAACTCGATTTTGCCCCATAGAGGGATAAGTTCAGGGTTATCACTGCTTTGCAGACCCTTAAATGCCTCGGTATACTTGCTCACAGCATCTGTATAACTAATAGAAACCTCAGCCTCAACCAGATCCAACAGTTGGGGATCAGTGAAATATACTTTTATTGTCTCATTCTGCTTCTGAGCAGCTTCTTCAGTAGGTGCCGGATCGTTAGCCCCTGAACTGTTGTTCGTGGGCTCAGCCGTAGCCTCGTTACTTCCCTCATTACCCGAACTGTTCTCTCCGTTCGCGCCTGCTCCGCTGACAACAGCAGGACTCTGAATACCGTTTGATCCGGAAGCAGCCGGTTTGTCCCCACATCCAGACATGACGAGTAGCAGAAGCACCGATAAACCAGCGAACCCTAACTTTTTATTCAACATTGTAACGCCTCCCTAGATGAATACGGACAGACTCGTGCTGCAAAGCCACCTTTATTACTAAGAACGTAAAGGGGCTCTGCGGCGCTTGTCTGCCGTTTAGCTGTTATTTGATACCGAGATATTCCTTGATTCCTTTAACCATAGCTGCAGCTACTCTATTCTGCAAGGCTTCTGTAAATAGAAGAGCCTCATCACCCTTGTTGCTTAAGTATCCAACTTCCAGGAGCACTGCTGGCATCTTGGTTTCACGTATCACGTGGAAGTTGCCGTACCTTACGCCGCGGTCACTGAGTCCGGTTGCCTGCACCAAATATTTATGCATTACATTTGCCAGTCCCTTGCTCGCTTCGCGCTGGTAATATGTCTCGGTTCCGCTTGCCGATGAAGAGGCGCCACTATTGGCATGCACCGAGATGAACAGATCCGCCTGCAAATTATTGGCAATCGCAGCACGTTCCTTGAGTTCCAGGAAGGTATCATCACTGCGTGTAAGAACTACGTCAATATTGCTCTCTTTCTTAAGCAATGCCGCTGCTTTTAGAATAACAGCCAGATTGAATTTCTTCTCGTATTTACCGGTATAGCCCACGGCCCCGGAATCCTTCGCACCATGGCCTGCATCCAGAACAACCAGCTTTTTGCCGGAGCCAATAGTTGTATCTACCGGATCAGGTGCGTTCAAATCAACGATAACCAAACTTCCTTCATCCCCGGTAGCGCTAACGGTATAATTCTTGGGATAGTTCAAATCAATGACAAAGCGCACCTTATAAGGATTACTGCTAAATAGTGAATAGCGTACACCTGAAACATCCGGATAACCCGTTACATCAAGCTGTCCATTCAAGCTTGGGTCCAGCAACTCACCATTCCCAAATACATCGGAGAAGGTGGAATTCGGAAGATCTACAATAATCCGGTCTGGGTTACTGAGTTTCGAAACCATGGGCTTAACTGTGCCTTCCATTGCGATGATAAGCCGGTTCTCGCTGAAACTGACACCGTTCACCTTGGAAAGCTTGTCTACAGGAACTGAACCCTGAGTCATCAGAGTAACAACTTTCTCTGCGTTATCCCAGGCAACGTCTAGTCCAAACTCCGTACTGATGAATCGGATCGGGACGAGTGTTATGTTGTTTCGCAGATATGGAGCAGTATTAAGAATGACCGTTCTGCCATCAACCGAAGCTGATTTTTGATTGAGCACTAGCACAATGGTCTTTCCCTGTTGTTCAACGGTAACCTGCTGAGTTTTTTGATCCCAATTGACCGAGTATCCCAGGTTCGTAGTGATCATTTTTAATGGAACCATAACCGAGCCGTTGACGTTCTCTACAGGGACATCCTGCCCTGCAGTAATATCCTGACCATCCAGGTAAATCTTGTTGTTTCCAGAGGCATGTCCTTTATCGGGAAAAACTAATACAAAGAGCAGCAACAACAACATAAAACCAAATTTCTTCATTCTTCACCTCTAAGAATCTAGTATTCCGCCGGTGAACGGCGTTCATGATGACTAGGCGACAGACGACTTCAACCTCTATTTAGACGCCCCCGCTGTTTAAAAGTTGCGAATATATTCCATGCTTCCTGAGGATTCGCTGGCACTTGATGTCGACTACATCCCCAAATATTCCTTGATTCCAGAAACGATTTCCCGCGCCAGTGCGTCCTGAAGTCCTTCTGAGTATAACGCAGCCTCGTCACCGGAATTGGTTAAATAACCTGCCTCCAGCAGAACGGCTGGCATACTGGTTTCACGCGTAACATGGAGACTTTTGCTCCTTACACCGTTATCCTTAAACCCTGTTCCCGCTACAAGGTGTTTATGCATGATTTGTGCGAGCAGAAGACTTTCACTGCGGGTATAGTAGGTTTCACTGCCCGTTACTTTATTCCAGCTGGGATACGTGGTTGGCATTGCATTCGCATGCAGAGAAATGAACAAATCCGCCTGCATGGCTTCGGCAATATCCACCCGTTCCTGCAGACCCAGTGTCCGGTCATCGTTTCGGGTAAGCACAACTGTGATTCCTGACTCCTGCTGCAGTAATGCCGCCGCCTTCAGAATAACAGCGAGATTGAAATCCTTCTCCAGCCTCTTTGTCAGACTCGTTGCTCCCGGCTGGGTGCCTCCGTGTCCGGCATCAAGTACTACAACAGGCTGGCCCGTTCCCGTATAACCACCGCCAGTCACCGGACCTGATCCTGGCATATTCAAATCAATGGTAACAAGACCCGATGCCTCATCCGCGATGACTTGATAAGGATAATTACCGGTCATTTGAATGACAAAACGAACAGTTGCGGGACTTTGGCTGAAGAGCGAATACCGTACCTCAGATACTTGCGGATAACCAGTCGTGTCCAGCTTACCTGCCACAATACCCCCTGCAAAATCCGTTGAGAAGATAGTATTCGGGAAATCCACTACAATGCGGTATGGATTATTCATAAGCGTAACCACTGGTTTGGCGCCCGCCGCAGAGGCGATCATCAGCCGGTTCTCGTTAAACACCGCACCCATAACCTGTGAAGTTGCCACCGGGCTAGTTACGTTGTCAGAACCTCCCGGTGCTGCCGGATTTACAGGATCAGTTCCGACGGTACCGTTATTCGGTTCGCCATTGTCAACGCCTTCATTTCCGTTTGAGGAATTACCTGTCAAATAAACGATCTTATCAACGTTATCCCAGCCGACCTGAAGTCCAAACTGCTGGCCCACAAATTTCAAAGGTACAAGTACTGTATTTTTCGTCTGCTTGGGAGCTGCCGTTAAATCCATGGAGATGCCATCTGAGTATGCGATCTTACTGCCCACTGCAAGCTCTACAACTTTTCCATTTTTTTGTAGTGTAACTTTTTGAGTCTTCTTCTCCCACTGCACGTCATATCCGAGATTTGTCGTTACTACGCGGATGGGGACCAGGATATTGCCTTTCGCATTCTCCACCGTAACACCAGCCGGCATGATCAGTTCCTTGTTGTCCATAATAATCTTAGCATTTCCTGCAGCAGCAGCATCCCGGCCAAACGACAGAAGCAATAGGGGCATTAACAGTAACAACAGCAGCAGACCGGTCTTCTTCATTCATTTCTCCCCTTGAACAGTTGATAGATACATAGATAAGGTATAGACGCCAAAATCCCCCATAAGTTACACGATAGAACGCGAATAATGCAATTATAGCAAAAAAACTTCCATTTCCGATATGCGGAAATGGAAGTTTTGTGTAATAATTACAAGGTTTGCGAATCAAGTTGCTTGTTATCGCTACGAGAATAGTTTTGCGGCATGCTTCTCTTCATAAGCAGTGATTTCGTCCGCATGCTGAAGAGTTAGACCAATATCATCCAAACCTTGCAACAGGAATTGGCGGCGGTGCTCGTCAAGGTCGAAATCAATATGAAGGCCGTAGTCATCCGTTAGTGTTTTGTTCTCGAGATTGACATTTAATTCATATCCCTCATGGATATCTGTACGGTTGAACAGGTCATCCACCTGCTCCTCTGACAGCTTGATTGGCAGAATGCCATTTTTGAAACAGTTATTGTAGAAAATATCTGCAAAAGAAGGTGCGATAACCACCTTGAAGCCATAATCCATGATAGCCCATGGGGCATGTTCCCGTGAGGAGCCGCAGCCGAAGTTGGCACGCGAGATGAGTACCGAAGCGCCTTTATATCTCGGTTTATTCATTTCAAATGCGGCATTGTCATTGCCTGCTTCGTCAAAACGCCATTCGTAGAAGAGAAACTGGCCGAAGCCCGTCCGTTCAATACGCTTCAAAAACTGTTTTGGTATGATGGCATCCGTATCTACATTCACCCGGTCGACAGGTGCTACAATTCCCGTTAATTGTTTGAAAGCTTCCATTTCTATACCCTCCCGGTTCTTCTCGTTCTATGCATTTACGGCTTCTGTCTTATAGTTCCAGTCACGAATATCTGTAAAATGGCCTTTAATCGCAGCCGCTGCCGCCATTGCCGGAGATACGAGATGCGTACGTCCGCCGCGTCCCTGGCGACCTTCAAAGTTACGGTTTGAAGTCGATGCGCAGCGCTGTCCCGGTTGAAGAACGTCCGGATTCATAGCGAGACACATGCTGCAGCCCGCTTCACGCCATTCAAAGCCCGCTTCTGTGAAGACTTTATCAAGCCCTTCTTTCTCTGCCTGAAGCTTAACACGTCCCGATCCAGGAACAACAATAGCTGTTACGTTAGCTGAAACGGTATGTCCTTTGGCAACCTGTGCTGCAGCCCGCAGATCTTCGATCCGGCCATTCGTGCAGGAACCAATAAATACATAATCAATGTCGATTTCAGATATTGGGGTACCTGGTGTTAAAGCCATATATTCTAGCGCTTTTTCAGCAGCTTTGCGTTCATTCTCCGTGGTGAAGTCGGCTGGGTTCGGAACAACAGACGAAATATCCGTGCCCATACCCGGACTTGTTCCCCATGTAACTTGTGGAATCAGTGTTTCTACATCAAATTCCACCACTGTGTCATACTGGGCGCCTTCATCACTTACAAGAGTTCTCCATGTATCGACAGCTTCATCATATGCAGCACCTTGTGGCACATACTGACGTCCGCGCAGATATTCAAAAGTCGTCTCATCAGGGGCGATCAGTCCCGCTCTTGCACCACCTTCAATGGACATGTTGCAGACCGTCATACGCTCTTCCATGGACAGTTCGCGGATGGCCTCACCGGTGTACTCAATAACATATCCGGTAGCAAAATCCGTTCCGTATTTAGCGATTACGCCAAGGATCATATCCTTTGCCGTTACACCAAGGTTGCGTTTACCGGTAAAGCGGATTTCCATCGTCTTAGCTTTCGACTGCTGCAAACACTGGGTTGCCAGCACATGCTCTACTTCACTGGTTCCGATTCCGAATGCCAGTGCGCCAAATGCGCCGTGCGTGGAGGTATGGCTGTCACCACAGACAATCGTTTTACCTGGGTGAGTCAAGCCGATTTCCGGTCCCATTACATGGACAACACCTTGGTCAATATCATTTAGGTCAAACAATCTCACGCCAAAATCTCGGCAGTTCTGTGAGAGGGTGTCGATCTGCTGTTTAGAGATCGGATCGGTAATATTAAAACGGTCTTTAGTAGGAACGTTATGATCCATCGTAGCGAAAGTCAGTTCAGGACGGCGAACCTTACGGCCGCTCAGCCGGAGACCTTCAAAGGCCTGCGGTGAAGTCACCTCATGCACCAGATGCAGATCGATGTACAGAATCGACGGCTTGCCTTCTTCTTGATGGATGACGTGATTATCCCAAATCTTCTCAAACATTGTCTTGTTGCTCATGAAAGATTCACCTCGTTATTTTATCGTTCATAGGAAGAGAGCGTGGAGTCTCTCTTGAATGTTCTAAATATAACATGGCACTCTTTATAATTCCAAGATATGATTTCTATAATTCCTATAGGTTGGACCTATAAGTGATCTGAATATAGACAACAATCCACCTATTACTAATCAAGTGGCTTATAGGTTATAATTATAAGAAGAATACCCCAATATAGTATTTTATATCGATTAAGGAGCATTTATCTCATGGAACTCAGACAACTGCAATATGCGCTGCAAATTGCCGCCGAACGCAATTTCTCACGGGCTGCCGAGAAGCTCCATATTGCACAGCCCTCCCTTAGCCAGCAGTTGTCCAAGCTGGAGAAGGAGCTTGGTGTACTCCTGTTTCAACGAAATACCAGTACGGTAGAGCTAACCCACGCAGGAAAAAAATTCGTGGAACAGGCACAGGGAATTATCGATGCGGTAGAACTGCTCCGCCAAGAAATGTCGGATATTTCCCAGTTACGGACCGGAAGAGTTGTCGTTGGAAGTATGCCAATTACCGGAGCCCATCTGCTTCCGCACGTCCTGCCTGTCTTTAAGGATACCTATCCTGACATTGAGATTGCTCTGCTGGAGGATTCCTCCATGAACCTGGAGAAGCTGACTGCAAGCGGCCAGACCGATCTTAGTCTGCTGTCACTTCCACTAGGCGAGCCTTCCCTGGCCTATGAAATCCTTGGCGAAGAGCCCATTGATCTCGCCGTTCCTCCAGGACACCCGCTTGCAGCCCGTGTACAATCCGGACTCCGCACTTCGCTGAACGAATTAAGGAATGAACCCTTTATCGTCCTGAAAGAAGGACAGGGCTTCCGGAAAATTACGATGGACTTATGCCAGGATGCAGGATTCTCTCCCCGGATTGTCTTTGAGAGCAACAATATGGAAACTGTACAATCGCTGGTGGCTACCGGAATGGGAGTAACACTTGTTCCGCGTTTTATCGCCAGAGCACCACGAAGCGAATTTGTGCCTGCCTATCTTCCCCTTGCCGAGCCCGTACCAGCCCGAACCCTGGTAATTGCCTACCGCCGTGGAAGATATTTGTCCAAAGCAGCGGAAGCTTTAATTGAGACCTTTAAATCAACAGTGGCAGGACTCAGCTACTGAATAACAATAAAAGCCGTCCTCTGCCTACCGGCAAGTGGACGGCTATTTCGTTTGAATGATTTATTTACGCAAATTATGCTGGGTGATCAACCGGTTCTGGTCATCCGGAAAGCGTGATGTCCTTTCATCTACCGGTCCGCGGCCTCTTGGGTTTCCAGTCTTGTCCTCCACGAATTCACGAATCGCATTATTTTGGAATTGTGCAGCTTCGTTTGAATTTTGATTCTGTTCCTGCGGGAAATTATTGCCTTTACTCAATGATATCCACCTCCTGGTAACAGATTAATTGTATTTAACCCGTTCATTCCGAGGCTAAACACTTTTCTGCACTTTAAAGCAATAAATAGGTCCTCTCCCTTTGCAAACTCCCGGTCTCCATGGTATTGTAGAGGACAAATAAGCGAAAAACGTACAGACGGGACCAGTACGAATGAGCACAATCGCGCCAGAGAGTAAATTCCGATAGGCTGGGAGAATTTACAGCGATGTCATTCCGAATCCTACCCCCGAGCGGCCTGCCCTGCAGGACGGCCCCCTCCCGTTATGAGGAATAGAGTCGGATGAACCTCATCAATGAAGGTGGTACCGCGGAAGTTAACCAAGCTTTCGTCCTTTGCTAAGTCTAAGGATGGGGCTTTTTTTGTTTTTTATTAATACTTGAGGAAGTGAAAGACATTGACGACACGTTTAGTGGTTAAAATCGGGAGCAGCTCGCTTACCGGACCTGAAGGAGGACTTAACCGTGAAGCCATTGCCTTCTTCGCCGCTGAAATCGCCGGACTGCGTAAAAGCGGCTGTGAAGTGCTTCTGGTCACCTCCGGGGCTGTGGCCGCTGGTTTCCGAAGTATTGGCTACCCCGTCCGTCCCAAGCTGCTGCATGAGAAGCAGGCGGCCGCCGCCGTAGGACAGGCACTGCTAATGCAGGCTTACCAGGAAGCTTTCGCCGCACATCAGATCACAGCAGCACAGATTCTGCTGACCAGAACCGATTTCTGCAGCCGCCGGGCAATGAACAACGCAGTGATGACTGTAGAAGAGCTTCTCCGTCAGGGCGCTGTCCCCGTGTTTAACGAAAATGATACGGTGTCAGTTGATGAGCTGAAATTCGGAGATAATGATACCTTATCTGCGCTTGTCGCCAATCTGCTCAAAGCATCCAGACTGCTTGTGCTTACTGATATGGACGGTTTGTACAGCGGAGACCCGCGCAAGCATCCGGATGCCGTCCGGTACCAGAGCGTAGAGGAAATCACTCCTGAAATCTATGCGATTGCCGGCGGTGCTGGCAGTAGCGTAGGTACCGGCGGGATGCGTTCCAAAATCGACGCAGCCAAAATCGCCACCAGAGGCGGTGTACCCGTATTTATTGGTAAGGTATCAGAAGCAGGAGACTTGCACCTGGCTGCTGAGGGTTCCGGAAAAGGCACCTATTTTGCCACAACCTTGTCCTCCCTTCCGGTCAAGAAGCAGTGGCTTGGCTTTATGTCTACACCGCTTGGTTCCCTGTACGTGGACGACGGAGCTGCCAATGCACTGCTGCATGGTGGACATAGCCTGCTCCCGGTTGGCGTCAAACGGACAGAAGGAAGCTTTCATGCCGGAGATGTCGTAGAAGTTCTAAGCCTGGATTCTAATCTCATTGGACGGGGCATCGTAAACTATGATGAAGCCCAGCTCAGCAGAATAAAAGGCTTGCCAAGTGCCCGGGTAGTTTCTGAGCTCGGAGAAGTTCACCGGCTGGAAGTCATCCACCGGGATGAATGGATTACACTTAGTTAACCTGCAAATTAACCTATTATGTTCAGGGGGAATGGTCATGAGTGAAGTTGTAACGAAAGCTAAGCTTGCTAAGGAGACAGCAGGCGTGCTCGCCGGATTGACAACCGGGCAGAAGAACGAAGCACTGCTCGTTATGGCAGATGCCTTGCGGAGCCAAGCCTCCAGTATTATCGCCGCCAATGCCGAGGATTTGGAGCGCGGCCGCTCGAATGGAACGCCTGAATCATTACTCGACAGGCTGGCGCTAACCGTTAGCCGAATTGATGACATAGCGGAAGGTCTGCGGCAAATCGCAGTCCTTCCCGATCCGATTGGTGACCGGCTGGAGACCCTCGAACGGCCTAACGGGCTTGCGATCGAGAAGATCCGCGTTCCACTTGGAGTCATAGGTATCATTTATGAGGCGCGTCCGAATGTTACCGTGGATGCTGCCGGCTTATGCTTGAAGACAGGCAATGCTGTAGTACTGCGCGGTGGCTCCTCTGCCCTTTCCTCCAATCGTAAAATTGTTGAAGTGCTGCATGAAGCACTTGCCGGCACGGCGTTGCCGCCAAATGCACTTCAGCTAATTGAGGACCCAAACCGTTCTTCCGTTGATGAAATGTTGAAACTGAATGGACTGCTTGATGTTATCATACCGCGAGGCGGGAGTTCTCTGATTCAGAATGTGGTCCAGAACGCCACTGTTCCTGTCATCGAGACAGGTGCAGGAATCTGTCATACCTATCTCGACGCAAGTGCAGACCCGCAAATGGCAAAGAATATCAGCATGAACGCCAAAGTCCAGCGGCCATCCGTATGCAACTCCATGGAGACCCTGCTTGTACACCGTGACTATGCCGCTCTCCATCTTCAGGCTCTTGCCGAAGTATTCCGCACTGCGAATGTGGAACTGCGTGGCTGTACGGAGACTCTGGCCCTTATTCCATGGGCTGTTCAAGCGACACCAGAGGATTATGCTACAGAATATAACGATTACATTCTTAATGTTAAAATTGTCGGTGGACTGGAAGAAGCCATGCAGCATATCGCCCGCTACGGTACCATGCATTCCGAATGTATTGTGACAGAGAATACAGATCATGCGGCCCGCTTCATGCAGGAAGTGGACGCCGCTGCAGTATTCCATAATGCTTCCACCCGTTTCACAGACGGCTTTGAATTTGGCTTTGGGGCAGAAATCGGCATCAGCACCCAAAAGCTTCATGCCCGTGGACCCATGGGTCTGCCTGCACTTACTTCTACCAAATACAAGATATACGGCCACGGTCAAATCCGGGGTTAAACTAAGCAATCACATAAGGAGGGCTTTATCCA
The DNA here is from genome assembly GCF_042610485.1 of Paenibacillus oryziterrae. NCBI lineage: Bacteria > Bacillati > Bacillota > Bacilli > Caryophanales > Paenibacillaceae > Paenibacillus > Paenibacillus oryziterrae. Next base: position 225,223 of record NZ_JBGJZO010000003.1, on the reverse strand, counting down.
TGTGTCAGCAACCTTCAATTCCACTTATTAATCACAACATCGTTTTTTATGGTGCAGGCTCCATGGCAGAAGCCATCGTACGCGGAATGATCGACCGGTCTGTGATCTCCTCCGATAAAATTGTCATGCTGAACCGCAGCAGCACTGATCGACTTGCCGAGCTTCGCGCCCGTTACGGTGTGCTTGCCAGCAATGATCCCGCGCAGCGCGAGGAATACCTCCGGACTGCACCTGTGATTGTACTCGCCATGAAGCCGAAGGATGCTGCTGAAGCACTTCGCGCGCTTGGTCCGGTATTGTCTCCCGGTCAGCTGATCATTTCCGTCATTGCCGGCCTGACAATCCGTACCATTCAGGGACTGCTCGGTACCCCACAGCCTGTAATCCGTACGATGCCTAATACATCAAGCAGTATAGGGCTTGGCGCTACCGGCATTGCCTTCTCCAAAGAAGTGGATGAGACAGGCCGCCGCCTGGCACTTAATATATTTGAAGCGGTAGGGCTGACTAGTGTAATCGATGAAGAACGCATGGAGACATTAACGGGGATTTCAGGAAGCGGCCCGGCTTATATTTACTACATGATGGAAGCTATGATCGCCGGGGGTATACGCGGCGGGTTATCCGCGGAGCAAAGTGCCGAACTCACAGTCCAGACGGTTCTGGGAGCGGCCAGAATGGTTCAGCAGACTGGCGAGGACCCGGCATCGCTCCGGAAGAAAGTGACGTCTCCAAACGGCTCTACACAGGCAGCACTTGAAGTGCTGGATAAAGGAGAATTTTTCGAGACGGTCATCTCTGCCGTTAACCGGTGTGCCGAACGTTCCAGAGAAATGGGAGCAGCCTTAGAGAAGGAATTGATGCAGTCTACTGATTAATATAAAAGGCCTTGCCCCGCAGCAGATCTATCGCGGGCAAGGCCTTTTATATGTGACATTAGGGTTCAACCAAATTCCCGTTGCTATCTCTTACTATCACTTTGACTTGTGCTGGAGCGGATACAGTTACCTTAAGGCCATATCGGGCATGCTCCAAGAAGGACTCCGGGGGGTCTCCCAGCAGAATATACAGTTTATCGCCCGATCGCTTTGTACGCAGCAGTTGATCCTCTTCGCTTGCTTCAAGAGCCTGGCTGGTCCGGTAGGTTCCGAAGACACTCAACTCGGTACCTCCATTCTGATCCACCGTTACCCCGTAAGGATCGTTCCCCTGAACAATCACCTGCTTGACTCCCTGCGGAACCGTTCCATTCCATTCCGGCAGCGGATAATCCTGAATCTCGGATGACACCATACTCCGGAACTCCTGGGTTAGCCCTAGAGAGCTGATTGCGGCAAACATAAGGCAGCATACCGATAGAAATCCGACGAAGAAAATACTAAGCACATCATAATACATCTTCGCCTTACCTTTGAACCATAACGAGTAGATCACTACTTCCAGGCCAAGCATGATGAAGATGAGCGGCCACCAAGCTAGAGCTGTCTCGAATACATCGGCCCCCTTCCATTGTGAGGTCATGATTAGCGCTCCAAGGAACAGCAGGCTAAGTCCCATAGATAATGTCCCTACGCGCCAACGGCGTACAGCTTCATCTTTGACCGGTATTAACCCGGCAGAAACAGCCTGCGGCTGAATTTCCAATCTGCTGTCTATCATTTGCTTCCCGCCCCCTTCTTCACAGACGTCCGGCTGCCGCTAAGAAGTTTAATTCCGCCGCCAATCAGCAGCACCGACACGATGATTGTTTTGAAATACGTGCTTACTCTGTATTCCAGCCGCCACTCCGGAAACCGCACATCCAGTGCAGGCACTGCCACATTGGCAAAAATGTAGTATAGTCCCAGAGCCAGCAAAGCCGCTCCCAGCCAGCCCTGATGATTCATAAAACCTTCGATAACCGGTTTGTCCTCCAGCGGCTCGCGGCCATACCTGCTTACCAGCTGAAGTCCGTCGAACAAGCTGTAGAACCAGATCACCGGGATCAAGAAGAACAGTACGGACAACCGCAGTAAATCCATAACATAGATCCCTCCAAGGAACAGGAGCATCATTTGCAATCCTCTTTTTTGCAGGCCCAGATACATTTGACCCGCACCTGGAAACGCTGATAGCAAGGTCGCGAGTACTTTGCTGCGCCGTCCATCCTCACGTCCTGCTTCAATATCCTCGAATAATGTACGGTCAGTAAGTACTTCACCCGCCAGCTTGCGGTGGATATGCTGCACAGCATCAAACATGCAGTACAGCCAGATCACTGGCAAGGCCCCGAATAACAGGAGGAATGCTGAACTGGAAGTGATGCCCGTCAGGAACAGCATGACCGTCATATATCCGAAGAACGAAATCAGGAACGATAACCCCCGCTGCATCAGCCCCATATGGAAATGCCCTAGCCCGGGAATGAACGATAGCAGGATCACATGGAACCGCTCGCTCTCCCCGCTGCGTACAGGGGGCAAGGACTGGGTCTGACCTCCTTCTTCCATTGGGCTTACGGGTGGATAGTAGTCAGGTGTTTTCAGCAGGACGATCAACATATGCAGCATGCTTATGCACCAAACGATTACAAAACCTACCGCTCCGATGGCGGCAAATCCCTCTTCACTTGAAGCAACCGCAAGCAGGAAGGACATGAACAACCCTCCAAAGCTGATCAGAAAATATATGATTCCGCGGATTTTGCTGCCGGCATAATAATGTCCTGCACCTGGAATGATATTTAGAAAAAACGCCCTTAATTTGTTCAACTGGTATTTCATCTCGTTCTCTCCTTTCTATTTGTCCCCGTCATTCATCAGCTGGTCCAGCCATCCGCTAGCCGTCTGCATCGCCTTCTCACTATAGGAAGGAGCGTGGATACTCTGCTGTACAACCACATCCATGTTTCCGCTTAACAGCTTGTCGAACACACCGGAAGACAGGAACAGCAGCGTCAGGGAAGCAGCCACAACATAATGGACAATCGGCTTGTCATACCAACGACTGCGGCGCGGTTGTTCCAAACCTGACTTACCTTCAGTGGCTACTTGAGTTGGGGTTCGATCCTGTTGCAAACGGTCCATAACCCCTGTGGCAAAAGAAACCGTGTCTCCGAGTGCCGGAAGCTCATCCTCGAGCTCATCTAGAGCCTCCATATATAATGCAAGTGCTTCCTCATCTTCAAGCAGCGTATGTTCCAGATCGTTTCTTTCTATTTCTGATCCCTTTCCGGATAGGTAAGCCTTATACACATCTTTATTGTTCAGGTACTGGCCGTTCTCTTTCACAGCCATTCCTCCTCCTTCCAATGGGCTCGAATCCACTGTCTGGCCCGGTATAATCTGGATTCCACCGTTTTCAGGGTAATCCCCTTCTCTGCTGCAATTTGCTCGTAGTTCTTGTTCTCCAGATAAAATGCTATGACAACCTCACGGTGCGCAGAGGGAAGATTGTCCACCTCGTTCCATAACCTGATCTTCCGGTCCCGCCGGACCACACCGGACAGAACATCCTCATCACCCGCGGGTGTCTGATCAAGCATGTATTCATAGTCTGCGGATTGCTCTCTCTGCCTTCCACGCCTGCGCCTTGCGTCAATGGCTTTGTGCAGGGCAATTCGGGTGATCCATGTCTTCAATCCCTGGAAGCGGTACTCGGGGAGAGCTTTATAGATCTGCAGGAACGTCTCCTGTGCGGCATCTTCGGCTTCCTTCGTATCACGAAGCACCGAATAGGTCACCTTATAAACCTGCTCACTGTATATTTCGACAAATTGCCGGAAGGCACTTCCATCTCCCTGGCAAATGGCTTTGATCATGATCTCTTCCTCAATGACTCTCCCCTCCTTCCCACAGCAATAGACGCCAACAGACTCGGCTGCCCCTGCATGAATTGATAAATTATTTCCGATCAAAAAAAGACCGTGCCGCCAAAGCTGAAATCAAGCTCTGGCGAAACGGTCTTTACTATGCGGGTATTCCATTCATATTCGTCTTGTCCAGCAGGACATACACTTATCTGCCACCGCCACGGAATTTCTGCGAATACGCTTTGACATCCTGGGCGTTCTTTACCCGATTACGGCTCCACTCCAGCAATATCCGATCGATATAGCGGAAATGAAGTTTGCCGGCGAATACAGATTCCTTCAGTGCGAGCAGAATCAGCTCCTCCGGGTAGTGGTCCTGATCCACCCAACCGGATATCGTCTCGCATTCCATCGGAGATAACGGGCGGCCAAATTCCTTCTCGAAAATACTGAACAAGCTTCGGCTTTCGCCATCACTTTCTTTACCCGGGATAGAAGGCGGGATTCTACCGCTTCCTCCACCGTTAGACCGGCCATATTCTGAGTTGGATACTTGTGCTGAGCTGTCACTTCCATCCTGAAGACGAGCCTTTGCTTCCGAAGCCAGATAAGCCCCGAGTTTGCGGTATAGCCCTGAAAAATTATAACGCTCATAATGAATATCCCGGAGCTCATCGTTGTCTCCATCAATACTGATGAAGCCATCTTTCATGAGCTTCTGCAGCTCACCAGCGAGAACAGGAATGCTCCGGCCTGTTACGGCTTGAAGCTCTTCAAGTGAAGGGAAATCAATACCCTCCACCTGCCGGAAAGAGAGCAAATGGATGAGCAGCAGTGTCTCACTGCCGCTCAAATTCAGCTTGCGGTAGTGCTTCAGCAGTGCGTAAGGAATGATGGCCATCCCGTTCTCCAGACCGTAGGACACGCCCTCGCCCCATGTGTTCCATCCATTGCTATCCATATTCGCAACCCTCTTACGGGTAGAGACGATACAGTGTACGCGGGAATGGAATGGTCTCACGAACGTGGTCAAGACCGCAGATCCAGGCAACAGTGCGTTCCAGACCTAGGCCGAAGCCGGAGTGAGGCACCGATCCGTACTTACGCAGATCCATATACCATTGATAAGTATCCATGGAAAGGTTATGTTCCTTGAAACGTTGCTCCATGAGCGCTGGATCATCAATCCGCTGTGAACCCCCGATAATCTCGCCATAGCCCTCAGGCGCGATCATATCAGCACAGAGTACGACTTCCGGACGGTTCGGATCCGGCTTCATGTAGAAGGCCTTGAAGGATGCCGGATAATGCGTGATGAATACCGGTTTGTCGTTCTGCTCGGCAATTGCCGTTTCATGCGGTGCTCCAAAATCATCGCCCCAGGCAATTTCATGACCATTGTCATTAAGGAACTTAATGGCATCATCATAAGTGATCCGCGGGAACGGTGCTTTGATGTTCTCCAGCTTAGAGATATCGCGGCCGATGGCTTCCAACTCAGCACGGCAGTTCGTCACTACGGACTGAACAACATAGCTGATAAATTGCTCTTGAACCTTCAAGCTTTCTTCATGATCCGTGAAAGCCATTTCCGGCTCAATCATCCAGAACTCAATCAAGTGACGGCGGGTTTTGGATTTCTCGGCACGGAAGGTAGGTCCGAACGAATATACCTTTCCCAGCGCCATAGCTGCGGCTTCCATGTATAGCTGTCCGCTTTGGGTCAAATAAGCATCTTCCTCAAAATACTTGGTATGGAAGAGGTTGGTTGTGCCTTCTGCGGAAGTAGGCGTCAAAATCGGCGGATCCACAAGCGTGAAGCCGTTGTTATCAAAGAACTGCTGCACTGCACGGATAATCTCTGCACGAATCACCAGAACCGCCCGCTGCTTTGCGGAGCGAAGCCATAGATGGCGATGATCCATCAGGTAATCCACACCATGTTCCTTCGGAGTAATCGGATAGTTCTCGGTAAGATGCAATATTTCAATCCCGGTCACGGTCATTTCATAACCGGATTGACTGCGCGGTTCTTCACGGATAATTCCGGTTACATATAACGAGCTTTCTTGAGTGAGGCTTTTCGCGTCCTCCCATACTTGCTCAGGGACTTCCGATTTCACCACAACACCTTGAATATATCCAGTTCCATCGCGAAGCTGAAGGAATTGGATTTTGCCGCTGGAACGCTTGTTGTTCACCCAACAACCGATTACAACGCTTTGTTCGACATGTTCATTCACTGTTTTGATTACTGTCTTGTTAGCCATGCCTTTACTCTCTCCTCTGAATTAGCCGTTAATTCCTTGCACAATACGGTGTGTATCGCGTGCAATAACAAGCTCCTCATTTGTCGGAACCACAAGCACCTGTACCTTAGAATCTACCGTAGAGATACGGCGCGGATTGCCAGAGCGGATTTTGTTCGCTTCGGTATCCACTTCAATGCCAAGGAACGTCAGATTGCTCAGTACTTTTTCACGAAGCAATGAAGAGTTCTCGCCGACACCGGCAGTAAATACGATAATATCTACACCGTTCATAGCAGCAGCGTATGATCCAATGTATTTCCGTAGACGGTATTCGTACATATCAAGAGCAAGAATACAGTTCGGGTCACCTTTTTCATAACCATTCTCAATATCACGCATGTCACTGCTAACGCCAGAAATAGCCAAGACGCCACTATGCTTGTTAAGCATAGAGTTAACCTCGCCTACGGACAGTTCTTCCTTATTCATGACATAAGGCACGATCGCCGGGTCCAAATCTCCGCTGCGCGTACCCATCATCAGACCTTCAAGCGGTGTCATACCCATGGAGGTGTCCACGGAAATACCACCTTGTACTGCGGTTACGCTGCCGCCATTACCGATATGGCAAGTAATAATCTTCAGGTCTTCAAGCGGACGCTCCAAATATTCCGCAGCAGCCTTGCTTACGAAATCATGGGACGTACCGTGTGCGCCATAACGGCGAACTTTGTATTTATTGTACAGTACTCTCGGAATAGCATACATATAAGATTTCTCAGGCATTGTCTGGTGGAACGCGGTATCAAATACAACGACCTGCGGAACACCTGGCATATTAACCTCAGTTGCAGTAATACCCATCATTGCTGCGGGGTTATGCAGTGGAGCAAGGTCAAACAATTGACGGATTTTAGCTTTGGCATCGCCATCAACCAGTGCAGAAGCTTTGAAGAACTCGCCACCGTGCACTACACGGTGCCCAACTGCATTAATCTCATCAATCGATCCAATAACACCATGTACCGCATCAGTAAGACATGCAAGAACCTTACGGATCGCTGTGTTGTGTTCCAGGATTTCACTAACTTCTGTTACTTCCTGTTTGCCGGTTGGCTTGTGCGTCAGTATGGAGGAATCCATCCCGATGCGTTCTACCAAACCTTTAGCCAGAACTGATTCATCAATCATATTGTAAAGTTGATATTTTAAAGAAGAACTACCGGAGTTAATTACTAGAACGTTCATGCACGGTCACCATCCTTGTCATACTTGAAGAAGCCCTCGCCTGATTTCATACCCAGCTGTCCCGCACGCACCATCTTTTTCAGAATCGTGGACGGACGGTATTTCAACTCGCCATATTCACGGAACATACGCTCCAGTGCGGCAAGTACGGAATCCAAACCGAAACGGTCAGCCATCTCAAGCGGTCCATATTGGAATTGGTAGCCGATACGCATAGCATCATCGATATCCTGCGCCGAAGCTACACCTTCCTGCAGAACATGCATAGCTTCATTAATGAACAGGCAAATGAGGCGTGAAGTTACAAATCCCGGGGATTCATAAATCATTACGCCTTTTTTCTCTACAACATCATCAACAAAAGCTTTGGTTTCCTCAAATGTGGAATCGGATGTCTTCAAACCGCGAACGATTTCGACCAGATCCACTTTGGCAACAGGGTATATGAAATGCATTCCGATTACGCGCTCAGGATACATTGTCGTGCTGGCAAGCTCTGTTAAGCTTAGGGTAGAAGTGTTGCTGGCAAGAATAATGTGACTCGGACATACTTGGTCCAGCTGATTGAGCACTTTTTTCTTAGCTTCAAGGTCTTCTACGATCGTTTCGATGACCATATCGCAAGAGCTAAGCTCTGCAAAATGTGTTACTTTTTGAATCCGGCTAAGGATCAGCTTCTTCTCGGCTTGGGTAATTGCCCATTTCTCCAATTGTTTGTCCAAGCTTGTCTCGATCATTTCATAGGAATAATCCAGTCTTTCAGGGGTTTTCTCCACCAGCATAACATCCAGGCCCTTGGCTGCCAGCATTTCGGCAATCCCTTGTCCCATCGTGCCACCGCCAATGACACCAATTTTCTTAAAATTCATCAAAACTCCATCCTTTCAGGTATCTATACTTACTAATGTACCTTTTCTGTCGTTGAAAAAAATAAGCCCGACATATAATGATATCTTAGCATGCCTGAAAAGTAAAAAAAAATAACCGGCATAAAGAATTATGCCGGTAAAAGGACACTGTCACGAAATTGACAACGAAATTGCTCTCCAGAGAGTACTTCTTCCTTCATCAGGATATCCAGGGAATAATTGAAAACATTTCGTTGATTATTCAGGATCTCATGCGTGCGCGCCATCAAATCGTCCAATATTTTACTATTCTCTTTCATAAGCTCCTCAGTCGTAACCATTTCAAGTCTGGCAATCCCGAGGGATGTCAGCCCCGATTTCATCATCGTCTCTACAATTCCGAGGGCCTGATCGAAATCTCCCCGTGAGCCAGTACTTCTTCCACCATAAAAAATGACTTCAGCAGCGGCACCGCCGAGTGCGATCATGATCTGTTCTTCCAGATAGTCTTTAGTATACAGGTATTGTTCGGATTGCGGATTATGCCGCACATAACCGAGTGCCTGACCCCGTGGTGTCAATGTAACCTGACTCACACTTCCAGGCCGCAGCAATTCAGCCATAATAGCATGTCCAAGTTCATGAATGGCAACACGTTTCTTCTCTTCCTGATTGGTCTCACGGTCTGTCTTTTCACCCATCATGACCTTATCAATGGCCATCGACAAATGCCGCTGCTCCACTACCGTAAGATTCTCGCGCATCATATAAATAGCCGCTTCATTCATGACACTTTCAAGCTGGGCTCCAGAGAACCCATAAGCTTCCTCGGCGATCCTATCGAGGTCGACCTCATCATGCAGAGGTTTGTTTTTGGCATGAAGATCAAGAATTGACTTGCGGCCCTTTTTATCAGGCATATCCACTTGTATATGTCTGTCGAACCGGCCAGGGCGCAGCAATGCCGAATCTAGCATCTCCTTGCGGTTAGTCGCCGCTACAAGCAGTATACGCGGAGTATCATTGTTATAAATTCCGTCCATCTCGGTAAGCAGCTGATTTAATGTCTGGTCATACTCGCGCTGTTGGCCGCCTTCCCGTTTGCCGCCGATGACGTCAATTTCATCAATAAAGATAATAGCACTTTGCTTATTCTCTTTGATGGCCCGTGTACGGGCATCCTTAAACAGATCACGTACCCGCCCGGCACCTACACCGACATACATTTCAACAAATTCACTACCCGATGCAGCTACAAACACAGAATTGGTATAATGGGCTGCTGCTTTTGCCATCAGGGTCTTACCTGTTCCCGGAGGACCTGTCAGCAGAATACCCTTTAAGGGACGAATCCCGAATTTGCTGATTTCTTCGTGACGAATCAGAAAATCCAAAGCTTCACGCAGCTCCTGCTTAGCGTTATCCTGGCCGCCGATTTCTTCAAACGTAAGTTTGGAGGGTCCGCTTTTCTTGCGCTTCTTATCCGCACCGGCATTCACTGTAAGTCCACCCCGCAGATGAGCGATGAGGAGAAAGGCGCCTAGCATAGCAGCAGCTACGAGCACAGGTACAATATTAATCCCCAGAAAAGCCATAAAAACCAAAAGTATAGGAATGAATCCGGCTAATATTTCTTTTGTATATTTAGGCATTATTCCATACCCCCATTGTCTCTGGCTGCCGCGGCAGAATAATATATTTGCTCTCCTTGCCGTTCGTCAAACTTACATACACATTCGTTTCATCCATTTCCGTAGTGGCTGTTACACCTTCATATTCTGACTTTAATTCATTCAAAGTAGCGGGAATCAAAGTATATTTCCGGCTTTCCATCGCTTCGGCTACAGAAAACATTGCTTTGTCCCATAGCTCATCAAGCACAGCATTCGAATGCTGTTCAATATCAAGTGCCAGGGAACGGCTTCCAATGGCCGATTTACCTTCAGTCGTAATAAATTGCACTAGTTCACGTAATTTCGTTCCTGGCTCCAAATCAAGTTTCAAAGCTACCTGATTGCGGTTAATAGTTATTTGTGAATCGTTGACACCTTCATAGCTGTCCACGATCTTTTGCAGCGGCTCCTGAATAGCATATTGGCGATACAGAAACCACCCGCCGAACAAAAGCGCGGCTGATAGCAGCGAGGTCAGTAATACAGGCACAAGACGCAGTTTCAAGTAACGTCCTCCTCTCCATATTGGCAAATCCATAACACTCTATACCAACGGTGAACAATAAGGGCTGATTTCTCTATATCATCTGTCCAGACCCTAGATACAAATAGTAGTATATCACAGCTATATATACTAGAAGAAAAGAAAGTGTGAATTTATTTAAAATTTTTACAACTAATTTCTGCCTTCTCCGGCCAACTTTACCTTTATATCGACAAAAAAGACCGAATCGTTAGCGATTCGGTCTTTTTTCTGTATCATAATCATAAAAAACATGTCGTCCAAACCCGAAATATATTCTCCCAAGTATATACTTAGCGTATACACCCGAAACCACATCATTATCTATCGGTTAGGCAGCTTGTATCCGTCACCGATAGATGTTCCATCTGAGAAACGATAGAAGCGGTAATAATAGCGGCCGCCCTTTTTATAAAAAAGCTGCCATGCGTACTCACCGTTATAGGCTCCCGGCAGCAGTCGTTCAATGGATATTCCGGGAAGATCTTGTGCAATAATTGATCTAATCTTTTTCTCCGAGGTACCGCTGCTTACCGGCATTCCATATACCGCACCGTTCCCTTCAGCTACCTTGCCATCGACAGTAAAGCGGACCCAGACCATCATGCCCGTCCCTGCCTTGTCCTTGCCTGTCAGCACCCAAAAGATCGAGTTCTCATCCCAAACGGATTTTTGCACCTTATCGACCTCAGTCAGATCCGTCAAGCTGTAGGCGGCTTTCATCGCTAGGCTCTGCTCCTCCCATTGGTCATCCATAATGAAGGCATAGAAACGGCTTAGTACAAACAGAAGGAGCAGCGCCACGCCAAACCCCAGCAGGATCCATTTTCTCCTCTTCCTCAAGGTTCAGCTTCCTTTCTCGTTAAAATTACACGTATCTTACCGCTTCAGCAGGCCCTCGAACGATTCCTGGGCTTTCCGGCGGATCATTTCCTCATCAAGAGTCAGGCAAGCACCGTTCTTCACAACCTGGCGGCCGTTCACCCACACATGCGCAACATCCTTTGCACTTGCTGAATATACCGCATGAGACAGCAGATCGGTATGCGGAAGCAGATGGGGCTGATCAATATCAATTGCTATAAAGTCAGCTTTCATTCCGGGAGCAAGTCTTCCCACATTGTTCAAGAAAAGCGAACTCGCGCCATACTCGGTAGCAAGCTGCAATGCCTGCGGAGCAGGGACAGCGGTAGGATCACCGCTAATTCCTTTATGAATCAACGCAGCCAGGCGCATTTCCTCGAACATGTCCAGGTTATTGTTGCTTGCCGCTCCATCCGTTCCAAGCGATACAGGCACACCTGCACGAAGCAAGTCGGTTACACGCGCAATGCCGCTTGCAAGCTTCAGGTTGCTGCCGGGATTGTGGGACACTCCCACCTTGTAACGGGCGAGAATTTCAATCTCCTCATCTTCGAGGTGAACACCATGCGCTACCAGTGATGGGCGAGTGAACATGCCAAGGCTCTCCAGGTGAGCTACGGGACGCAGGCCATAGTCTGCCACGTTCTGCTCGACTTCACGACGGGTCTCCGACATGTGGGTATGCATCGGGAGGTCCAGATCATGAGCAGCCTGAACAAATTTCACGAAAAATTCCGGAGGGCAGGTATATGGTGCATGTGGCGAAATCATCGACGTGATCCGGCCATCTGCTTTGCCATGCCAGGTACGGGCGAACTCGATAGCTTCCGCTAGCTTGTGGTTCTGTACATCCTCAGGGCAGAGTCCGATTACACCGCGCATCAGAACGGCACGGATTCCGGATGTTGAGACCGCTTCCGCGACACGATCCATATGGTCATACATATCGAGGAATGTCGTAGTCCCGCCTTTAAGCATCTCTAAGATCGACAATGAAGATCCCCAATACACATCGTCACCCGTAAATTTTTCTTCCATCGGCCACATTTTCTCCTGCAGCCATACCTGCAATGCAAGATCGTCCCCATAGCCTCTCAGCAATGACATTGCTGCATGTCCATGTGTATTTACCAGGCCCGGCATAAAGAGCAGGCGGCTACCGTCTACTACTTCAGCACCTTCATGATCAGGTTCTTCTTCGCCTATGTAAGTGATCAGATCATTTTCTATAATCATATATCCGCTTAGGACAGGTTTGTCTGTTCCGGGAACCGTAAATCTTCCGTTCCGGATAAAGGTTTTATTCGCCATGTTCAACTTCTTCCTTTCCATCTTGTAAATAATAAGCCAAGCTCTGCAAATCTGTAGTGAAATCTGCTGCATGAATCCGGATAGACGCTGGGGTCTTCAGAATAACAGGTGCGAAGTTCAGAATAGCTTCAATGCCTGAATCCACGAGGATATCCGCCACATTCTGCGCCTCTGATTCAGGAACAGTGATAATACCAATCCGTATGCCTTGCGCACGTATGGTACTTCCCAGTTCTTCCATTGGCTGTACAGTCAAATTATTAATCTTCTCGCCAATCTTCGGCTCGTAGGAATCGAACACTGCTGTAATTTTCATGGTGTCCTTCAAATAGGCATTATAGTTAGATAACGCATGCCCCAGATTACCGGCTCCAACCAATGCCACGTTGATTTGCTGGTCCAGCTTGAGGATATGCCGAATTTTTTCAATAAGGTAGCTGACATCATAACCAATGCCTTTTCTTCCGAAATCACCGAAATAGGCTAAATCCTTACGGATTTGCGCTGGATTAAGATCCAGCTTTTGTCCAAGCTCCTGAGAAGAGACGGTTGCGATTTCACGTTTGTGGAGATCGTTAAGAAAACGCAGGTAGATTGGCAACCTGCGGACAACAGCCTCCGATATTTTATCCGATTTCATATTTTCTCCTCCTATAAGGTTATATTCTGCATAAACGGAGATTCAAGTTCCGCGAGTAATTTTATTGTGTAAATCGGGCGTTTAGGAGACGCCCCCCTCCTCCAGCCATTCGGCAATACGCGGGACCATCTGGTCAGTCCGCATATGTTCCATTTTAGGTCCTGGCAAGGAATAAAGGAAATACTTACCGTAATAAGACTCAATTACCCGGGTATCATACACAATTACAATCCCCCGGTCTTTCGCAGTTCTCACGAGACGGCCAAAACCCTGCTTAAAGCGTATGACCGCCTGCGGAACCGACAGCTTCATAAATGGATTCTTCTTCTGTGCCTGCAGCAGTTCCGATTTCGCCTCTGCAAGCGGATGGTTAGGCGGTTGAAACGGCAGTCTGACAATCGCGAGACACGTCAGTGCTTCCCCGGGGATATCGACTCCCTCCCAGAAGCTGCTGGTACCCAGAAGTACGGAAGCACTGCTGTCTTGAAAACGGCGGATCAGCTTGCTTCTGCTTCCCCCTTCCACGCCCTGTCCCAGCACGGTGATGTCCTGCAGAGACAACGCTTCCTTCAAAGGATCATACACCTGCCGGAGCATACGGTACGAGGTGAACAACACCAGCATTCTTCCCTTCGTGGTTACCGCAGCTTCTGCGAGCGATTGCACCAGTGTATCAACAAAGCGTGCATCACCAATACTGCCTTTTACACTTGGGAAGTCTCTTGGGATTACTAATAACGCTTGCTCCCGGTAATGAAACGGCGAGGGAAGCTGAACCGTCATAAGGCGGCCTTCTTCCGCAGCTTCATTCAGACCCAGGTTATCGATCATAAATTGAAAAGATTTATCAACAGATAGTGTGGCCGAGGTCAGAACAATACTCTTTTTCTTATCAAAAAATAATTCCTTTAGCTGGGAGCTGACGTCTACGGGAACTGCATAGATCTGCAGCGACTTGCTGCGGTAATTTCCGTTCGCTTCCAGCCAATATACTACACTTTCATCGTTCAAGCCCATAAAAAACCGCACTTGATCCCTAATGGCTGCCAAGTCTTTAAATAAGCCGCCAATATCCGTTATCAGGCTGTCGGAAGAGGACTGGCCATCCTGATCCTTCATTTCATTCAGCATTCGTTCGCCATTCCGCAGAACATCGCTGAGTGTGGTAACCATACCATTCTCAAGCGCGGCAAGCTCTGCCCAATTGGCGGGCTTTTTACCAGGAAGCAGGCGCAGAATCAATTGACCCGCTTCACCCGCTCCGGCATCGCTTCGATCCGGAAGAAGACTAAAAAGCTTCTCGCTCAGGGCATCCCAGGTCTCTTTCACGGTGATCAGATCCGTATATATGCGGTCGATAATCGCACTCCATTCTCCTGCCTGTTCACTTCCCGCAGTTTGAAGCTGCTGCCGGAGTACAGGAAGCTGCCCATTGCGGCTGTCTTTAAAGAGACGGGAGAGTGTGTGCGTAACCGTAAAATGCTTCATGTGCATACCCAAATGCTTACCTGCTACATCCTCCAGGTGATGGGCCTCATCAATGACCAGGTGCTCGTAAGCTGGCAGCAATTGATGGCCCGCCTTCACATCTGCGAACAATTTGGAATGATTCGTAACCACAACGTCCGCAATTCCAGCGGAATGTTTCGCCCGGTGATAATAACACTTGCGGAACCAAGGGCAGGAACGGCCAAGACAGGAATCAGTATCACTAGCTACAGACTCCCAGAAATCACCGCCACGGTTACCCATATTTAACTCTTCGTCATCACCCGACTCCGTCTGTGTGAGCCAGACGATCATTTGCGCTGCCGTAAGAACATCTTCTCTTGGACTTACAAAGTCTTTCCGGTTTATTTTATGTTCAAATTTGCGCAGACACAAATAATGGCCTCTGCCTTTAAAAATCGCCGCCTTGAACGGGAAGGGTACTACTTGTGTCAGCAGCGGAATATCTCTCTCGCGTAACTGATCCTGGAGATTGATCGTATGCGTGCTGACCATGACCTTCTGCTCCGTTTTGACACTCTGATAAATCGCCGGAAGCAGATAACCCAGAGATTTGCCGGTTCCGGTACCGGCTTCGATTAATAGATGTTTCTCTTCTTCGAGCGCCGTCATTACCTCACCGAACATAATTTCCTGAGCTTCCCGGCTTTCATAGTGCGGAAGCGTTTCTTTCAGGCGCCGGGTCACTTCAGCCAAATAATCGGTGAAGGACAAGTTATCCAACGGATTGCTGCCGATATCTTCGCGGGGAGGTGTCAGTTCAGACCAGTCTCCCACTTGAAGCGCAAGCTGCCGGTAGAAGGTCAGCTCACCTTCGGGCTGAAAGGCCTCCATCTCCCGTTCACGAAGCAGACCGTCAAAATACCATCCGAGGTCCCCATCTCCATCCGCGAACAGCTCTGCGAGCCGCTGAATGGTTAGCAGCGGAAGGCTGTACAGTTCCTCCAGACACTTCAGCAGCACTAGAGCTGTAGCAAGTGCATCGCTGTCCGCCTGATGAGGACGTTCATGTGTGATCCCGAAATGATTACTTACGGCTCCAAGCTGATAGGTCGTCAGCGAGGGAAAGCTAATCTTCAGAAAATCAATTGTATCGAGAATACGACCCTGGAAAGGCAAATATCCGCACCGGTCCAAGGCATTCTGCAAAAAATGAAAATCAAAAGAGACGTTGTGTCCTACGAGCACAACATCATCCAATAACGGAACCAGCTCCATCATCATTTCTTCCAGCTCAGGCGCATCCTGCACATCGCTGTCCGTTATACCCGTCAGGCCCGTAATAAAAGGAGGAATCGGTGTTCCGGGCTTGACATAGGAACCGTATACACGGGAGATGGACAGGTCTTCTTCTATAATGGCAAGGCCAACCTGTATGATTTCACCCACAGATTGGGTTCCCGTCGTTTCAAAATCAAGCACGGCAAATTTCATTGTAAGTTCTATTCCCTTTCACTTGAGACTCCTTATCAGCATAACAGAAGTTACGAAAAAAGGCGATGCACACCGACTTGTACAGTGGATGCATCGCTTGGATTATAACGGCTTATGATTACAAAAGCGAAACAAGCTGGCTTCCATACTGAAGGACGCCTCCCTTGCGGTGGCAGACCTCCAGATTCACCTTCGGCTCCGGCAGTTGAGGATCATGCTGGAGTGCTAAACTAAACAATTCACGGGCCTCGGCATATCGTTCCTCAGAAGCCCTGATGCAGCCCATGACATTATAGATCAGGGCCATAAGTTGCCTATTTCGAACAAGACGCAGCATATGCTCCAGATGTTGCCACGTCGACTCATTTTGTCCCAGGTATAGATGGGACATAGCTAAATATAGCCGGCCGGACAAACTGTCGGGATATGCTGAAATAACATTGTTGAACTGCTCGACGCATTTGGCATACATTAGCAGCTTGTAATACCCTTGACCCCGGGCGAAGGATTCCATCGCAAGCTCCGGGGCTTCCCGGCGGACTGAAATATCATCATGATCCACAGATAAATCCGCCGTCAAGCTAAAGTTGCCCATCTTCTCTGCGAAAACCAGCCATTCATCCATAACGTCATCGCTTAACCGGCGAAGCATGTGGTATTTGCCCAGAAGATCTTCCCGGCGGGCGCCTTCCGCTGTAGGGTAATCAAGGATGATTTCCTGAAGCATCTCGTTCATTTCAGCAAATAAATGTTGAAACATGGGACATCCCACCCTCACTGATAATGAAATCAGATCGACTTGCCTGACTTCATTTTTTGCCGGGAGCGGCTCTTTCATCCCTTCCATTGATTACATGACCCGGTTAATCTGTATTCTTGGTAAATTATGCTATCGTCGCGTGTATTTCATGGTCCGCCAGTTTGACAGCCTTGTTGTTGTCGTCTACAAAAACTACAGTTGGCTTATGGTTTGCCAGCTCTTCCTGCGACAACATCGCATAAGAGATAATAATTACGGTATCCCCCGGATGTACCATCCGGGCTGCAGCACCATTCAGACAAATGACGCCGCTGCCGCGTGGTCCAGGAATGACGTAAGTTTCCAGACGTGAGCCGTTGTTATTATCGACAATCTGCACCTTCTCATTCTCCAACAGATCCGCGGCTTCCATCAAATCTTCGTCAATGGTGATACTTCCCACGTAGTTCAAGTTGGCTTCCGTCACGGTTGCCCGGTGTATTTTGGACTTCATCATTTGTCTAAACAAGGGCTGGTACCTCCTTAGGAATAAATACGACGTTATCGATCAGACGTGTTCTGCCAAACTTAACAGCCAGTGCCATGATAACCTCTCCGCCCGTTTGTGCCAGGTATGCTGCCGAATCCAAAGATTCGAGACCCGAGAAGGTCAATACTTCAGCATAATCAATAACAGCAAGCGGCGACTCGGCAATAATTGAAGACAATATCTCTTTAACTTCCAGAACCGTTGTCGCCCGGCCTTCATCAACCGCTGCACGAGCTTCCCGCAGGGAACGGGACAATACCAGAGCCTGACGACGCTCCTCTTCGGACAGATAGACATTCCGGGAGCTCAGCGCAAGACCATCCTCTTCACGGACGATCGGGCAGGCAATAATGGTAACGTTCATGTTCAGATCGGCAACCATCTGGCGCAATACCGCAACCTGCTGGGCATCCTTCAAACCAAAGAAGGCATAATCCGGCTGAACCATGTTGAACAGCTTATTGACAACCGTAGTCACGCCGTCAAAATGTCCGGGACGGGATGCTCCGCACAGCTGTGTAGTCAGTCCGGATACCATTACCTTGGTACGGGTTGGCGTCGGGTACATTACCTCTACCGAAGGAATAAAGACGATATCCGCGCCTTCACGTTCTGCAAGTTCCAAATCACGTTGTTCATCACGCGGATACGAAGCAAAATCCTCGTTAGGGCCAAACTGGAGCGGATTAACAAAAATACTCATAACGACCGTTCCGCACATTTCCCCGGCACGTCTCAGCAGGCTTGCATGTCCCTCATGCAAATACCCCATTGTCGGTACAAGTCCGATAGGGCCGTGACCCCCGTCCCGCATATATTCAATCGCTTCGCGAAGCTGTTCTATTGTTCTAACTACTCTCATCTTACTTCACTCCTTTGCCGGCGTGGCCGTATAAAGATTCAAGAACACTCTCATCTGCGGAGAACACATGGCTTTCATCCGGAAAAGCGCGCTGCTTCACGTCTTGCACATATCCGCTGATCCCTTCGCGGATCAAGCTACCGATGTCTGCATATGTCTTGACGAAACGCTTCTCCCGGTAAGCCGGAGTATAACGGAGCAGATCGTGGAAGACGAGCACCTGCCCGTCGCAGTTGCGTCCGGCACCGATTCCGATGGTAGGAATGCTGAGCTCACGGGATATAGCAGCTGCAACTTCCTCCGTAACCAGTTCCAGAACGACGCCAAACGCGCCAGCTGCCTCCAGAGCCTTAGCCTCATCCATTAACCGCTGCGCATCCTTGGCATCCTTGCCCTGAACCCGGTAACCGCCGATCATATTCACGGATTGTGGCGTAAGTCCGATATGACCGAGTACTGGCACACCGGCAGCAACCACCGAAGCCACTGTTCCGCAGATTTCCAGACCCCCTTCCATCTTCACGGCATGGGCACGGCCTTCCTGCATTAATCTCCGCACACTGCGCAGAGTCTCATCTATTCCGCCGTGATAGGTCATAAAAGGCATATCCGCGACGATAAAGGTATGCTCCGCCCCACGTGTTACTGCACGTGTGTGGTATACCATGTCTTCAATCGTAACCGGCAGTGTGGAATCATATCCAAGCACCACATTGCCCAGCGAGTCCCCAACAAGAATGAGGTCAATCCCCGCTTCCTCAGCTAGACGGGCCGAAGGGTAATCATATGCAGTCAGCATGCTCAGAGGTACGCCGTCCTGCTTCATTTTTTTCATCCTCACAATGTTTAAAGCCTGTTTCTCAGCCATTTCTCTTCATTCCCCTTTTCGAATAAGGATGATAGCCATATCCGTGCAAACTAAAAAACCCTTTAGCATGTCCGCTAAAAAGGTCCGAAGGGCAGTAGAAGAGTCACTCGCGATCGTCCCTTCTGTCTCGGTCCTTACGGCTCAGAGCAGAATCCAACGTAACCGTCATTACAGTTATGAAGGCAATTCCAAAATCCTGTTCATCCTGATGTAGTTCAGCCAAAGAGTGCAGTTCGAATAAAAGGATACCACCTCTAGCCATAGTATACCAAATCTCAAATAGAAATACACGTCAAAAATATGACAAGGGATGATACCCTTGCCATAGCTTAGATCATTTCGATTTCTCCTGAACACACGCTGAATAGTTGTTCCTGATTATCCTTAAGCAGCAGGCCGCCTTCATCATCCAGTCCTACCGCTGTACCTTCTCTGCGTCCTTGTGCCGTATTTAACCCGATCTGACGGCCAAGCGTCACAGATAAGGCTTCCCACAGCTTTCCGATGGGACTGAAGCCTTCGTCCAGATAAAGCTCATATAATGACTGCAGCTCCGCGAGAACGAGCCCGGCAAGCTCCATCCGGTCCACTGGAACACCCGCACGTTCAATCAGAAGAGAGGTTGCGATTTCTTTCAACCCGTCCGGATAATCGTTCTCGGTCAAGTTAGCGTCGATTCCGATACCTGCAATACAGTACTGCAATTGACCTTCGCTTAAGCTGGATTCGAGTAGAATCCCGCATACCTTACGACCTGCCACCAGCAGATCATTCGGCCACTTAATCCCTGCTTCCACGCCGGTTCCCTTGCGGATGGCCCGGCATACCGCAACGCCCGCCAGCAATGTAAGCTGCGGGGTCGCTATGAGCGGGAGCTTCGGGCGCAGAACCACACTCATCCAAATCCCTTTGCCTTTGGGGGAATGCCATTTCCGGCCCATTCTGCCTCGGCCACCTGTCTGTTCTTCAGCGATTACCGCCGTCCCTTCAGGAGCGCCGCTCTCCGCCAATTTCTTAGCCTCTTCCTGGGTGGACAGGGTAGTCTCCAGATGCTGCACCTGACCATTCCAGCCGTAAGCGGATGTTCCGCGATCCAGACCGAAAGAGTATCGGGTATCAAAGTTGCTCATGTCCAACCATCCTTTTTGCTTCCTCCAGCAATAATTGCCTGTCGTTAATAATATCACCGGCTGCTACTGCCAGCAGCAGTTCGTGTAGTAAGGCGCCAAGCCATGGGCCTGGACGCCTGTCTAAAGATTTCGTCAATTCCTTCCCGTCTACGGCAAGGTCCGCCAAAGAGTTCACAGGCATCTGCTCCATCCACTTGTGTGCCAGCGACAGGAGGTTCTCCGATACTGGTGTATCAGCATCAGGTGTACAGGCCAGTGCAACGGTATCAATGTCGGGTTCACCGGGTGTACGGGCCGGTGTATCGGCATCTAGGCCGGATGCAACGGGTGTAGGGGCCGGTTTAACGGCATCAATGCCGGGTGCATCGGGTGCATCGGGACTGTAAGCCGATACACTTGCTCCAGGCTGACCTGGAGCGCCCGCAGGCAGCTGAGCAAGCAGCGCAAGCCACCCGCAGGCGGCTTCCGTGCCATGCGCCAGCACGGCGGCGATCCAGCGCCGCCGCAGCTTCTCCGTGCCGCCCGGGGAACCCGGCGGCACTTCGTCCAGGGCAGCGGTCCACGCGTCGCGGACCCGCAGCACCCCGGCGACGGCGGACCGCGTCGCCCCGGAGAACGTCCATGCCCGCAGCAGCTCATCGGCCTCTACGGCCGACTGCCCCAGGGCATGCAGGAGCAGCGCCCACCGCAGGCGGGCGCTCTCCAGTTCCCCGATCCCGGACGACAAGGCGGCTGCTGCCGCCAGGTCGTCTCCGGTCCAGGGGAACGGGGCCTTACCGCGCGGCAGCAGCCCGCTGCGGACAAGCAGCCCCAGGCCGCGCCTAGGATGCGGCCCTTCCACGATGCGCTCCAGCTCTGCGCGGAGCCGCTCCACGGCGATATACGCCAGTTTGTCCCGCTGGCGAAGCAGTCCGCGCCACGTATTCTTGGCGATGGAGAAATCAAGAACCGAAGCGAATCTGACACAGCGGAGCATACGCAGCGCATCTTCTTCAAATCGCTCTTCCGCATCACCGACGCAGCGTATGACTCGGCGGCCCAGATCATCCGCACCTTCGAAAGGGTCAATCAGCCCGCCAGCTATGCTGCGGGCCATTGCATTGATCGTGAAGTCACGCCTCCGAAGATCCTCCTTCATATCCGTAACATACACAACCTGTTCCGGCCTGCGGTAATCCGCATATCCGCTTTCAGTCCGGTATGTCGTGACCTCGAAGTTCTCACCGTCCTGCAGCACCGTAATTGTCCCGTGCTGCAGTCCTGTAGGTATACATCTCGGAAACAGCGTCATAACCTGCTCCGGCACAGCAGAAGTGGCAATATCCATATCATGTACAGGCCGGCGGAGTAGCTCGTCCCGGATACAGCCCCCAACCCAATAAGCCTCATATCCGTTGTCTATCAGTTTGGCAATCACCTTGCCAGCGGCTTCAGCCATTCCGGGATGTGCCATTGTCCATTCCATATTTAACTCCTTATCTGCACCGTACAGCATTCATTCCCGAGAGTTTGCGGCCCAGCACACGGTAATAAATATCCTCATACTGGCCTGTTATTTTATCACGGTTGAAATCCTCACAGGCGCGCTGCAGGCAGGCTTTGCGGAACTGCTCTGTCATTGCCTCATCAGTCAGTAATTGAACAGCATATTCAGCCATTACTGCTGTATCGCCAACCGGAGCAAGAAATCCGGTCTCGCCATGACGGATAAGTTCAGGTATGCCCCCGGTATTCGAACCAATGGTCGGTACACCACAGGCCATCGCTTCAAGAGCGACCAGTCCAAAGCTCTCCTTCTCCGAAGGAAGCAGCAGCAGATCCGCCATGGAGATCACCTGGGCAATTTCATCCTGTTTGCCGAGAAAGCGTACTTTCTCATCCAGTCCCAGCTCATTAATCTTCGCCTGGATCTTAGGCAGCTCCGGACCCTCACCAACAAGCAGGAGGCGGGAAGGAACCTTGGCACTAACTTTAGCGAAAATATCCACCACATCACCCACCCGTTTGACCGGGCGGAAATTGGAGATATGCATCAGAATTTTCTCGTCAGGCGAAGCGAAATCCTCACGAAGATCTGCAACCTCACGGGGATAATACACACGTTTGTCGACAAAGTTATAGGTTAAGTCAATATCCCGTGTAATATCCAGTACACGGCGTGTCTCCTGAATTAGATCCTCCGATACCGCCGTCACTGCATCACTTTCATTTATTCCGAGGCGGATCAGGTCCTTCAGCGATTCATCCTGGCCGAGTACGGTAATATCAGTACCGTGCAGAGTCGTGACAACCTTCATCTCGTTCCCCAGCATCTGTTTCGCCAGAAATGCGCATACCGCATGTGGAACAGCATAATGCACATGAAGCAGATCCAGCTTCTGCATCTTGGCAACCTGAGCCATTTTGGTTGCGAGAGCCAGGTCATAAGGCGGATAACGGAACACATAGTAATCGTTAACCTCAACCTCATGATAAAATATATTCTTCTGAAACGTTCCAAGCCGGAACGGGACACTATGGGTAATAAAATGAACTTCGTGGCCTTTCTCGGCCAGCAGCTTGCCCAGTTCAGTCGCAACCACGCCCGAACCGCCCAGAGACGGATAACAGGTAATGCCTATTTTTAATAACCGGTCCATGAACTCCGTCCCTTTCTATAACTTATGATTAGTTCTTAAACAGATCTACGACATGAGGAAGTTTCGTCGCGAAGCCTTCTGCGTATGGAATAAGCTTCCGTTGTCCCAATAAACTGTCTCTGGCACGGACACGTTCGATGTAGCCGTCATTCAGCGGTGTCGAAACGAAATCCTCCCCAGGAGATTTCTGGAATTGCGAACGATAACAGAGCAGCGACTTTTCCTTGATATCATAATACTGTGAAACATCAACAATCAAATCTGTACGACCCAGGTCATTGATAAAATAGAAATAAAGCTGGGGCGCAGGAATCGCCGGAAGCTCAGGCATATATTTGCGGAGCTTCGCATTAAATACAGCCTCCTCCACAAGCTTACTGCAAGCGATATGGTCAGGATGGCGGTCTTCCCAATAAGGAGCAAACACTATAGCAGGAGCAGCCTTACGAATTTCAGCTGTTACTGCCGCTAAATGCTGTTCTGTCAGATACAACCCGCGGTCAGGCAGACCCAGATTGCTGCGCATGGCGACACCCAGCACTTCAGCCGCCAAACGCGCTTCTTCCTTACGTCCTTCTACTGTACCGTTAGATGACATTTCTGCCGCAGTCAAATCGCAGATGCCAACCTTATAGCCCGAAGCGGAATGCTTGGCAATGGTCCCTGCCATTCCAATCTCCGCGTCATCCGCATGAGCGCCAAAGACAAGAATATCGAGCTTCATTCCTCTATACCCGGTTTGTATTTATGTACCAGATCACGCCAGCCGAAATCTCCCCGGTCAATGGCTTTGACCAGAATTTCAGCAGTTGCAATATTCGTTGCCACCGGAATACCATACACATCGCAAAGACGTAGCAGCGCCGTAATATCGGGTTCATGCGGCTGCGCCATCAGCGGATCGCGCAAAAAGATAATCAGATCCAGCTCGTCCTGTGCAACCAAAGCGCCAATCTGCTGGTCGCCACCAAGAGGTCCGGACATAAATCTGTTGATTTTAAGGTTCGTTGCATCCATAATCCGCTGGCCGGTTGTGCCTGTAGAATACATCTGATGCCCCTCAAATACGTGCTCATAGGCGATCACGAAATTAACCATTTCATCCTTTTTGCGGTCATGGGCAATAAAAGCTATCTTCATCATATTTTTTCTCTCCCGTCTAATCGATAAAATGATCAAACCCATAGATCATGCCGGTATACTCCATGACCTTCTGCACTCCCATTTTGACGCCAGGCATATAACCAGCGCGTTCATAGGAATCATGTCTGATCTTCAGTGTCTGACCAAAACCTCCGAATACCACTTCTTCCTGGGCAAAAACACCTGGCAAGCGCACACTGTGAATACGGAATCCGTTGTAATAGGCGCCCCGGGCTCCCTCAATTACCTCTTCTTCTTTCGGATTGCCTTGACGGAGCTCTGCTCTGGCCTCTGAGATCATTTCAGCAGTCTTAATCGCCGTTCCTGAGGGCGCATCCAGCTTCTGGTCGCCATGGTATTCGATAATTTCCAAGTGAGGAAAATATTTAGCAGCCTGTGCTGCGAATTTCATCATCAGAATAGCACCGATAGAGAAGTTTGGAGCGATCAAACCGCCAATTCCCTGCTCCTTGCACTGCTCGTCCAATTCACTTATCTGCTGCGGTGTGAACCCTGTGGTTCCAATCACCGGACGAACTCCATATTTAATAGCAAGTGCAGTATTAGCATAAGCGGATTGTGGTGTTGTGAAGTCCACCAGAACATCTGCAGTAACGGATTCAAGGACCGATTCCAGATCCGGGGAGACCTCGATGCCCGAAACCTCCAGGCCTACAAGCTGTCCAGCATCCAGACCCTGGGAACTGCGATCCACCGCTGCCGCCAGTTCCAGCTCTTCATCCTGAAGCACCAGCTTTACGACTTCTTTCCCCATTCTACCGCCGGCTCCAGCCACAATAACTCTGATTCTGCTACTCATATCCATCAACCCCGCTTTCTCTGATTTCTATAGCTACTTCATATATTTTTTCAAAGATTTCTGAAGATCCTTCATCATCTGCTGCAAGCCGGCATCATCCGGATGCAGTAGAATTACTTCTTTTAATGCGGAGATAGCCTGCAGATGCTCATTCATCCGGCTATGCGCCAATGCCAGCCATACATAGGCATCGCCATTCAGCGGATCTAAGCTGATCGCTTCTTTGAGCAAAGTAATAGGACGGTATGGATTCCTATCAGCTTTCTCCTCTGCCTCCAGCAGCCCTTTAGCTTCCTGCACAAGCGCCAAAGCCTGCAAATGCTGCAAATGCAGTTTGTATTCGGGCTTGCCCCCGTCCAGTGTTACTGCGGCAAGAGCGTGTTCAATAGCTTTATCCAGCCGGCCATTTCGCCCGTAGGTAATCGAGCAGCGGTACCGAACCTCTGCATCACTGGGACTTTCGGAGATCGCTGCCTCAAAGCAGACAATCGCTTCGGCGAAGTCACTGCGCAATATCGCACGATATGCCTGTCTAACATAATCTTCTGGACTCATATGCACCATCCTCACGGCTAAACGCCGATCGTTTGGTACAGCATATGTAATAACTGCCTAATCGGTGTTAATTTTCGTCCATCGCTCAGCATCTCTGGTGTTAAATTTATGCATCACTTTATTATGGGCTTCGGTAAGATCAATACCCAGTGAATTGGCGAAACAAATCGTAATAAACAGTATATCACCAAGCTCCAGCTCGATGGAATTTTCAGCTTCATCTTTCCGCTTAGGTTTCTCGCCAAACTGGTGATTAACCTCGCGGGCAAGCTCACCGACTTCCTCGGACATCCGGGCCAGCATAGATAAGGGGCTGAAATAGCCTTCTTTGAATTGGGATATATAAGCGTCTACTTCACGCTGGATTTCAGTTAAGCTTTTTTCCATATAATACTGATCCTCCTCCTAGCAGCATCTTGCCTTCTGTTTGCCCCTATGTTATCGTAAAGACGTTTTGAAGACAAATCTTTTTTAAATGAGGGATTCCATGAATTCATCCAAAGCCGTCGCTATTTCCAAAACAGTAGCCCCCATTATGCTGGGCACAGCAATTTATGCCTTCGGTCTGCTGTACTTCATTATCCCGAACCAGCTTATGGAAGGCGGGGTTACCGGGATAACCATCCTGCTTAATTATGCCTTTAGTATCCCGATCTTTCTGACCACCCTGCTCATTAATCTTCCATTGTTTTTCTTGGGCTGGAAAATGCTTGGATCCCATCAAATCGTATATACAGGTATTGGTATCGGCTCATTGACTTTCTTCCTGTGGCTGTTTGAATGGATGATCAATTCCGGCTGGATTGAGCCTTTCCGCACAGAGCATGATTTTATTCTTGCTTCATTATATGCCGGCGTCACATTAGGGATGGGATTAGGGATTGTTTTTCGTTTTGGCGGAACTACAGGCGGAGTGGATATCGTCGCCAGAATCCTTGGCAGAAGCTTTGGCTGGAGTATGGGCCAGGTGATTCTTGCCATTGATATCGTCATTATCGGCACTTCACTGCTGTATATTCCGAAAGAACAAATTTTGTATACTCTTGTAGCTGTCTTTATTTCATCAAGAGTGATTGACTTTATCCAAGAAGGTGCTTACGCCGCTAAAGCTTTTACCATCATTAGTGATCACGCCCCGGCAATCGCTGATCTGATCACAGTAGAGCTTGAACGCGGGGTAACTCTAATTCCTGCAATCGGCGCTTATTCCAAGCAGGCAAAGCATATGGTGTATTGCGTAGTTTCAAGACAAGAGATTCGCAGGCTCAGTCAGCTTGTGAAATCCGTGGATCCGCGGGCCTTTGTGATTATCAGTGATGTTCACGATGTACACGGAGAAGGCTTTAAGGAAACTTAGGAACGAAATGGATACTGTCAGCCGAATATACAAAAGCCGCAAATCTCCCTGTACAAGAGATCTGCGGCTTATTTGTTGTTTCGTATGATTTCTGAAGCCTATACCGGCCGCCAATTCTCGTTCTCGGCACGATATTTCCGGTAACCGGCATATCCGAGCACCGCAAGAATAAATCCTGCAGCCAGCATCCCCCAAGCCCCGTATTGTTCAGGTGCCATAGGAAGTGATAACACGGGCTCCTCCCGCTCCTTACCGAATAATACTCGCAGCGCCTCCTGCCCATAAGACACAATCTCCAGAAGCCGCGCCCGATCTGGTGCAGTGGAGAGCGATGGTATTCCCGCAGCATAGGATAGCCATGAATCAAAGGCATTCACCGCCTCTGGGGATCGTGAGATAATCACGGCTGGCCGTATGTTATCATATCTGTTCTGCAGCGATTGCACGGACGCCTTCCAGCCTGCCAAATCTCTTACCGATGCACTTTTCTCTAATTGGTTCATATCTTCACGGAAAAGCTTATAATATTGCTCCCACATCGGCTGTCGTGGATGAGCCAGACTATTAGCCGCTAGTCGCAGCCTCACTGCAGCAGTCTCCCATCGTTCCTGTGATATTTCTGCAGCAGCTACAGCAGCCTTTAAATCCAAGATTACGCCAGAGAGAGCATTGATTCCCTCAACTGTGGTCAGTCCTTCAAATGATGACGAGACAAACAGCCGGGAGATCGCCTCCGTCTCCTGCCTCACCTTCATGACATCGCCTTTTAGTACATTACCATATAAAGACTCCGCTGCTTGCTCCAGTTGGAGCGCCCGGCTCTGGGCAGTGGCCTGTCCGGAATCTCCACTGCTTCCGGAAGCAGAATCCACTGTTCCCGCGGATGACATGAACAGCAGACAGCAAAGGATCAAACCTATAACAAATTTATGCCTCTCAAGCGGCATGAGACATCCCCCCTGTCTTATAGTTATGACAGGGGGGACAAGGGTTAGAACAGCTGCAGATAGATTATTGAAGATCTCTTGAACACTAGTCTGCCTTCTTACGCTTTACAGTCAACCACGCTGCTGCCGCGCTGCATAAGGTAAGGGTGAACGTGAATAGTTGAACGCTCGTCACATCATCTTCAAGAACCGAAGGCAGCCACGGATATACACCATATGAATAATCAACGGTATCATTAAAAAGAGTCCATAGCAGCGCTAACGGCAGCATTTTCCGGCAGGAGAAAAAACGGGCAAACAGCAAAGCTTCAACCGCCATTCCCGTGTGGGAAATGATTAGCATCCAATCCTTCCAGCTGACGAAATCTCCCTGATATCCTCCAGCTGCAATCATACTGACGGCCCATACCCCATATTTCACGGAGGTAATCACAGCAAGTGCTTCAATGACTCCGCGGACTGTATACCCTGTAATACTTTTGGGAGGATAGAGCATCATCAACAGCGCCACGGTAAAGAATAGACTCGCCGTCGGGCTATCAGGTACAAGCGGCAGCAGCCAGAGCGGATAATTAGCGGCTGTAAACTCTAACTGATTCCCGTACCAGATATAACCATAAATCGTGCCTAGAAAATTGATGACGAACAGCAGCCATAATACTGCCCGCTGTTTAAGTATGATTTCACTCCATTTACCTAACATAGAAACGGTTAACCTCCCGGATATGTATGTCTTTACTCATGCAAAAAACCTGACCGCGTATACGATCAGGCTGCGTCATAACCTTATTCTACTGTTCACTTTTTTGTTTCGCAAGCCATCCCGCAAGATCATCAACGTCCTGGTCGGTCAAGCCGGCACTGATGGCGACATCATACATCTTAGGCATGTCCTCATAACCTTCTTTGATGATCGTAAGAATCTCTTCTTTACTATGCTTATCCCCCACACCCCGGAGCGAAGGTCCTGCGCCACCCTTGAGGTCGGTCGCATGGCACGAAACACAAGTTGCCTGCTTAAAGAGCGCCATTGCCGGATCATCCTTATCCACTATGGCCACCGATTCATTCTTAATTGCACTTGAAGTAGGCAGTCCTTTGGCTTTGTTCTCTGCCGCCTTCTCCTCACGCTGTACATCTTCGGGAATCTGTCCGGTTACTGCCATCTCATGTTTGTATTCGGTCCAGGCTGTATTTGTAAGATAAATAATCGCTGCCAACGATAGAAACATCAGCGATGAAGCAATCGGACGTCGGTAGAATCGCCGTTCTCTCCCAGTGTCAATAAACGGTGCTAAGAGAAGTGATCCGAAAGCAACACCCGTAACTCCGAGTGTTCCCAGAACAATATAACTTCCCGAAGCATAAGGAAGCTTCAGATATTGATAGAGAAAGAGAAAATACCAGTCCGGAATAGGAATAACCGTTGCGGTCGCCGAAGCAGGAAATCCAAGCGGTGCAGGTTCAGAAATGGTAAGCACCAGAATTCCCACCAGCACAACCACCCCAACCATCCACTCTTTCAACAGAAAATTGGGTATAAAAGCTTCAGATTTACCAGGATAAGCACTGTAGTCCGGAGGAGAGATAAATCCGCTGCCTCTACGTACGCGCGAATCACCGACAAATACTACTTTTTCTTTAGACTTGTCACTGTGTGCCATTGTATTCCTCCCTCTCTAAGGTTGCTCTGCCTTGGTTTATAACGGACCGGATATCCCTTGTCTGCGGATCATTATAAAGTGTCCAACGAGCAGTATAAGCAGGACCGCCGGGAGGAAGAATACATGGAGGGCAAAGAACCGCGTCAACGTTTCAGCACCTACGATAGAACCGCCCTGCATCAGTTCCTTAAGCACCGGTCCCATCACCGGTACGGAGTTGGCAATCTCCAATGTAACTTTTGTTGCGAAATAAGCTTTATTGTCCCATGGCAGCAGGTAACCGGTGAGTCCTAGGCCCAGCATCACAAAAAAGATCAGCATGCCTACAACCCAGTTCATCTCGCGGGGCGCCTTATACGAACCTGTGAAGAAGACCCGCATCGTGTGCAAAAACATCATAACTATAACAAGACTTGCTCCCCAGTGATGCATACCTCGTACAATCTGCCCGAATGCAACCTTCGTCTGCAAATATTCGACGCTTGCATAGGCATTAATAATATCAGGAACATAATACATGGTGAGGAACATACCCGATAAAATCTGAATAACAGTGATAAAAAAAGTAAGTCCGCCGAAACAATAGACAAAAGCTGAGAAGTGATGCGCCGGATTCACATGCTCAGGCACCTCATGGTCGGCTACGTCTCTCCAGATGGGCGTGATGTCCAGACGCTCGTCAATCCAGTTATAGACATTTTTAAACATCAGAATCTACGCCTCCTTCTTGGCCTCGGAATTTGGAACAATGTCGCCCAGCAGAACCCAACCGTTCTCAATTTTCACTGTATATTGATCCAGTGGCTTTGGTGCAACCGCCAGATTTTTCCCTGATTTGGTATAACGTGCACCATGGCAAGGACAGTGGTATTCATCAGGCGTACTTTGGTTATTGTTCCATCCGACCGTGCAGCCTAGATGCTTACATACCGGTGAAAGCGCATAAATTTCTCCCTGATCGTTTTTTCGAATCCAAGCGGTAAGGGTCGCCGTACTTGAATACCATCCGTCCTGCTGCGGCAGCTCAAAGGTGAACTCCTGTGGCTGAATGGTTATCATTTTTGTCTCCGCCACTTTCGTGAAATCCCCCGCACCCTTTTTATGTAGTATCGGGTCCACGGCAAAACGGACCATAGGGAGAATCGCACCTGCTCCCATAAAAGCGGTAGCACCGCCAAGCGTATACGTCAGGAATTGTCTGCGTGACATTTCTTTACGGCTGGGTGGTTTACCTTGCAAGGAATCCTGTTGCTCATTATGGCTGCTGCTCATATTGTTATAACCCCCTCTTTAAAGTATCAAGCACCTCGCGGTGTACCTTCAAAGATGCCGTTATCCCCTAATAAATCCCCTTGCTTCCGAAGATCATGGCAATGTCAATTAATATAAATAATGCGTTTTCAATGATAATAATCACATTCATATTAGTTCAACCTAATCATATCTTATGGCTCTAAAAACCGTCAAGAATATTGTCTGTTTTGTGACAAGCAGATAAATAATCAACAAAACAATTGTCATTATTTAGACACATTTAAATCTTGCCTTATTTTTTTTGCCACAACTCCTGTATCTTCTCGTTTATAAATTTCTTTGTTTGAAAGGGCGTCATGCTTTCAAGCAGACTCCGGGAAAAAATCACGTCACTTAAGGGGATTTCATCTTCCGAAATCACTATATCCGCACTCACCACAACCACATAACGAAAATATGTTGACTTCACTATCCGGCACAGCTCATTAATCTGTTCAAGTGAATTCCCGCCAGCATATTGAACAACGGGATATGATACTACCCGTCCACGAAACAGGTTCTCAAATATTTCCATGAAATCGCGTAGTCTTTCGAGTGCCCCTACTGCCTCTGGAGGGCTTTCTGTACCCGTTAATCCTGTATATGGAAGAAGGCAGGTATCATAAAAGTGCTTGTTCTCTTCCCAGGCAGCCGCGTCAAAATCACTGAATTTCATAGGTGTGCCCCCTCTTGAATTCATATAGTTTAACTTATACAACACGAAGAAACGGAAGCTCTGTTTCTTTTGAACAGATTCCGTTTCCCGAATACAATTGAGCTTTTTTATGCCAAGCTTTTAAGTTCTTCTGTGAGGTTTCGAAAAGCCGCCTCATCCCCTGCTGCCAGCGCTGTGTCAATCTCCCGGTACAAGATGTCGCTGCGGCGCTTTCGCAGCGCTTCGTCCCACACCATTTCCGCCGCCAAACCCAGCATCACTTCATAGGTAGCCTTCATTTTGTCCATTCGATACACCTCCGCTGTTTAAAAATTCCCGTATTCCATTCCCTTGTTCACGTAACTTTGTGTTGTATGTGCCATTCTGCGCAAATCGTCTTCCGTCAATTCTCGTATTACTTTGGCAGGGGAGCCTATGGAGAGTGTATAGGGTGGGATTTTTTTGTTCTCGGTTACAATCGATCCCGCTCCTATTAAAGCATATTCACCAATCTCCGCTCCGTTCAAGACAATTGCGCCCATTCCAATTAATGTGCCTTTACCTATGCGGCAGCCATGAATAATGGCCGAATGTCCTACTGAAATGTCGTCCCCCAGTATAAGCGGCAATCTTTCCCCTACATGCCCGACTGCATTATCCTGAATATTGCAGCGTTTCCCGATAACGACCGGTGCCAGATCTCCCCGAAGCACGGTATTAAACCATATGCTGGAGTGATCTCCCACTTCTACGTCACCCACCAGCTTCGCGCCTTCTGCAACGTATACAGAACCGCCAAGCCGGGGTATGTAAGCCCCATATGGAATCTGCATTCTCCCCCCCTTACTGCTGCAACCTGGGATTTCCCGCCTCCATTCCCCATGGAGTTGCTTTTACGACAAGCCCCCCAGGGGTCTCACCTATCCGCAGCAATCCCAAATGCAGCATCATGCCTAAGATCCGCTTCTCCAAAACCGTGCCGGCATCGTCGTAGTAGAAAGGTTTAATCAGCCAGCCCACTGCAGCATCCAAGGATGAAGCCGTTGTCCATTCCCATGTACAAGTACTGATCCAGTAGACGAGTGATGGAAGGTTTGGAATTGCGCCTTTATACAGTCTTAACCAAAAGGAGTATAACTGCATCAGGCTGTCTGATTTTCCTCCATCAAGAACGGTGTTCCCGGTTAACGTCAATTTCAGTCTGGAGCCTTCTTCTGCAATCCAGCGCCGGTGCCGTGCATAATCATAAAGCAAGGCGAGTCTCGGCGGATAATGTTGAGATGCTCTGCCATATCCAAAGGTCCACCCCCCTTTAACCAGCAGCGGTTCCGGTATATTCAGGGCATTCATCAAGCCTTGCTGAACCCTTTTATACAGTGCTCCCTCAAGATTCAGCTCAGGCTCGTTGTCCCTGATATATTGCAGCATAAGCATTAGATCCTGCAGGGTCAAATCCCCTTCATCCCTATACACATCAGGTTCACCGCTACGAATGATCTTCTCCTTGATATGCTCACCCAGATGCTCTCGGAAGCGTTTCTTAAGATCTTGGGGTACCTGATACATAAACCGGGTTTGCTGCGAAGAACCGTTAAAGATCCAGCCAGAGTTCTTGAAACGGGCTACCGCTTCACGGTAACTGTTATTGGATTCCGCAGGAGCATCAAAATAAGCCTGCCTGGCTGTGGCCAGCAAATCTTCAAGACTGAAGCTGTTCCTTTCATCGAACATCAACGTATTCATAAAACGTAAGTCTCTCGGAGAGCAACCCCGGATTTGCTCTTTCATGAACTCTTTACTGCCAGTCGCTATCAATATGCTTTGAATCAGGTCGTGCTTGGAATTTTGTTTGCATTCACACTGGTAACGGCCCGCGATTGCCGTCAATTGCCCAATATCTGCATAGCTAAGCATATCCGCCAGATTCATCATTTATCGCCTCGCCGTTTTACTACCATTATGGGAAAACCTGCTCGTTTTATTCTCTTTCGGCAAAAAAAATAACCCGAAAGGTCGGGTCAGTGCTGATTCTGCAAAAGATGCCGCGAACAGTTATACAGTAGCGGGCTCCACTCAAATTCAGTTTTCTCCAGAATCGTAAGGGAGAGATTGCCGATTCGTTCAGAATACTTATCTTTATAAAGGGCATTGTAGAGCTGCGCCAGAAATCCGCCGTGGGACACGATTAACACATTATGATTGGAATGCTCCGCAGCCAGTTCCTCCAGAAAATCCAAAGCCCGTATCTGCAGCTGCTCATCATTTTCTTGCCCCAGATTAAGCGAATTCCAATCCTTACCCCATTTCGCTTCACGTTCCTGTGCTGTAAGGCCTTCAACTTGTCCATAGGCCCGTTCCCGGATCCGGCTGTCGGGAGATAACATGGGGATGCCCAGCTTACCGGCAATGATCACTCCAGTTTCTTCAGCCCGCGAAAGGTTGCTGGTAATGCAATAATCCCAGTGGTAACTCTCTTGTCCGAGCCGGTCCGCCAGCATTCCAGCCTGTCTTCGGCCTTCATTATTGAGCGGAATATCGCTTTGTCCCTGTATCTTTCCTGCAGCATTCCAATCCGTCAGTCCATGGCGTATTAAGCCAATCAGCATGCAGCAACCCTTCCTCTCGCTTATTTGTCTCTTAATGTACCACGGATGAAAGTAAATGTCTTCTTTTTGAAATATTAAAAAGTAACGGCTGTGCTGTCTTACAGGGACCACAACTGTTTCTCATAGAAATATACGGCTAATCTATAGAGTGAAGCATATAAATTCTTATATAATAAAACAGCCTAAAAAGCCCCTTTTCCATAGGAAAGGGACTTTTCAGGATCTCCGGTAACGATTCAGACGTGTTAGTGAAACCACTGAGAGTACAATACCCAGTGCAGATAGTACCATCCAATATTGCGGGTGCGAAGGGCCCATACTAACGACAAAAGGTTCAATCACTCCGCTCTCAGGCGCCGTCTCCGGGTAAGCAGAAGTCCAGTTAACCTCTATTCCGGCAACACCGGTATCCACAATACCGCTTTCTGAAATCATCATATTGCCCGGAGCTTTAAACATGGTGAAGTATAAGAAGCTGCATAGAAATACGGCCAAAAAACATGCTATCCATAAACTGATACGTCGCCGGAAAATGGCAGAGTTGCCAGCAGTTTTCCCGTCACCCGGCATGAGCCAAGGGCTCTCCAGATATATTCTCTCCATAACTCTTGCATTAACAGCTTCAGCGCGTTCAAAGCTGATCTCTTCTTTCATATCTTGCATAAGCAAACTGCTTTCCTGCCATACTTCCCATTCAGCGGCACAGTACGGACAACCCGCAATATGCCTCTCAAGTATGATCCGCTTCGCATGGGTGGGGGGAGCGTCCCACAAAAGCGGAATGGAGTCTTGCGCTTCCCTGCAATTCATAGGCCTTACACCCTCTCAACCTGCTCATCAAATACAGGTTCATAAAAATAGGATTCAAGCTGGAGCTTCACGCTGCTCCTGGCACGGAACAGCAAGGATTTGACGGAGCTAACGCTCTGGTCCAAAATCACTGCAATTTCCTGATAATCCATTTGGTCGTATTCACGCAGAATCAGCGCTGAGCGTTGCTTCTCCGGCAGATTGTTGATTGCTTCACGTACCAGGTTCATTCGTTCCTTGCGGAGTGCTGCCTGCTCAGGAGCCACCTCAAGCGGCGCTACCGGGACATAACCGCTTTCCTCAAGGGAAACATTGCCTGCACGGTTCTTCCGCAGCTCACTGAGCACCGTATTGCGGGCGATTGTATATAACCAGGTGGAGAAGGATGCATCTACTTCGCGGAACGAATGCAGACTGCGGAACGCCTTGTAGAACGTCTCCGAACAGAGATCCTCCGCAATCAGCTCCATGTGGGAGTTCTTGAGCATATGATAGACAAACGCCAAGATCTTACGTTGGTACCGGCGCATTAATTCAGAATAAAGTTCCGTATCGCCTTGTTTAATCAGCTGGATTAACTGGGAATCCGTCATGTTGGGTTCGGCCCTCCTCGCCCTTGCACGTCTATCCCGTCCGGACCTATTCATTATTACCGGACAGGTGAAAAAAAGTTGCGGTGTTACCAT
Organism: Paenibacillus oryziterrae; assembly: GCF_042610485.1. Lineage (NCBI taxonomy): Bacteria > Bacillati > Bacillota > Bacilli > Caryophanales > Paenibacillaceae > Paenibacillus > Paenibacillus oryziterrae. The sequence goes on along the minus strand of NZ_JBGJZO010000003.1, from coordinate 189,807 downwards.
ACAAATATACGAAATACTCCTATGTATATTCACATACCCAAAAATTAAGGCATGCCTCAGATTTGACGTCCAAATTAAAATGTTCTGTAAAAAGACCTTCTTTATTGTAGCATACATCCCTATCAGATTTCATCAATAGACCTAAGTTTAGTAGAATTGCACAGAAGGTTCTGCTTTATTTGACATGATATTTGTTAATCGTCAGCCAATAGACGAGCACCTGGCCAAGCCCGAGACTTCCAAGCACGATTACAACAAGCATCCGGGTGAGCGGGAATAATAACGTGAGTAAGAAAGCCACCGGGAGGGCAAAACTGAAAAAGACATATACATTACGGCAGGCTTTATGAGTAATCCACCGCTTTCCCTCATCCTGCTCATTAAAATGCCAGGGCAACCATCTGTTGTTGGCGATCGGATGCTCAGGATTGTTCTTGTTGTAAATGCTTCTGGACAAATTCCAGGTCATCTGGATGGCAAGATTCAGTAGTAATATCCAAGGCAATACATGGATAGTAAGTTTATCAGCAGCATACATAATGCTTATTATAATCAGTAAACACCAGGTAATCATCGTATATAACGGGGAACGCAGTATTCGTTCTAGCATATAAATGGCTCCTTTTTATAAGAATCCTGTAAATGCATCCACAAACTATTTGGCAGAATATTTGCGGGTAGTTATCCAGTACGTCAATAATTGTCCCGCTCCGAGCAGAAAAAGCACAACTATAGGAACAAACGGTGAATAAATAGTACACACACACGCGAATATCCCAAAGGGGATTCCTACGGAGAAGAAGATATATACGTTCCTGCACGCTTTATAGGTAACCCACTGCTGACCTTCATCCAACTCCTTAAACTCTCTTGGCATCCATAATTTTCGGATATTAGACTTAGCAGGATTTTTACGTTCAAACTTCCCTTCAAGAACGATCCACACAATCCAAAGAATGAAATAAACGGTTCCGGGTGTAAACCATAATTTATTGATGTCAATATTAGTCAAAGCTAATATGGCTGACGTAGTAACCCACAACATTGTGAAAATTGCAAACAGCGGCGAACGAACCAAACGCTCAAGCATTGTATTGGCCTCCCTTGATTAAATAAAATACTTCCTCAACAGTAACCTCGAAAGCTGCAGCAATCTTCAAAGCCATCGCTACTGATGGGGCGTAGTCGCCCTTCTCGATTAATCCGATGGTCTGCCTCGTTACGCCGATAGCATCCGCCAGTTCCTGCTGCGTCAAATCATAACGTGCACGCAATTCCTTAACCCGGTTCCCCAGCATCCCTAGCCGGCCCCTTTCCTTATCATGGAATTAATTGTAATATGCTCCGCTTTTAATGTAAAGGATCATTTGCATTTTGACAATAATCCATTGCAAATAATCTCAATCTCTATATTGGATCCCTGGACCTGGCAAATAGTTTGAATTAACTGTTGACAGAATGTAAACGTATACATATAATAAAAGTACAGTATGGTTTCTCTCCACTCCTATCCAAAACTGCTGCTCTATATGAGCAAAGGCCGCTTTTTGTAAGCGGTCTTTTTTTTTGTCTATTTTTAGAACGTCATATCGGTAGACTGAAGTAGTTGGATATAGAGTGTTTACATGGAATAACATGCTATAATTTTGCATCCAGGCAGCATTTTGAAGAATTACATGGAAAATCAGGCGTTAATTAGATTTTATTAATGACAGCCAACTAAAAGCCGGGGCTGAGGCCCCGGCTTCTAAACGTACACCATATAATCTTTGTGCTGCAAGAGCGCTCTGGCCCGCTCCATATCGTTCTCTTGTCGGAACGACAGACGCATGATGCCCGGCACATCTTCCCGGCTCTCAATAATCTGGATATTGCTAAGATTGATGCCTTGATCTCCAAGCTCTGTGGCAATCCGCCCGATAATACCCGGATGGTCAGGAACATCAATATGAAGATCAAACAGGGGTGCAATCATCCCTTTTCGCCGCTCAGGCAGCTGGTTGCGGAATCCATTCGCTTCGCTAAAGGCATCCTCGATCCCTTCCCCATCCTCATTCTCAAGCAGCTGTACAAAGGTAGATACCTCCTGATTCCAGTCCTTCAGCAGCTTCAGCATCACCTCGCGGTTATTCAGCAGAATATCACGCCAGATCACGGGGTCACTGGAAGCGATCCGCGTAATGTCACGGAAACCGCCCGCCGCGAGTGTGCTGTACAAGGAATCTGAATCATCGTAGGTATGAATTTGATTCACGAGTGCAACTGCGATAATATGCGGCAAATGGCTGATCGCGCCAACAATTTCATCATGCCGTTCCGGATCCAGACGGACGATCTGAGCCCGGGTATGTAACAACAGAGATTCCAGAGAATGAGTAGCTTCCTCCGGAACTCCCGGTGGCGGTGTAAGCACATAATAAGCATTCTCAAACAACAACGAAGATGCAGCCTCCACACCAGAACGTTCTGACCCGGCCATCGGGTGACCTCCGATAAAATGGACACCGGGAAGATCCAGTGTAAGCGCACAGGCGGCAATACTGGCTTTGGTGCTGCCTACGTCTGTAATAATACAACCCGGCTTCAATGGAAGCCCGCTTAGCTGACGAAGGTAACCTTCAAGCAAACTCACAGGTACGCATAAAAAAATATAATCCGCATCGTGCGCAGCTTCCGCAAGGGAAGTAGTAGCATTGTCCACCACACCTCGACTGACATACTTGGCAGCTAATTCAGGACGGTGGGCGTAGCCGGTTACATGAAGCCCTTTCTTGCCTTTAAAGCAAAGGGCCAGAGAGCCGCCGATCAGTCCGACTCCAACAATCGTTATTTTTGTCGTCATGTCTTTGAACAACCTGCCTTCTCTATGGTCTGCATTGTGCAGGGTAGCTGGTAGCTTACGCGTTAACGCCTTGTTCGCTCAGAACCTGCTCCAGCGCGGTAATAAAAGCCTGGTTCTGCTCGATTGAGCCAACCGTAACCCGGATGCAGGAAGGATACAGACGATGCCCGGCTCTGACTATGATCCCTTTGCGGAGCAACGAATCAAATACATCAACTGCAGGTTTACGCACATCGACCATAATGAAGTTGCCGTGAGCCGGATAAGCCTTAAGTCCCAGCCTTTGGAATTCCCCCATCAACTGAATAATCCCTGCACTGTTGAGCCTCCGGCATTCCTGAACATATTCCTGATCATGAAGTGCCGCCAGCGCTGCTGCCTGGGCCAGACGTGAAGTATTAAACGGTTCGCGGACCTGATTAATCAGCTTGATTACCTCCGGACTACCAACTCCATATCCGATCCGGAGGGCAGCGAGGCCATAAATTTTGGAGAACGTGCGAAGTACAACAAGATTAGGGTAAGTCTCAAGCAGCTTTATTCCATCCGTATAGGACAGATCTGTTACGTATTCGGCATAAGCCTCATCCAGGACAACCATAACTTTTGAAGGTACAGCCTTCAGAAAAGTCGTCAAGGCATCATGCGATACGATGGTTCCTGTCGGGTTGTTGGGATTGCATACCCAAATTACCTTAGTCCGATCATTGATTTGTGCCAGCATACCATCCAGATCATGGGTTCCGGATACCAAGGGTACTTCTACTGTTACCGCATTTTCAATATCGGCATTGCTCTTATATACGGAGAAGGTCTGATCCGCCATAATCGTTTCGTCCCCCGGCAGAAAAAACGCGCGGGCAATCAAAGCGATAATCTCATCTGACCCGCAGCCAAAAATAATTTGCTCATTCCTCACGCCGAGATGCTCCGCCAGTGCTGTTGTTAAATCTGCAGCAGATCCATCGGGATACAAGCTGAGATTATCCAGCTCCGCCATAATAGCTGCTTTTGTCTTGGGGGAGGAGCCGTATGGATTTTCATTGGAAGCGAGTTTGATTACATCATCAAGTCCCAGCTCCATCTTCACTTCTTCTATAGGCTTCCCGGGTTTATAAACCGGCAGATCCACAATATTAGGCTTTGGATTCATTCAGAGGCCCCTCTCTTTCTGTACGTTATCTTAATAAAATATTGCAGCTGTAGTACTATTTATCAGGTTTCAATTGTGCCACAAATTCACGGATTTGCAAAAGTCCCTCTTCACGGGACTCTTTCAGCCCAAGCAGCGGAATGACTTCTTCGATCTTCCGGACGATGGCGCTGCCGACAACGACACCATCACATATGCGGGCAAAACGCGCAGCTTGCTCACCCGTCGATATACCAAAACCAACGGCAACCGGCAGATCTGTGGCCTCCCGTACAGACTGGATGAATTCCTCTACTCCGGCATGAAAGGAAGATCTCTCCCCCGTTACACCGAGTGAAGAAACACAGTATACAAACCCGCTCGCAGAAGACACGATTCTGGCGATCCGTTCACTGGAGGTTGGAGCGACAAGCGGAATAAGATGAACTCCGGCCTCACGGCTGCGGAGTGACATTTCCCCTGATTCCTCAACCGGCAGGTCAGGAATAATCAGTCCGCTGATCTCATGTCTTACCACTTCAGCGAAGAAAGTATCCAGCCCCATTTGCAGGATTGGGTTATAGTACGTGAACAGGATAAAGGGCAGATTACTGCCGGCCTCACGCGCCTTAAGTGCAGTTTCCATGCAAGTGCGCAGATGGACGCTTCTTCCCTTTAATGCCCGTTCGGAAGCCCGTTGAATGACGGGTCCATCCGCAAGCGGATCGGAATAAGGAACTCCAAGTTCAAGAATGTCTGCGCCAGCCGCCTCCAGCTCGTGGATGATTGCAAGCGTTGTTTCAAGGTCGGGGTCCCCCACGGTCAGAAAGGGAATCAAAGCCGTCTTCCCCTGATCCTTAAGTTGCCGGAACACCACGTCCATCCGGTTGATTGTGTCGGTTGTCATGCGTGCTTGCCCCCTTCGGTATAGGCCATAATGGACTCTACATCTTTATCTCCGCGTCCGGACAAACAGATGACCACGATATCGTTCTCTCCAAGGTCCGGGGCAATTTTGGCCACATGCGCGATCGCATGAGCCGATTCCAAAGCAGGTATGATGCCTTCCGTCACACATAAGAGCTTTAATGCGTCAAGTGCTTCCGCATCTGTAATCGGTACGTATTTTGCCCGCTTAATATCATTCAGATAGGAGTGCTCAGGACCCACACCTGGATAATCCAGCCCTGCGGAAATCGAATGGGCCTCCTGTACTTGCCCGTATTCGTCCTGCAGCAAATAACTCATCGAACCCTGGAATACGCCATGGCTTCCTTTACTCATTGTGGCAGCGTGAAACGGTGTATCGATCCCTTTGCCCGCAGCTTCCACACCAATCATGCCTACACTTACATCCTCAACGAACGGATAGAACATTCCGATCGCATTACTGCCTCCGCCTACAGCGGCAACGAGCAGATCCGGGAGCCTCCCTTCAGCCTCAAGGATCTGGCGCCGTGTTTCATCCCCGATAATCCGCTGGAAATTGCGTACCATCATTGGGTACGGATGCGGTCCAACCGCTGAGCCCAGTACATAGAAGGTGTCCTCTACGTTGCTAACCCAGTAGCGCAGTGCCTCATTGCCGGCATCCTTTAACGTGCGCGTGCCTGAGGTAACCGGAATAACCTCAGCACCCAGCAGTTTCATACGGAACACATTCAGCGCCTGGCGGCGGGTATCCTCTTCGCCCATGAACACCTTGCATTCCATACCGAGCAAAGCTGCGACAGTCGCCGTTGCAACACCGTGCTGACCTGCCCCTGTCTCCGCGATTACTTTGGTTTTACCCATCATTTTAGCCAAAATGCCTTGGCCGATCGCATTGTTAATCTTGTGGGCTCCCGTGTGATTCAGGTCTTCACGCTTCAGATATATTTTAGCTTTACCCAGTTGCTTACTCAGTCGCTCTGCATAATACAGCGGAGTTTCCCGTCCGGAATATTGTTTGAGAAGATAATCAATCTCCTGTTGAAACGCAGGATCCGCGGAATATTTCCGGTAGGCCTCCTCCAGTTCAATCAACGCATTCATTAAAGTTTCAGGAACATACCGTCCCCCGAAGGCACCGAAACGTCCATATTGATCAGGTACTTGAATCATGATAATTTCACCCTTTCCACGAATGCTGCTATTTTTGCCAGATCCTTCACGCCGTCAGTCTCTACTCCGCTGGATACATCCACTCCATCCGGGGCATAGCCTTCCAGCAGTGCTCCTACATTCCCGGGATGAAGACCCCCGGCAATAAAGAGCGGTAGTCCCATTTCAGCTGCCATCGCCTGATACGCGGGAATTTCTTCCCAAGCGAAGGTACGCCCGGAGCCGCCTCGCTGCTGTGGGTCGTAGGCATCCAGAAGCAGTGCATGTACAGTATCTTTATAAGCTTTAATTCTATCATAACTGTTGCCAGTCATCTTCTCATTGTCAGCGACGGACAGGGCCTTCCAGACCTGCACCTTCGGGAAAGCTAATGTAACCTCAAGACAGAATTCCGGACTCTCATGCCCATGCAGTTGAATAATCTGCAGTGGAACCTTGGAGAGCAGTTCTGTTAAATCATCCATGGACGGATTTACAAACACGCCTGCAGCCTGGGGCAGCACGTCCGTCTTCCACTCGCCAAGTATCGCAGTCAGCTCTGCCGCCTTCTCCTGAGAGACCAGACGCCGGCTCGGCGCAAATACAAAACCCACATAATCCAGTGGCAAGTGCACCATAGATTTTAGCACTTCAACGTCCTGAAGTCCACAGATTTTTACTTTCGTTTCACCCATTGCGGACACTGTCCCTTCCGGTAGGAAGCGGGCCGAGCAGTCCGGCAATAGCCGCTTCGACATCAGGCTGGCGCATCAGATACTCTCCAACCAGAATGCCGGTTGATGATGTCTTTTTGAGAAATTCAATATCTGCGGGACCGGCAATTCCGCTCTCACTGATCACAGGAACGCCTTGAGGAATAAGCTCTGCCAGTTCTGCCGTTGTTTGGAGGGAAGTCTCGAATGTACGAAGATTACGGTTATTGATCCCAAGCAGCACATGGCTATGTATTGCTGCACCTGTATTCAGAACATCCTCTAATTCACTGCGGTCATGCACCTCGATAAGCACATCCATGCCCAATTCTCCGGCTTTATTCGCGTATGCCGCAAGCACCGATGGTTCCAGAATTGCCGCGATCAGCAGAATCGCATCTGCGCCCAGCAGGCGCGCTTCGTATATTTGCTTCTCGTCGATAATGAAATCCTTACGCAGCAGCGGAAGGGCTACCGCATTGCGAACCTGGCCTAAATAAGATCCGCTGCCCTGAAAATAATCCACATCAGTCAGCACGGACAGACAATCCGCACCTCCGGCTTCATACCCTTTGGCAATAGCTACCGGATCAAAGTCCGCCCGGATTAATCCCTTCGAAGGTGAAGCTTTTTTAACTTCCGCAATCAGTCCAAGCTCCCGCTTTCTGCGGTTAACAATAGCATCCCGGAATCCGCGGGTTGCGGATAAACCTGATATATTACGTTCTGCTTCAGAAAGCGAGAACGTCCGGCTGAGCATTTCAACCTCTTTACGTTTGGTGGCAACGATCCGGTCAAGATACATAAGTCAGCTCCTCTGTCATAGCTCTCAATTGCGTCAACTTATTCAATGCTTGGCCTGAGTCTACTGTGTCTCTGGCCCGCGTAACCCCTTCAGCTAGTGTACTTGAAAGACCCGCAACATAAATACATGCCCCTGCATTTGCGAGTACGATATCACGGTAAGGGGAAATCTCCCCCTGTAGAACAGATGTGATGATCTTGGCATTCTCCGCCGCATCCCCTCCTAAAACACTTTCCAGAGGATGGCTATCCAGACCAAGATCAAACGGTGTCACTTCGTACGTTGATACTGTCCCGTCCCGCAGCTCCGAAACCTGAGTAGGCGCGGAGATACTGATTTCGTCCAGCCCGTCCAGGCTGCTGACTACCATGGCCCGTTTTGATCCGAGTTCTTTCAGTACCGTAGCTACCGTCTCCGTCTTATCACGGTCATAGATTCCCAGCAACTGGCGGTCAGCCCCGGCCGGATTCGTCAGCGGACCCAGCATATTGAATATCGTCCGGACCCCAAGCTCCCGGCGCGGCGCGGCAGCATGCCTCATGGACGGATGATAAATTTGTGCGAACAGAAAGCATATTCCGATACTGTCCAGACACTGGCGGGCCTGTTCGGCGTTGAGATGAATGTTGACGCCTAGTGCCTCCAGAACATCCGCGCTTCCCGCTCTTCCTGAAGCAGACCGGTTACCATGCTTAGCCACACGTACGGAGGCAGCGGAAGAAATAATTGCAGAAGCCGTGGAAATATTAAACTTATGGATGCCCGAACCGCCAGTCCCGCAGGTATCCAGAAGTCTTGAAGACTCAGTGGTTACATGCGTGCCGAACCCACGCATAGCCTCAGCAAATCCGGTAATCTCCTCAACAGTCTCCCCTTTGATCCGCAGCGCGGTCAACAGGGAGCCGATTTGCGCAGGGGAGGCACTGCCTTCCATAATGACTCTCATAATGTCACGCGCCTGCACGCGCGTCAGATCCTTACCCTCGATCAGTCCCTTAATTCCGGCCTGTATAATTTGCGCTGCCTCCATAGTTCTCTTCCTCCCGGCTTTAATGAATAATGTGCTGACAATCTATTTTCACTCAAGGTGTATATTCGTACATGTAGTCTTGATTGATTACTCCACCCGGTTTCACTTCAGAGGGGAACATCGCTTCCGCCATACGGATAGCTTTAAGCATGCCCTTAGCCTTGTTCACGGTCTCCTCGTATTCCTTCTCAGGAACGGAGTCCCAGACAATTCCTGCCCCGGCTTGAACATAAGCACGGCCTTTGCGGAAAATGATTGTCCGAATCGTAATGCAGGAATCCATGTTACCCGAGAAGCCAAGATAACCGATCGCTCCGGCATATGCTCCTCTTGCTTCTTTCTCCAGCTCGGCTATAATCTCCATCGCCCGCAGCTTGGGTGCACCGGATACCGTGCCGGCCGGAAGGCAAGAGAGGAAAGCATCAAAGAAGTCCTTATCCTCACGCAGCGTACCCGATACATTGGATACCATATGCATAACGTGAGAATACTTCTCGATCTCCATAAAGGAATCGCATTTCACACTGCCGAATTTAGATACCCGGCCCAGGTCATTGCGTCCCAGGTCCACCAGCATCAGATGTTCCGCGCGTTCTTTCTCGTCCTCCAGGAGCTCAGCGGCAAGTGCGCGGTCCAGCGCTTCGTTCTCGCCCCGGGGCCTTGTACCGGCAATCGGGCGGGTCTCCAGCCGGTCACCGTCCACTTTAACCAGCGCTTCCGGCGAGGTGCCTACGATGATTTCCTCATCCATTTTTAAATAATACATATAGGGTGAAGGATTCAAGGTACGGAGCATCCGGTATACATGGAGCGGGGATATTTCGGTCTCAATATGAAAACGCTGGGATAATACGACCTGAAAAATATCTCCTGCGCGAATGTACTCTTTTGCCGCCTCCACATTCCCGATGTACTGCTCTTTGGTCAGATTGGAGCGGATCTCTCCAAGTTCTATGTCCTGCGGGATGCTCCGACGGTTGACATTCTCCTTCGGGCCTTCCTTTTGCAGCTCTTCGGCCATAGCCGAAAGTTTATCTCTAAGCAGCTCATAATTCTCCCGGATTTGCGAATCAGTGTCTCCATCGTTGATGTGCAGATTGCCGACCAGCAGGATTTGCTGTTTCACATGATCGAATACAATGATGCGGTCACAGAACATGAAGCGTATATCGTCCATTTGAAGATCATCCGCAGCGTGTGCCGGAAGCTTCTCGTAGTATTGCAACAGATCATATCCAAAAAAGCCGATCGCTCCGCCTGTGAAAGGAGGCATTTCTGCCAGCTTCGGACTGCGGTAGCAGCGTAGCAGGGCTTTCAGCTCTTCAATCGGCTTGCCCTTCAATAACTTGGTCTCACCGCCGACCTCCACGTTGATAACACCCTTTTTACCGGAGATCATCAGAAACGGATCACTGCCGATAAAGGAATACCGGGCCCATTGAATGCCGCCCTCAACACTTTCAAGCAAAAACGCACGGTCGCGTCCTGCAAAACGCTGAAAAATACGGATAGGCGTCTCCATATCTGCAAGCAGCCGGATTGCTACAGGAATCAGATTGTACTGACTGGACAGGGATACCACTTCTTCAACACTTGGGTACGTCATTATATGCCCTCCTTAGGGGTGTATTTATAACAGAAAAACCTCTACCGAAGTAGAGGTTTATGTAAATAAGTATATGAAAAAGAGCATAGGACCGGCAGACTGTCTCAGGGTACTCCTTCTACGGATACACCAAATAAACAGCAACCGATTATACTTCAATCCTTTGCACTCTGCTCAGCTATACTCATCTCATCTATACTCTGCTTCACTCGTCTGATTACACTATACACGATGGCGGCCCTGAATGACAACCCCGTGTCTTGCTTTGCTCTTTAGGACTTGCTTTCGGAAAGGTCGGGACGCAGTCTCTGCGCTTCGTTCAAATACACGTGTCTGATGTCCCGCTGGCTTCTATCTGTGTTCACCTGCACCATCAGCCGAATACACCGCGGGAGACTGCCCTTGACCGGAATCTCAACGGAGCACATCAGCGGGACCAGTTCCCAGCCTTCCATCTCCCGGATCGCGCGTGCCGGAAACGTTGCATCCAAATCAGCAGTCATTGTAATCCAGACACTGCAAATATCTTCGGCAATCACATCGTTACGTTCTACAATCTCGCGCAGCAGCACTACGGTTTCCTGCAGAATTTCATTCTCTTCGTTGTTGGTTACGGTCGTTGCTCCGCGTATCCCCCGGTTTACCATGGGCTTTCCTCCTTCTTGAGCTGTGCCAGCACCTCACGAACTGCGGATTCAGGCACATCGTTCACAATACTGACTGAGCCTATAGAGTCAGGCACCACGAACGTCATTTTGCCTTCCTTGAACTTTTTGTCGTGCATCATGGCTTCCATCAGCTCATCCGCCTCATACTCCTCCGGAAGAGTCACCGGAAGGGACAGGGCTTTAAGCATGGACACCGTCTCTTCATAAATTGACCGGTCGCGTCCCAGCTTGGCTGCAAGCAGTGCAGAGCCAGCCATTCCGATGGAGATGGCTTCTCCATGCAGGATGACACCATACCCGGCAACCGCCTCGATGGCATGCCCGATCGTATGCCCGAGGTTAAGGATGGCCCGAAGTCCCTGCTCACGCTCATCAACACCAATAACCTTGGCCTTAATCTCACAACCGCGCGATAGGGCGTAGCCGAGCGCTTCAGGATTAAGAGAAAGGAGACTTGAAGCCTGCTCACGGCACCAATAGGCGAAATCGCGGTCCATAATCAGTCCATGCTTCACGACCTCGGCTAGTCCGGAAGAGACTTGCCGGGGCGGTAGTGAGGCTAGTGTATCCAGATCATACAGAACCATTGAAGGCTGATAGAACGCACCAATCATATTTTTAGCCAGCGGATGATTGACGGCAACCTTGCCACCAACACTGCTGTCATGCGCTAGAATAGTAGTCGGAATCTGAAGAAAACCGATACCCCGCATATAAGTAGCAGCAACAAAACCAGCCAGATCCCCAACGACACCGCCACCTAGGGCGAGCACGGCAGAACTGCGGTCCAAGCCAGCCTTAATCGCGGTGGTCATGATCTCCTCATATGAGTTCAGTGATTTCGAAGCCTCTCCGGCAGGAATCACATGGCTGACAACGGTATAACCATACTCCTGTAGAGCCGACTCCAAATCGTCCAAATAGAGCGGTGCAACCGAGCTGTCGCTGACGAGCAGCAGCGGGCTGCGTACCGGAAATCCGGCCTCCGCACAACGTGCACCTATATTCTGCAGTAGTCCGCTACCGATATGAATGGGATACGAACGTTCTCCAAGATCCACTGTTATGCTCCGCATCCTAGTAACTCTCCAATTGCTGTAAGTAGTTATTGTAATTAGCTTTAATCTCTTTCATGGAGTCTCCGCCGAATTTGTCCAGGAAGGATTTAGCGATTTCCCAGGCCACAACATTCTCCAGCACGACACAGGCTGCCGGAACTGCACATGCATCCGAACGCTCCACCTGTGCGGTAAAAGGCTCCTTCGTATCGATATCCACACTTTGCAGCGGCTTGTACAGTGTAGGTATCGGCTTCATTACGCCGCGTACCACCACCGGCATTCCGTTTGTCATGCCGCCTTCGAAACCGCCCAGACGATTGCTTGCCCGATGGTACCCTAATTCAGCAGTATACAGAATTTCGTCATGCACCTGCGAGCCGCGAAGCTTGCCCGCCTCAAACCCGATGCCGATTTCAACTCCCTTGAAAGCGTTGATAGACATGACCGCTCCGGCAATGGCGCCGTCCAGCTTACGGTCAGATTGGACATGGCTGCCAAGACCTACCGGCAAGCCCTCCACAATACACTCTACAATGCCGCCGATGGAATCGCCTTCCTCTTTGATCTTGTCTATGTAAGCCTCCATCTTGAGCTCTGTTTCTTTATCGAAAACTCGAACGGAAGATTGCTCTGTAACCTCAATGAGTTCATCGACAGATAACTGATTGGCAGGTGCTTCGATTTCACCAATTCGGATAACCTGACCTGCAATCTTGACACCAAAAGCGGCCAGAAACTGACGGGCGATGGCACCGCATGCCACTCTGGCTGCTGTTTCGCGCGCACTGGACCGTTCCAGAACATTACGCAGATCGGTCAAATTGTATTTCAGTCCGCCGTTTAGATCCGCATGTCCCGGACGTGGACGGTTCACCCGGCGCTTCTCTTCATCGCTGCCCGGTATCGGTTCAATATTCATAATATTCTTCCAGTGGGTCCAGTCCTTGTTCTCCACAACCAGTGCTACAGGAGCGCCAGTAGTGAAGCCATGGCGTACACCGCCCACAATTTGGGCTGTATCCTGTTCAATCTGCATCCGGCGTCCGCGGCCGTAGCCCTTCTGCCTCCGTTGCAGCTGAAAATTAAGTTCCTCAAAATCAAGCGTCAAGTTGCTGGGTAAACCTTCGATAATAGCTGTAAGCTGGGGGCCGTGCGTTTCCCCCGCCGTTAAATAGCGTAAACTCATGCTGCGTTCCCCCTTCGCGCTTTTAAACTGTAAACCACTAAAATGTGTATGATCTTTGCTCATTATAGTATAGGGAACCTTCTTTGACAAGAAATCTGCCTTTCTTAACTTAAGAGCCAGTTCTATGGAAACAGCAACGCCGCCATCCCCCGAAGGGAATGACGGCGCTACTTGATACCAGGGATGCTCCGGTCATCAGCTGCCGGTAGGCTGGCTTCGCGGCGGATAAGCCTGTTTATACTCCTCCAGTTGGAGAAGGCGCTTTAACTGCATTTCTTCAACGCCGAGAATCTGCCCGCACTCCCGGTGCGTAATAAAACCGCGCCTGTAGGCATCAATCACCTTACTCTTATCCATTGTGTTGTTTACGACCTTTCACTTGGCATACTGAACCTAATTCCAGTATCAGTTTGAATAAGCGAAAGTATACGTGAAACAGCAATCTTCGAAAATAAAGCTGGAACTTATTTTTTGCGGTAGAAGAATGTCTCCGTCGATTCAAAACCGTATTGGGAAGGGGTAAATATCTGCTCCGTGCTTCCTACGAACAGATAACCTCCCGGACGCAAGCTGTCTGCAAACTTTTGATACAGCTTGCTCTTCGCCTCTTCGGTGAAATAGATCATTACATTGCGGCAAATAATGAGATCAAAACCATCATCAAACTTATCCAGCAGCAAATTTTGCTTGCGGAAATCAATATTCTTCTTCAAGCCTTCGCTAACTTTGAAAACTGGACCTTCCGGTGTAAAATAACGGGCTGCGACATCTTTTGGCACATCCTTTAAGGAACGCTCCAAGTAAATGCCCTGTTTGGCTTTGGCCAAAGCACCATCATCAATATCGGTTGCCAGAATTCCGGTCTGCGACAAAATATCTTTATCCGATAGAATCATTGCCAGGGTGTAAGGCTCTTCACCGGTAGAGCAAGCGGCACTCCACAGTTTCAATCTGCGGCCTCCACGCTGAAGCTCGGGCAGAATAACATCCCTTAGCACTTCCCAACGGTTAGGATTACGCCAGAACTCGGAGACGTTAATGGTCATGCGGTCCAGGAACTCATAGAACAGTGCTTTATCTTTCATCATCGCGGCAAAAAAATCGTTAAAGCTCTGATAACCGTTCTTCATCCGAAGGGTAGTCAGTCGCCGCTTCATCTGTGCTTCCTTGTACTGGGCAAGGTCGATTCCGGTACTCTGTTTCACATTGTTGATAAATCCGATGTAATCCGGGTCCATGGTCATTACAACTTCACGTTCAGACATTATTATCTCCTGCCTCTCGCCCGGAACTTACATCCAGGTTGCGATGTCTTTTTGATACTGTAAGAGCTCCTCGGGGGTAAAGAAATTAGCAATTTCCCTTGCTGCACTCACTGGTGAATCCGAACCATGAATCAGGTTGAGTGGTGTATGGCTGGCGAAATCCCCGCGGATCGTACCCGGGAGCGCTTCACCTACCTTGGTTTTGCCGATGAGCATTCTGGACAAACTCACGACATCATCGCCTTCCCACACCATAGCAAATACAGGGCCCGAGGTGATAAAAGATACCAGTTCATCAAAAAAGTCTTTGCCTACATGCTCTGCATAATGTCTTTCCGCCTGTTCTTTACTTACCTTAGTCAGCTTAGCAGCCACTAATTTAAAACCTTTGTCTTCCAGGCGGGAGACGATTCGGCCGATTAACCCGCGCTGCACACCATCCGGTTTGATCATAAGATACGTTTGCTCCATATATTCCACTCTCCAGTTCGTTGTAGGAATGATGTGTTTGTACGATATCTTAACAGATACATCGGCATCTGTGAACGATTATTGTAGGTCATTTTAACCATAAGTTGTAATTTTAATAGGCTCTTCCCGTAACAAAGAAAGCGATATCACGCAAACTGCGTGTAGTCTTGTTCTTTGGCAGCAGGTCCAGTGCAGCCAACGCTTTATTTATATAGCGTGTAGCCAATTCTTCAGCTCGGGAAATCCCTTCGCCTGTAAGTATCAGATCAATCGCCCGTCCGCCCTCGCTCCGCCCGCTGCGGATGAGTTCAAGCTCCTCAAGCAACCTGTCGCGAAGACGTTCATCCTCCAAAGTATAAAGAACTGGAAGGGTAATATTGCCCTGGCGCATATCACTGCCCGGAGGTTTACCGATTTGCTTCTCCGTTCCAGAGAGATCCAGGAGATCATCACGGATTTGAAAAGCCATGCCTACATTGTACCCGTAATTGTACAGCAGCCTGGCTGATTCCGGATCTGCCTCAGCTGCAAGCGCGCCCAGCTGACAGCTGATGGCAATCAGCAGTGCCGTTTTGCGGCGGATACGCCGCAGGTAATGACGCACGGTCTGTTCACTGTTGAAGAAGTCGCGGATCTGCTCCATTTCGCCAATCGACATCTCTACCATTGCTTTAGAAAGAATCTGGTGTATCTTCGGATTCTTTAATTGACTGGTCATGACGAGTGCTTTGGCGTAGATATAGTCCCCTGTATACATAGCGATTTTGTCGCCCCATTTAGCTTTTACCGTAGGCTCTCCGCGCCGCAACTCCGCATCATCTATCACATCGTCATGTACAAGCGAAGCGCTATGTATCAGCTCCAGCGGAACAGCAATGCATTTCAGTTTCTCCAGATCATAGTGGCCGAATTTGCCTCCCATGAGTACGAACACAGGACGCAGTCGTTTGCCGCCGGCTTTTAGCAGATGTAATGAGGTCTCCGTCAACAACTCATCATCACCTTGAACACTGCGGTACAGTTCTTGTTCGATATGATCCATATCCTTATTCAGCATACCGAATATTTGAAGTCGTCTCATTCCTTCACCCTAGTCAGCAGATTATGATTCCATAGCTCCATCTTCACTTCACGCGGCAGCAGGCCGAGCTCGTAAGCATAACGGAAGTAAAGGCTCAGGCCCTCCTGCTGTCTTTCACCAAAATCATAACATAAATTACGGAAATATCCGTACCAGTATGCCTCGTCTCCACCGATAAGCTCACAGGCATCGCGGACTACTGGCGACAGATCTCTCAGACTCAGAAACTTACTTGCCGCAAAAGCATCAGCGATCTCTGTAATTGCCTCCTGTTTCACAACAGCAGCTTCCCTATTCACGGCCCACACAGCAAACGTCATGCCAAGTCCGGTCCATTCCTTCCAGAGCGCTCCAAGATCCGTTACGATATATCCCTGATCCTTCCATGTCGCTTTGATCGCATGGTCGCCGATCAGAAGGCAGGCGTCAGCCACTTCCATCATATCGTCCAGATCGGGATCCACAGTGATATACTGCGGCTTTCCTCCAAATGCTTTCTCCATCAGTATCTTCAGCAGATTCACCGAAGTGGCCGAAGTATTCGTCAAGGCAATCGTCCCGTTTGCTACGGAAGACAGTGGTGCCCTGGAGAACAGCATAATAGACTTCACCGGCCCGTCTGAACTTACGGATAAATCTGGCAGGAGCAGTAGCCGATCACTGGCTTCCGCATAAGCAAATGAGGATAATGCCCCTACGTGAATACTGCCCTTGTTCATTCCCCTGTTCAGGACAGCCGGGACTTCTGTGACCATTTCGGCCGGATATTTCAGAGAAGAAGGATGAAAATGATGAAATACCGGCCATGAATTGGTATAACTGATTTTGCCGATGACTGTAAGATCCTTAGACCTCATAGCCTCATCCCTCCCATCTTTTAAATAAAGCATGCTCAATATTAAAACTGTCCAGCACCTTACCGACCATAAAATTCACGAGGTCGTCTACAGTTTGCGGAACATGATAAAAAGCAGGCATTGCGGGTATAATTTTCACTCCCAAACGGGACAGCTTAAGCATATTTTCAAGATGAATCGCATGCAGTGGTGTTTCACGGGGGACCAGTACGAGCTGGCGCCCTTCCTTCAGCATAACATCCGCTGCGCGGGACATCAGATTATCCGAGCTTCCATGTGCAACAGCGGACAAGGTCCCCATTGAGCAGGGCATGATAATCATCCCTTCAACCCGGAAGGAACCGCTGGCAATCGATGCACCAATATTACTGACAGGGTGATACAGCAGAGAACCGGGGCAGCTTTTGAACATTTCGTTCAGGAAGCCGTCCCGGTCTGTCGTATTAATGCCGAGTTCCTCTTTAATTACACGCCAGCCCGCATTGCTTATAACCAGATGCACGGTATATCCCATGGACAACAATGTTTCGGTCAGACGAATTCCATAAATTGCACCACTTGCGCCAGTGATCCCGATAACATAGCTTTTGGGTGTAGTGTTGGTCATTTGTAGAACTGCACCACCAAGTCGATCAAAGTAAACGAGAAGACCACGATACTAAGTACTCCATTCATCGTAAAGAAAGCCGTCTGCAGACGACTGAGGTCGCTCGGAGATACAATATGATGTTCGTAGAACAGTATAATATACGCGATTAGCATGCCGGCCACATACCACCAGCTTAAATCCGTAATAAACAATAACGATATAAACCCTACACCGGTAAGAATATGAAACACACGGGCAATTACAAGCGCTCGTGCAACTCCGAATCTCACAGGAATGGAGTAAAGCCCTTCTTTAGCATCAAAATCAACGTCCTGGCAGGAATAAATAATGTCAAATCCGGCAGTCCAGAAAACAATGGTGAAATAAAACACCATGGATGTCCAATCTACTTCGCCTGTTACAGCAACCCATCCGCCCAATGGTGCCAGGGCAATGGTCAAACCGAGTATCAAATGGCAAGCCCACGTGAACCGTTTGGTAAAGGAATAAAAGACCAGGAAAAATACGGCCACCGGCAACAGCTTCGCCGATAAAGGATTCAGTTTGAAAGCAGCCCAGAACAGCAGGAAAAATGAGACCGCGATAAAAATAATTACTTCTCCAGCCTTGAGCAGACCCGCAGGTATTGCTCTTCCGGATGTCCGGGGGTTCTTGGCGTCACTGATCCGGTCAATTAACCGGTTAAGACCCATGGCTGCGCTGCGTGCACCGAACATGGCGATAACGATCCAGCCGATCTGGCTCCAAGAGGGTAATGCGCCAAACATAACGACTGAGCCAAGCAAGGCGCCCATAAAAGCAAATGGCAATGCAAAAACCGTATGTTCAAACTTGATCATTTGTAGAAAGATGCCCATTTTCTTAAACATCCAATTTCTCCTTGAGTCCAATATGTAATGCCGCGATGCCTCCGGTCAAGGGAAATGACTCCACTCTCTGCAGTCCGGTTTCACGAAATACTGCTTCTAGCTCCAGCCTGCCCGGAAAAAGTGCAAGGGATTCGGGAAGCCATTTATATTGCTCATAACTCTTCGCGAACAGCTTGCCCAGCATAGGCAGTACGCGCTGAAAATAGAAATAATAAATTCCTTTGAAGGGTTGAACCGTGGGTTTGGACAATTCTAGACAGACGACCATACCCCCTGGTCTAACCACACGTTTCATTTCTTTCAAGACTTGAACCAAATCCGGTACATTGCGGAGCCCAAAGCCGATAGTCGCATAATCAAAGGAATTGTCGCCGAAAGGAAGACTCATCGCATTGCCCTGCACCAGAGTGATTTGTTCCTCTAACCCACGTGCTTCAATTTTACGTCTTCCGACGTCGAGCATTCCGGGACTGAAGTCAAGGCCCACTACTGATCCGCTGCCCGTGGTCTCCGCCATGGTAATACTCCAATCACAGGTACCGCAGCACAGATCAACTGCTGTGTTACCGTGCTTCATGGACATTTTCTTCATCGCGAAATTCCGCCAGGCTTTATGACGGCGAAAGCTTAAAATATCGTTCATTCGGTCATAGTTCCCAGCAATCTTTTCGAATACGGAATGTACGTATTGTTCTTTTGGCTGTACGTTGTTCTCAGAGACGGCTGTTGTTTTTTCGATTGTCATGATTAACCCTCCCCGGCAGCTTGTCCTGAAA
Source organism: Paenibacillus oryziterrae (assembly GCF_042610485.1). Classification (NCBI taxonomy): domain Bacteria; kingdom Bacillati; phylum Bacillota; class Bacilli; order Caryophanales; family Paenibacillaceae; genus Paenibacillus; species Paenibacillus oryziterrae. Next base: position 170,753 of record NZ_JBGJZO010000003.1, on the reverse strand, counting down.
TTTTCGTCTGCAGGAGAAAACGGTCTAATGCAGCACTTAGTTCTTTAATGAGACTCTCGTCCTTGATGCCTTGCAGCAGCCCCTGAATGGACTCGACAGACTTATGCAGCTTGTCCCGCAGAATGGATTCACATCTGTATTTCATATTGAGTTTCTTCCACTCTTTGAGGTCCATGTTGCGCTCTCGCAACTGCTGCTTCTCTTCTTCGGCCGCCGACTCCAGCAAATGCCAGTAGCAGTACCCGTCCAATGCCGCTGTAGGCTCCCCGTTTCGTCGCAGCTCAAGCGCCACTGTTTCACATTCACTAAACTCTCTCAGCAGATTATGCCATAGATCTACAAGCGGCTCCTGGATCATCGGTGTAAAAGAAAGAAACAGCCGCATATTCAGCTGTACCGTGTGCCGCAGATATTGTTCCGCAGAGAGAAGCATCCCTCTCATTCTGCTGAACAGATTGGCTTTCATCACGTTCACCTCAGCAATTGCCGTGCTAAGAGTGCCGACCATTTCAATTTCTCCATGTTTGGCCAGAAGCTGGTAGAACCAACTGCTGAAGTAATCTCCTGCAAGCACTTTAAGCTGCCGGGATCTCATCAAATCTCCTCCGGGATCACCGGCAGAGCGTTCAATATCTTCATGGGTATCAAGACCCATTTGTACCAATGCTGTTACTAAAGTAAATAACTCGCTATTTCGCTGTATTGCCGTTGTTCCATGATTCAGAAAGATATATAACAAAGTCCCGCGGACATCAGGAAACGGCGGCAATTCCGCATGCCGCTGAATCATGTCGTAGTCGGTATAAGGTTTAGCTAGCTGTGCTATGCGGTACGGTTTCATTTCAGCCTCCGAGCGAGTGACATTATGACAATATCTTTGTTCACAATCTTGTCTATTATATCACATGTTTTTTGGTCACGCACCGTGGATGGTCCTAGTTTCTTTTACCCTAATCAGGGAGTGGTGAACTGCTTTTTCCACAGATCGCTTTCACTGATCCTGAAACCGATCCTTAGCCGGTCTGGCAGCATAACGTCCCCCGTAGTTTCCAGATCCTGCAGTGAGTGCAGTGTCCATTCTGTCCTTCTGATATCTCCTGCCAGCAGCATACGTCGGCTGCCGATCCACTTATCCTCAGCGATGATCCGAAGGAGAAGCTGGTTAACATTGGTGGTATCCTGAAATGCAAAAGAAATGGCAAGTGCCATATCCTTGTAAATCTGCTGAGGCTCGAGATCATTACTGGTGACCCGCAGGTCCAATGATAGAACACTATTGTTCCAGCCGACATTATCAATCGTCAGTGTAAACGGCAAAGCACCCAGCAAATCTACGAGGTTGTTCTCATTAAGCGTTCTGGACTTATCGCCTCTAAAGGTCTCTACCACACCAGGCCCCTGCCGCATGACGGAATCCAGGTCTGCCAGCCTTGGCAGCACCACAGCAGATGCTGCGCTAAGCAGCAGTACAGCTCCTACCCACCATGCCCGCTCCATGGAACTTCCCCCTCAATTTCAGCGTAACCGCGCCATTGTATCTTTATACGGATTGTTATGACAACGTAATTCGTAATATCTGCTTCGGGTTTATGCCCATAACTCTTACTTCAGTTATATTTCAAAAAAAAGCAGGCTATGCCTGCTTTTCAGCTTTCACTTTCCAATTGTCCGTGCTTCGTGAATATTTCAGCTTTACCACGTATTTTCATCGCCGAGGTATGGTCGGTGAATTGTGCGATCAGAACCTCGCCCTTGTCCAGCTTTTCCGTATGGTGAAACCGGGTGTCGTGCCCTCGGGTCAACCCAATTACCTGTACCCCGTTTTCTTTCGCCTTGACCACAATGTAATCACTGCCAGTGGAAGCGGTACTGCCGGAATTATTGTTCATGCCCATCATTGTTCCTCCTCTGAATGAATTGGAATATCCCGGATATGCCCTTCAAAAAACAAATGCCGCCTTGAAGGGCGGCATAATTGTCTAAATGATTGATGATGTAAGTATGTAGAAATCTTTATTTGATTCCGTCTTTAAGCGCTTTGCCGGGTTTGAATGCCGGAACTTTGCTGGAAGGAATTTCGATTTCTTCACCGGTTTGTGGATTACGACCTTTACGTGCGGAACGCTCGCGCACTTCAAAGTTACCAAATCCAACCAATTGCACTTTGTCACCGCCTTGTAGTGCTCCTGTGATCGCTTCGAACACAGCATCTACAGCTTTAGTAACATCCTTCTTGGGAAGCTCAGTTGCTTCCGTTACCGCGTTGATCAAATCTGATTTGTTCATGTCTTCTCACCTCCCCGTCCAATCTGTCTCAATATCACTCACTGTTTCCGTTTCAGCGTAAAATATACGTGATAATCCCGCTACTAGCAAGACTTTGGTGCCCAATCGCCCCTGAAGCGCAACAAACTTATAGTAATACAGCCTATCCATAATTTCAAGGCGTTACTTAAAAAAGAGCAGAAAGTAGTATCTTTCCCCGTAAAAACAACTGATTTTCCAGACCTATTGTAACGTAAATAGCACTATTAAACGCAAAAACCGGAAAGCCGCCGTTACTTCCGGTGACTTTCCGATAGAATTGAAAGGGGTAACTCGCCCCATTTTCCTTATAGAATTATTGCGATTAAACCGCCCGAGCCTTCATTAATAATCCGTCCCAGGGTTTCTTGAAGCTTGTAACGGGCATTATCCGGCATCATGGCTATCTTGCCTTGGATGCCTTCACGAACGATGGAATGAAGTGATCTTCCGAAGATATCAGACTCCCAGATCTTGATCGGATCGTTCTCGAAATCCTGCATCAGATAACGTACCAGCTCTTCGCTTTGTTTCTCCGTACCGATGATTGGCGAGAATTCCGACTCGACATCTACTCGGATCATGTGAATGGACGGGGCAGTTGCTTTCAATCTGACCCCGAAACGAGAGCCCTGCCGGATCAGTTCAGGCTCATCCAAAGCCATTTCCGCAAGTGAAGGTGCGGCAATACCGTAACCGGTTGTCTTAACCATCTCGAGAGCTTCTGAGAAACGGTCATATTCCCGTTTAGCATGCGAGAATTCCTGCATCAGCTGCAGCAGATGATCCTTGCCGCGGATCTCTACCCCAACCACTTCCATTAGCACCTGATCATAGAGCTCTTCCGGTGCGTACAGGTCAATTTCAGCCACACCCTGGCCCATATTCATTCCGCTGAGGCCGGCACGGTCAATGAAATCGTATTCCGTGAACTGCGCCACCAGCCGGTCAACATCGCGTAAGCGGCGGATATCCTTAACCGTATCCCGAACTGAATTCTCGTAGCTGCTGCGCAGCCAGTGGTTCTCATCCAGCACCATAACCCAGCTTGGAAGATTAACATTGACCTCATGAACAGGAAATTCATAGAGAACCTCTCTTAAAACACCGGTTACATCATCTTCGCTCATGCTAGCTGCACTAAGAGTCATAACTGGAATATCATACTTGGCGGCCAATTCACCGCGCAGAATCTGTGCTTCCTCACTGCGGGGACGGGTGGAGTTAATCACTAGAACGAACGGCTTGCCGACTTCCTTCAGCTCGGCGATCACACGCTCCTCGGAATCCACATAAGAGCTGCGCGGGATTTCAGCGATCGTTCCGTCGGTAGTGACTACGACACCAAGTGTAGAGTGCTCCTGTATCACTTTTCTTGTGCCGATTTCAGCCGCTTCCTGAAATGGAATTGGCTCTTCAAACCACGGAGTTGAAATCATACGTGGTCCGTTCTCATCTTCGTAGCCTTTAGCGCCGTCAACGGCGTAGCCTACACAATCCACCAGCCGTACATTTACCTCAAGTCCCTCCGCCACTTTGATTTGAACGGCGTTGTTAGGGACAAATTTAGGCTCGGTTGTCATGATGGTTTTACCTGCTGCGCTTTGAGGAAGCTCATCAATCGCCCGAATGCGGTCGGATTCACTAGTGATGTTGGGCAATACAATGGTTTCCATAAATCGTTTAATGAATGTTGATTTCCCCGTGCGGACAGCGCCGACGACTCCAAGATAGATGTCTCCGCCGGTTCGCTCGGCAATGTCCTTGAAAATATCCACTTTTTCCAAAAGAGATCCCCTCCTCATATACTTCCGAAGAAAAAATGCCTGAAGAGCATCGACTTCGCGTTCCGCCGGGTCATGACCCTTGCAGGACATTACCGGACTTGTTGTATGTCCGCGCTAAACCCCGAATGCTCGGACATGCATTTGGACTAGTATCATCATATGTATCCAGAATGAATTTATGACCTGCCTTACGCATTTTGATTATTGATTTCCCAATAAAGAATCTGCGCACCGCAAATGTCCGGCATCCGGAAGCTCTCTCATCAAGCATATGAGGACGGGGTTTTGAAAAGAACTACGAAATATCCGTTAATATATAAAAAAACGCCTTTCTTCACCTGGAGCTTTCCTCCATTTGAACAAAGGCGATATTGATGGATGGACATTCAATTCGGAGCCTGAGGCACCGGCTGACTATTGATCCAATGGTAAGGCAAAGATTTAACCGGAACAAAGTAGGATGCCTGCTCCAATTGAATCCTAAGGTCAGTACCCTCCTCAGGGACAACTTCATTCTTGTCGATAGCCGCCATAATATCAAAAGCATAGTCGACATAGACATTACCACTCTTATCCACCAAATACGGAATGGATTGACCGGAATAGATACTTTCCAGCTCACCGGAGATGCCGCCAGCCTTCCTGGAATCTATACTGAACAAACCCGGGTACAGTTCGTCACCAGACGGAAGCCCACCTTGATGTGCGGCTTTATAACGCTGAACTTTAAGCTGAATATCATTTACCTTCTGGACAGTGATTAGATCCATTACCTTAACTTCAGGATCGGTCTCCTCATTTAAAAGCAGAAAGTATACACTCCCCCCCATTTCGAATGCTGTGGAAGGAATCTCATCGATATACCCTTTTTTGCGCAGCAGATCGAGATCAATCCGGAATTTCTCGTACCGGGGAGTGGATGTATCCGCATTAAGGATCGGCAGCAGTCCCACTTCCTTCTGATAATCGTCTACCGCAGATTGAATCCGCTGGATACTCTCCCTGTAGCTTACATTATTTGAATGGCTATTAGCCTCTGGATACAGACAGCTGGAGAGCATACAGGCAAAGGAGATCAGCACAATCGGCATCATTATCATTCTTAGCTGTTGAATAGGCTTATTCAGGCGCGTCACTCTCTTCTGATCCCTCCGTATCGATATTTCACAGGTCTACCAGAGTTCTTCCTCCCCGCCCCGTCTGGCTGCTTCCAGTCTGCGGCGGACCGCAGCTTTAAGCGGATCTTCAGGGACAATGACTGTAACATCATTGAGAATAGCGGTTTGGCAGGCAAGCCTTACACCCTTTTGAAGGAGACTACCCAGCTTGCGACGTTCAACTTCTCCCGGCGGGCGCACCGATTGCTCCTCTGTGATTTCCACAGTCACCTTGCACATCAGGCACCCAGCTTTACCACCGCATCGCGTAGAAATTGTCAGACCTGCTCTGCGGGCTGCCTCCAGCACTGTAACACCACTTGGTACTGTCGCACTTCGTCCGTCTGGCAGGAATACCGCCGTAACTCCCTTATGCGTTCTCATGTTGTCCCTGTCCCTTTCTATACATGAAGCAATGGAGTCTCCATTAAATCTTCAAATTGAGTGATGTGTTCAAGCTCCAGTGAATTGCGTTTAATTAAAGATTGTAATAATGGCAGATGCTTTGTTTTATTTGCTCTCATTACGGATGCAATCCGTTCATAACGGTCTCTCCGGCCACGAAGGACATTAAATACAAACTCATGAGCCAGCGGCATCAGCCGGAAGCACCCTAAATTTTCAACAATTTGAACCGGTGCATCCATAAGCAGCAGATTTGTCTCTACAGTATATCGTGATTGACCGCAGCAAATCCTAAAGCCGCTGACCAAATCCACAGGATAAGCGCCGATCCGGTAATGACTCATGAGTGAGTAGCAACCGCGGCTCCAGTCCTCCGCCGGCTTGTCCAGCGCCCACCCGCTTAATGCCCCGTGAAGAACATGGGCTTCACCTAAATCTGAATATAGATCGATATCTCGGGGCTCAGCAGTTAGGGGGACACCATGCAGAAGCAGCCCGCAGCTCCCTCCCAGCAGCCATAAAGGTGGATCTTCTTCTTGTTCAAAGCTTAGCAGCCTACTTAAACTTCCCAATGCTTCACGCAGTTCGATTGGCATATGTATTCCAGCCATCGGCACACGCTCCATTTCAGCAAAATTGGAGTACGATCGTTAAGCTGAAGGTTTCACTTAGAAGTAAGTTTTGTTTCTTGCGGTTATGGAGCCTGTGTTGTTGAGAACAGCCTGACAGGCCAGCCGGTACCCTTCCTCCAGCTCTTCCGGATCTAAACGCAGCTCCTCAGCTTTCGTAGGCCTTCCCAGATTCTCTGCTCCCGATTCGATATAACACCGGCATCTGGCGCAGGTACCGCGTGTACAGAGATTCTGAAAGTCCACGCCATTCTCCAGGGCATGCTCAAGCAATGTCTTCCCCACACGAGGAGTAACCTGCTTGGTAATGCTTCTCCCTTGCAATGTAAGCAATGTCTCCATGTCTGCCGCCTTCCAGGATATCAACATTTAATGCAACTCTTACATAATGGATGCGATTCCACCCAGCAACCCGATAATCATGATCACGAAAGCAACTAGCGACAGCATTAATCTAACCAGTCCTTTGGTCCGGCTGCGTGCGAAAGTAATCAAAAAAACAGATATTCCCATGATCAGAATCGCAATCAGGGACAACCACATTTTTGTCATCGGATCCACGTCTGTTCTCCCCCATCAGCATGCTGTATTGGCAACATTATAGCATTCATACCGCAAAAAAAAAGAGCAAAAGCAGCGAAGCCATTACGCTCCACCACTTTGCTCTTAACTTTGAATGCTCCGAACTATTTTTTCAGCATCATTTTCATCAGCATTTCCATTGTACCGGTATTTGCTCCGCCTTTTTTAACCGTATTGACAATCTCCTGTATCGTCTCTTCGCTCACAGGCACTTTCGCCATCGCTGACACCTGTTTGATCAACTGGCGGAGCTGGGTTTCATTCTGGGTTGTTCCCGGCTTGACCGTACTGGCCAGCTTTTTGATGGCGCCTTCGGAAATGTTCTTGCCCACCTTTTTATTAATGGCGCTGAGTGCATCCTTGGGTATATTTTTGCTCACCTTTCATCCCTCCTCCGTCAATCCCCAATACAACATATGAGGATTTCAGGTAAAAGGTGAAAAAGCTCAGGAATGCCACTGCTCCCATGTCTCCTGTGAAATGGCTTCCATTTCTGTCTTCCGGTCACGACCCATCAGTGCTTCCACGGCGTTTCGGGGACTTCTTCCCTGAAACAGCACATGGTAGATCTGATCGGTGATTGGCATCTGGACACCGAGTTCGGCAGAAATTGCATAGGCAGCCTGGGTTGTACGAATGCCTTCCACGACCATACCCATAGAGTCAAGCACATCCTGAAGCGGTTTGCCTTTACCCAGCATGGAGCCTGCCCGCCAATTTCTGCTGTGCTGGCTGGTAGCTGTAACCACAAGATCACCTATACCCGCAAGTCCCGAGAAAGTTAGCGGATTGGCGCCCATTTCGACACCGACCCGGGAAATTTCCGCTAGTCCGCGTGTAAGCAGAGCTGCCTTGGCATTATCCCCAAACCCGAGACCGTCCGACAGCCCGGCACCTAAGGCAATAATGTTCTTAAGTGCTCCTGCAAGCTCAACACCAATTAGGTCACGATTCGTATACACCCGAAAATCATTATTAATGAAGAGTTCCTGGGCTGCCTCCGCAGCCGCATCGTTAGGAGAGGCAACCACAACCGTTGTAGGACAGTGGCGGACCACTTCCTCCGCATGGCTGGGTCCAGAAAGCACAACAATATTACTCTCTGATATGCCGAGTTCTTCAGAGATTACGGTCGACATCCGCTTCATTGTTTCGGTTTCAAAGCCTTTGGTCGCATGCACACACAGCATGTCTTCCCGCCAATACTTCTTCAGGGAGCCTGCAATTTGCCGCATTCCTGAAGAAGGAGCAACAATCACCACTGCCTTCGAACCGGCTACAGCCAGCTCCATATCCGTTGTAGCAATAATGTTGGAAGCCAGTTGAATCTCAGGCAGATAGTGATGATTGGTATGGGAACCATTAATCTCCGCGGCCTGTTCAGGATTTCGCGTCCAAAGATAAACTTCCGAGTGGTTGGAGGCAAGCACAGTGGCCAGCGCAGTTCCCCAACTGCCCGCGACCAGTACGGTAACTTTATCAGACAACGCGGTTTCCTCCTTTAGCCTTGGAACCGATTTTATTCTCACGGCCCTCAAGGATCTTCACGATATTGGTGCGGTGCCGCCAGAAGGCAAACACAGCAATCAGAATACTGCAGAGTAGAACCGGAATCTCATATCCCCCGGCAAGAACCATAAATACTGGTGTCAACACAACAAAAATAAGTGAACCCAGTGAAACATAACGGGTAATCACAATGGAGACGATCGCAACAATTCCAGCAATTAATGCAGGCCAAAAACATAATGTTGCCATCACGCCGATTGTCGTGGCGATTCCCTTACCTCCCCGGAAATGAAAGTAAAGTGGCCAATTGTGGCCTATAATCGCCGCGATGCCGCAGGCTGCTGCAATCCAAGATCCCCAGCCGTCGGCCCAGGTGCCTAACCATACTGCAGCAATTCCCTTCAACACATCCAATAACAGCACCGTAATTGCGGGTCCCTTCCCCAGAATCCGCAATGTATTCGTAGCACCAGCATTTCCGCTGCCGTATTGACGGATATCAATTCCTTTTAAAAGCTTGGCAAGCAGTACGCTGAAGCTGACAGAGCCTAGCAAATAACTTGCAATGATAACCAGAAGTCGTTCAAGCGCCACAGTGATTCTCCCCTAACCCTCGTCGGATTTACGCCGCGTAAAGATACGAATCGGCGTCCCTTCAAAATTAAACGCTGCGCGGATTTTATTCTCCAGGTAACGTTCGTAGGAGAAATGCATCAGCGACGGATCGTTAACAAACACCACAATCGTAGGCGGCTTAACCGCGACCTGTGTAACATAGTTAATGCGCAGACGTCGGCCTTTATCCGTTGGCGGAGGATTGATAGCTACTGCATCAGACACTACATCATTAACCAAGTGAGTCGTAATACGCAGAGCATGTTGCTGGGCGACATGCTGCACTACTGGAAGCAGCTTTTGCAGACGTTGTTTAGTTAATGCAGACAGGAAGACTACAGGCGCATAGGTCATAAACAAGAAATGGTCACGGATATTATTTTCGAAGTTCTGCATGGTCTTGTCGTCTTTTTCAACTGCATCCCATTTGTTGACCACGAAGATTGCCGCTTTACCCGCGTCATGCGCATATCCTGCGATATGCTTGTCTTGATCAATGATACCTTCTTCACCGTTAATCACTACGAGTACTACATCAGCGCGTTCGATGGCACGCATAGCACGCATCACGCTGTATTTCTCCGTAGTCTCATAGACCTTGCCTTTTTTACGCATGCCGGCAGTATCAATCAGTACATACCGCTGGCCGTCACGTTCGAAAGGAGTATCAATTGCATCGCGTGTGGTTCCAGCTACGTCACTGACAATTACACGTTCTTCCCCCAGAATCGCGTTCACCAGGGAGGACTTGCCGACATTCGGACGTCCGATCAGCGCTACCCGGATCACATCTTCGTCGTATTCCTCATCCTTTGGCTCAGGCAGACGCTCAGTAACCGCATCCAGTAGATCACCAAGTCCTGTGCCGTGGCTGCCGGAGATGCCAATCGGATCACCAAACCCAAGGCTGTAGAACTCATAAATATCATCGGAACGCCGCATATTATCCACCTTATTGATGGCTAATACAACCGGTTTGCCGGAGCGGAACAGGATTTGAGCTACTTCTTCGTCTGAGTTCGTAAGTCCTGCTTTCGCCTCGCACATAAAGATGATGACATCTGCTTCATTAATCGCTAGTTCAGCCTGAACCCGAATCGATTTCAGAATAAAATCTTCACCATCAATTTCAATACCACCGGTATCAATAACGCTAAATGACTTGCCGTTCCAGTCCGATACCCCGTAAATCCGGTCACGGGTAATTCCCGGCTTGTCTTCTACAATGGCCAATCTATCACCAATCAGCCGATTAAATATCGTCGATTTCCCGACATTTGGCCTCCCTACAATCGCCACAACGGGCCTTGCCATATTCATTCCTCCTGTCATTCTTACGATTCTCATCATAGCAAAAAATATTTCAAATGGCTAACATTGCCGGTTACCGGCAGCTCCGCAAAAACACAATCGGCGAACCCCCGAATTGAGGGTCCGCCGATTACTTTACCCGTATGTTTGGTAAGGGATTAGTTATTACCCTTGAATTTGTCCAGCTTGTCGCCGAAACGTTCAGCCAGTGTGAAGCTAAGACCTTCATTGCTGAGTGAAACGTTAGGATTGTTCAGCACTTCTTTAGGAGCTTTGTCTCTGCTGTTCGACCGTTCTGGTCTTGGAGCAGGTGCAGGAGCTTCTTCTGTTTCTTTAATGCTGAGGCTAACACGTTTTTCAGAAGGGTTGAAGTCCAGAACTTTCACTTGAACCTCTTGTCCTTCTTTCAGTACTTCGTGCGGTGTACCGATATGTTTGTGGGAAATTTGGGAAATGTGTACAAGTCCTTCAACACCCGGAAGCAATTCAACGAATGCACCGAAGTTAACCAGACGTTTAACTTCACCTGTAACGATATCACCAATGTTGATTTTATCGCCGGCAGAGTCCCAAGGACCTGGTGCAGCAGCTTTGATGCTCAGGCTGATTTTGCCCTTTTCAGGATCAACTTTAAGAACCTTCACACGTACTTTGTCGCCTTCGGATACAACGTCGGATGGTTTATCCACGTGGTTCCAAGCGATTTCGGATACATGCACCAGTCCGTCAACACCGCCAACATCAACAAATGCGCCGAATTGGGTCAAACGTTGTACAGTTCCTTCAATAATTTGTCCTTCGGAAAGCTCGGACATAATTTTAACCTTGTTTGCTTCGAATTCTTCTTCAAGAACTTCTTTAGCAGAAAGGATAACCTTGCTGTTCTCACGATCCAGTTCTTTCACTTTGACGCGAAGAGTGCGTCCTTTGTAATCGCTGAAATCTTCAACAAAATGACGCTCAACCATGGAAGCCGGAATAAATCCGCGTGCGCCTACATCAGCTACCAGACCGCCTTTTACAACGTCTGCAACGGTAACTTCAAAGGTTTCTTGGGAAGCAAAGAATTTCTCAAGATCCTCCCAAGATTTTTCGCTGTCGATCGCACGTTTGGAGAGTACAAGGCTTTCCTTGTTGTCGTTGATGCTAACAACCTTGCATTCCACTTCTTGTCCAACTTCAACTGCTTCAGCCGCGTTGTCCAATTGTACGGAAGACAATTCGCGAATCGGAATCACGCCGTCGTATTTATATCCAATGCTTACATAAGCTTGGTTATCTTCGATTTTGACGATCGTTCCTTTCACGGTGTCGCCCTTTTTCACGGAAACGATAACTTCCAAATCCTCTTGACTTGCCGATTCTTCTTCATTACCGGCAACTTCAGCCACAGGTGATTCAACAGTTTCCGTAGTTTCTGCAGTCTCGTTGTTCTCAACATTCTCTGCAGCTTCCTGGTTTCTAATTTCTTCAGACATGTGATTACCCTCCTCGATTCAAAACCCCATTTATTTAAACCTGCGTATAGCAGAGTTCAAAACAAGCCCACCCTTCAGAAGCAGGCAGCAATCCATTTGAATAGTATGTTCCAAAATATAGCGGCTATGCCGTAATTTACACTTACATATTACTTACTGCTAGGTTTGCCGCTTGCGAGCATCTCACGGATTCGATCCATGATCACATCAGTTACAGCTTCCAGCGATTCACTGCCGGCACCTGCAAATTCACTGAGATCAATTGGTGCTCCGTAGATAATAGTCATCCGGCGAAAAAGCTTGTAGCGCCCGATGATTGCAGCCGGAACAACAGCAGCACCACTGCGAAGTGCAAAACTCGCTGCACCCTTCTTGGCCACCCCAACATCAGAGTTCCGCGTACCTTCCGGGAAAATTCCCATCACGTCGCCGCCGCGAAGTGTTTGTAACGCCGTTTTAATGGATTCCTTGCTTACGCCACCGCGTTTCACAGGAAATGCGCCCAATTGTCTGACAAGCCAGCCAAGGACGGGAACGGTGAACAGTTCCGCTTTAGCCATATATTTCACTTGACGTTTCAGCTTGATGCCCATTGTGATGGGATCCAGCAGGCTAATGTGATTCGCGCAGAGCAGCACTCCGCCTTCTTTCGGCACATTCTCCCTGCCCACAACTTTAAGCGGGAAAATAATAGCGTAAATACAGCGCAGCAATCCTCGGCAAATAACATAAATCATAAATGATTTCTCTCCCCGTCAACATGAGCTCGGCAGTATGACACTATAGCATCCACAACTTGATGGATATTCATCGACGTCGTGTCCAGAAGAATAGCATCTTCTGCACGGCGAAGCGGCGAAATTTCCCGACTCTCATCAAGCCGGTCACGCTCGGCGATATCTTTCTCAAGCTGTTCCAGCGTTACTGTCTCCCCTTCACTCAATTCCTTGTAACGGCGGAGCGCCCGTTCTTCAACGCTTGCCGTCATGAATATTTTCACTTCGGCATCCGGCAGCACGGTTGTACCTATGTCGCGGCCATCCATAACTACTCCCTTACGTAACGCCATCTGGCGCTGCAAATGACTAAGTCTGGATCTTACGCCTTCCAATTTGGAATACTGCGACACGAGGCTGTTAACCTTAAGACTGCGAATATACGGGGTTACATCCTCCCCATTAATCAGCACCTTCTGCACATCTTTCTCCGGTATTAATTCAATCACCATATCGTGCACCTTTTGACACACCAAATCGTAATTTTCCGGCTCGATGCCTTTACGGATCATATACCAGGTTATTGCCCGGTACATCGCTCCCGTATCAACATAGATATAAGACAGCTGCTGTGCTACCAATCGGGCTACGGTGCTCTTTCCTGCCCCAGCAGGTCCGTCGATGGCGACGTTAATTCTGTCGTTAATATGTGTACCCTGCCTATCCAACGGGGCATTCCTCCTCAAGAAAAAAGCAGGCATTGCCTGCGACTTTTAAAATTATACCACAGTTTGTACGTCAGTGCAAAAGCGCACACTGTAAAAAAATATTAAAAACAGAGCTTTACCGGTTCCGAAAATCAAACTGGCGCTCAAAACAGTACCGGATTATTTTTTGCCGCTCACTATCAGAAATAGAGGCGAATTTCAGCATGATTAAATTTTTTTTATTCTCCAACGTTTTGACCCTGACAACTTCACCTTCAAAATTAACATGCTCCATACTTCCGTTGCGGTAAGGGATAAGAAGCCAGCATGACAACTTGTCATTGGTCACTAACCGGACACCGGGGTCTGCAATAAACGCGACTCCCCCGCCTCCTACATCATCAGTCCGTACAAGAATGCGGCTCTCATTGCCAAGTTTGACTGCAAGCTCCAGTTCAGCGCTGACACGCAAGAAACTTCGTCTCTGTATTTTGAATATGGAATCCACAGCCGGCTTACGTACCCGTACCATCTTGATCACATCTTCTTTAAATCCGAGCACATGGGTATAAAAATAATTTTTGATACCGCCTTCACTCATGAAATATACAGAAAGCTCGTCCCCTACAAACAGCTTTTTGAGTCTGCCGTTACTCTCCTGCATCGGGATTTCAATTAAAAAAGAGTCGTCCTCCAGCTCGGCAATTCGTGATCTGTATTCAATTTCTGCCTCAGATGCGTCACTTGAAGCAATTTGAATGTACAAATAGTCATTTATTTTCGGATACAAGCTTTTCACCGCCACATATGTATTGAGGTAATCTATCGATCATTATAACATGGCAGGAGCTGACTCAGTTATAAATAATAACAGTTCAATAATTACTGCAACATGCCTAAAAGGACAACACCCGGAGGATGTGCCCTTGGCCAAAGCATTACATCAATTGAACTCCGCTCACATCTCGTATCACTGGGAGGAAGTTCGTATCTCCTCAACTGCTTCTTCATTGCCATCTGTAGCATTTAAAAAAATGCGATACTGGGAGCCGTTAATTTTGCCGCCGAATTCGTAGGTAAGGAGCTCCTGGGCGTCTTCATTTTCGATCCATGCCATCCGGTTATACATCTCTTTAAACTCCGGATTGAGTTTCTTTTTGGCCTCTGACAGGCTCAAACCCGGCTTCGGTATCACACGCTTGTCCTTATGCTCGTTCACATAGTCGCTGGCTTGCAATCCTGTAACCTCGCCAGTATCCAATCCTACCCGGACAGTCATTTTTTCCGGATAGATCAGCACGGAATCCTGTTCCGTCACAAAGGTCAGATTCCCCATGTTATCAAAACGGTCTGCCCGGACGGCAGTCATATGCGGATACCCCTTTTGTTCGAGAAACTGTTGGGCTTTGTTTACCGCTTCCTTCATGGAAACCCGGGCAGGCCCGGTCTCTCTGTTATCCGTATAAGAGATCAGGCGACCTCCATTCTTAGTGAAATCCATACTAATCGGAGCCTTTTTGTTCGATCCGGCGACAGTGGCAGTGTATGATTCCCACTCTGTGCCTTTACCATTCTCTCGCACATCAATTTGCGCACCGCTTCCAGCTTCTGCGAACCGTGCCGCCTTGGCTTTGATATCCTCAACTGAAACCGGTGACCCTCCAAGTTTCTTAACCGTACGCTTGTCATAAATGCTGGCTACAGAAGGTCCCCAATCCAGTTCAGGATACTCAGACACCCTCTTATCTACTGTCTTAAATCCGTCGATGATGGTGTTATCCTTCGCCTCCTCCTCTGTTGCCAGGGCTGATTCCACATCCATCCAGCGCAGGCGGTTTTCAATTACTTTGTTCTGAACTTTCTGCAGATCCTTGGAGATCTCACCCGAGTTTTTATAAAGCTCCTTTAAATTCTTCAATTCCCCGTCGGTCAAGGGCTTTTTCGTAAAATCACGTACTGCGGCTTTATAAGAGAAATTGGAAATCTTCGAAAGAAACTCTTCTGTTTCACTGAAAGGCAAGAGCGTAAGAGGAAGCTGGTTAATTTCATTTTGTGCCTCACTGGTAAGGCGCCAAACGTTAACCAACCCTTTGCGGTGCACCCCATTCGAACTTGAATTCACCGCAAGGGTATTGCCCAGCTCTCCATGAAGACGCTCCACATGATAAGACAGATCATGGAAAGCCCGTTGATACTGATTCTCTGCTTTGATCAGAATTGAATTCTTCTCCTGGTTCTCCTGATACCCCCACAATAACGCCCCTATCAGCAGCAGTGCAGTAACCGGAAACATTATGGCACTTAATCGTCTGTACATAAGGCTGCAAAACTCCCTTCCATTACTTATTGCCGTTAGTTTGACAATAACAATGGCGTCTTATGCACTCAAATCCCCGTCAGATCCGCTCTTCAATTTCGAAACCGCTGCTGTTGCTGCATAGGCACTGTTTGAAGCCCGTTTGAATCACACCCTGCTCTTTGTTTCCTCTTAATATGTAGGATTCGCCACACTGCTTGCAGACAATTCGGACTTTCACACGCAAAAAAAGACACCCTCCTCCTGACTGGAATTCCTTGTTCTCGGAACTACCCTTCAAGTGTAAGTGTGTCCATCTGAATTACAGGTTAATCTCTTCCTCCCGCTTCAAAAACCTGAAGGGTGAACGGTTGTTGGCCCTGGTAACCTTCCCCATGCCCCCATACCACAACACAGCCATAAGCGGAATAATGAACCATATCCAATAATTCGCGGTTGAATTTAGCAGGAAATCATAGATTCCATGCCACAGCCAAGGGAGAAACAACGATAGGAACAAAATCCAGCGCGTTCTAATCCCTTGTGAGAATTTCGCACGCCCCATATGGTATCCCATAACCACACCAAACATAGCATGTCCAGAAACAGGCAGCAGCGCACGAATCAGCATAGGGCCAAATGAAGCTTGGCTATACCAGGCGTACATCACATTCTCTATCGTTGCAAAGCCTAGCGAAATCGCTACGGCATATAGTATTCCATCGTATGGCTCATCAAACTCGGTATGATTGTAGATCATATGATACAGCACAAACCACTTCAGGCATTCCTCCACACCTGCCGAGATAAGAAAAGAACTGACATATGGGCCTCCATCCAAACCGAGTACCAGGCCTCTCTGAATAATCATTACCGGAAAAACAATCAAAAAGCCCAGCAAAAACACTTTAATCACCATATGAAGCGGCTCTTGATCATATTTGTCTTTCAAATAAAAATAAGTCAGCAAAGCGAGTCCCGGTGCTACTGCTGACGAAATGACCGATAACAAAAGCACCGAATAACCTCCCTGCACAGGCCGCTTACAGCGCCCGGATTACAAGCTATGGTCCCGCCGTGCCCAGGGCCGGAGATGATCCGGCCCGAAAGACGGCCTGTTGTTATTCTTGACGTTTAAAATGATTGCACAGCAGCTGTACCGCACTCTCCGGCATAACGACCTTACCATATTCACCAAGAACCGCCTCAGTTACGGGTGATGATTCACCAAATTCCGAAAGTACGGCAATAAGACCGAGCAGAGCCGGTTCCTCAAATTCCTTCGGATCGAAGTACAGGAACCATTTATCGTTATAAGAATACAGCTTTCCCTCGGAAGTAATATTGCCGATGAGCACATGAGCCGCTTCAACCAACATCTCGAAATCGCGGAATGCGTACACAATGGAGTCGCTTTGTTCAAGGGTAACTTCCATTTCGTAAATCTCTTCTGGCAATTCTTCTTCCCCGGTTACACCGTACTGATGGTGATCATATTTACCCCGAGTTACAATTACGACCATGCCTTGGGCGGGTAGAGCAAACACTTCAACGGCAAGCGGACCCGTTGCATCAAATCCCAGTTCACTATACGCCTGGTCCATCATTTCCGTAAAAAGATCGTGTACCTTAGGTACTTCCTGCCACATGTCTTCCTTCTGGATTCCCCGCTCGCTCAGGTCGTCAAAAGTGAGGAAAATCCGTATCTTATCTTGACTTAAACGCTCTATTCTCATGACAGGATCCTCCTTTGCAAGCTCAATTTATTATAATGTATGATGAGTCCCGAGTAATGAGCCAAAAATGGTTACTATGTATGTATGTTATCATTTCAAGAGGACAAATGCACGAAAATTAATATACAAAAAAAGAATCATTTTGGTGATAATTGCATCTCCAAAATGATTCTGAAGGAGCTGAATAAAGTTACAAACCCGGAATGGCGGTATGTGTCTCTTTCAGGATTTGTTCCACTTCATGCTTAACCTCAGGATTACTGCGGATAAAATCCTTCAGCATCTTCAGGTTAGACTCCTTTGACTTCACCGGAGATTCAGAATTGGTTTCATGTTTGCTGATATGGTTATTATTCTCTCCTGCGGTGGTACTTCCAAATCCGGTCGCTGCCATACCCATAATTTTGTCCTTGGCCTTCTCACCCATTACGCCGCTTGACAACCCCATAGAGGACATCATAGCTCTCCGTTTTTTGGACATCATCATACTTGCAGCCGCACCCATAACCACTCCAAATAAAAATGACGAAGTATTCACATCTCTAACCTCCTTGTATGGTAAAATCATGACTAGTGTTCGCGTAAAGATACTGGCTCATACAGCCTAATAAAAGGAAAGAGAGTTGAACAACTTGGGTAAACAGACAGCAGTGCTGCTTCTGGCTTCCATGCTGCTGGCTTCGTGCAGCGGAGGCGGAAACAGCGGGAATTCGGCCAATCAGGCAAATGTACAGTCTCCCCCACCAGCCTCACAGGAAATTAAAGCATCTCCTTCCCCTGTGTCGACGGCTTCCACTTCTCCATCACCTGAAGCAACGGCAACAGCAGGAATAAGTGCTTCTCCAAGTCCTGCCGCAGACAGCGGTGCCGCTTCAGATTCTCCTGTTGCAGACGGGAACGAAGTTCAGTTCTTGTACCATATGAATAAAAATTACGACATTATCCCAAATGAGGAAGGCACACCCAAAAAAGTGGTACTCCTAACCTTTGATGACGGTCCCAAAGACCCTGTCATGATTAACTCGTTAATGGATACACTGGATAAGCATAAAGCTAAAGCTATATTTTTTGTTAACGGCTACCGCGTCAAGGAACACCCTGAACTGCTGAAACTTATCCATGAGCGCGGCGGCATCATCGGCAACCACAGCTGGGATCACATTATTCTAAAAGATAAGTCTGAAGCTGAAGTGAAAAAGCAAATCGAGAGTGTTCAGGATATTGTTAAGGAAGTTACCGGAGACGTTCCGGTATTCTTTCGCCCCCCTCACGGTGCCGGGGGCGATGTAGGAAAGAAAATAGCCGCAGCAAACGACATGTTATATATGACATGGTCTGTTGGATCCCTGGACTGGGAAATGAAAGAACAGGAAGCCGGTAAAACCGGGAAGTTGCTCCAGAATGTTAAGGATCAGCTACACTCCGGAAGCAACATTCTAATGCATGAGCTTCCCTGGACGGTTGAAGCCTTAGATACGCTGTTGACTACTCTAGAGGGCAAAGGATACAGCTTTGTTGATCCGCGGAGTATAGAGTTGAAGATGCGGTGATGAGAGGTTGAAAGTATTTCAGCGGGAGCCCACTACTTCAAACCCTCTGGAATGAGGAGAATTATAGGCCCGTGGCCATTATGCTCCATGGGCGAATATAAAACAGCACGCTCTGATTAATCAGAAGCGTGCTGTTTGGGGTTGCGGCGGAGGGTGATGATATGCATCTCGGCGGGGCTGCCCCAACGCAAGGGGAGATGGGATGTGCCGAAGCCGCGGCTGATCAGCACCTTGGCGAAACCCCCGCCTTTTTGGGGCCACTGGAACATCCCGGCATCGTAGGCGCGATAGAACCTTTCAACGTGCCTTTTACCGATTAAAGGAAGTACGATCTGTCCGCCATGCGTGTGTCCGGCGAGAACCAGATCTGCAGGTACTTCAGAATTCAATGCCAACCAGAACGGATCATGTACCAATAGAAGGCGGAATACAGATTGTGTATTGTCAGGAAGAGGAGGTAGAGAAGCATAAGGTCTCTTTCCTCCACTGTGCGGATAATCGACACCTGTTAGCCATATAGCGGCATCCTCTCTATAGAGGGGCACATGCTCATTCAACAGCACATGTCCGCCCTTGCCCCGGATGATGTCGTCTATGAGGACTGTTGCAGCATTATAATCATGGTTGCCATACACTACATAAAGAGGTGCAATTGAAGCAAGCAAAGTCATATTATCGCCAAGCCGCTGTAAAGGGCTGTTACGTTCAGTAAGATCACCACCAACAAGGACAACATCAACCTTCCCCTTCAGAACAGATAATTTAGTTGAAGGAAGACGCCGGCGATGAATGTCTGTGATAAACAAAACCCGAAATCCGTCAAACGGTTGCGGAAGTGTATCCAGAACTATTTCCTCGGCAATAATTCTGCTCCCAAAGGCCTGTATCATCATCGCTACTATGAATGAAACAGCACCAATAACCAAGACAACACCAAGCGTAGTAAGCATTATCGCCACAATGTCCTCAGCTCCGGAGCACCTTCAATACCCCACCAAAGGAGCAGAATAAGCAGTGTGACAAATAAAAATATAAGCGAGTTAACGAACATTTTACTCAGTCGCACCCGCTCCGAGGTATAGGTTTTGGAACGGGACGGTGGCATTTCGCCATCCGCCCCATTATTTTTCCGCTGCATGACCGCTTGTTCAGCTTTATCCGATTTGGATTGTACCTTTGACCGGTTTCTCCTTGAGAGAATTCCGGTGTCCTGAGTTCCAGTCTCTATTGTACTCTTCTCAATTTGTTCATCTTTTTGTGCTTTGACAGAAGGCTGCTCTTCGACCTTATACTGTTTCTTGCGGGATTTCACCCGGCTGAGTTCCTCGCTCATGATTCCCTCCTGTAGCGGATTATCAATCCTGAGATCAGATCAATGATGAAATGGCATAAAATCGGGGCCCACAGGCTTCCCGAATGAATATAGATGTATCCGAGCCCGTAACTGCTTAAGAATACCCATCCGGTGGGGATCCAATGGCGTAAATAACGGACATGAATTACTGCGAACAAGATACTTGTCCAGTAGGGACCAAAGGAATGTTGAATGGCACCCCGGAATAACAGTTCCTCGCAAATGGAGACCACTGCCGCTATAAGCACAATATGCCAAAACGGTCGTCCGCGGAACAATAGTTGGTTAATGCCTCCATCATCCATACTCTCTTCGGGAACAATATAGGTCAAAAAGAAGTCCACAACCAGCATAATTCCGGCCAACCCTAAACCCCATGCCACAAAATGTCCACTGTCCGGAAAATTTAATACTGTTAATGGGTTTCTTTTCTGAAATAAAATCCAGATCAAGCCGATAAATAGTGTAAGACCCTGTGTAAAATACAGATTTACCAAAAGCAAGCGCTCTGTTAAGTTCTGAGGCGATACTTTTTTTATTTTTATTTCGTCAAATTTAAATTTTTTCATCATAACCTGCCTGTTCTTGATATTTATTTGTATAAAGCTAATTCCCCATAGATAAAGGAGCACTTATTATGAAGAGCCGTACCTCCCGCACTCAAATGTTATACTCTTTAGGTTTTTTATTCTTTCTCATCTCAGCATTCGCGGCCTTTTTTACCGGTGTGAAGGTAGGCGCAGACAAAATGGAGACCAAATACACTCGCTTAAATGCTGAAGCAGCCGAAGAATTTTCAGGGTCATATCAGCAGCAAGATCTCGTTACGTTCTATCATAACGTATTTTTGCCTTACCGGGAATTCAAGCGTGATTGGAATGATGAGGTGGATAAGCTCTCGCGCACTTCAGATTCTCGTGAAAATAAAGCCATCCTCAAGAATCTCGGCATTCTTGCAGACAAGCAGTATAAGAAAGTAAATCAGGATTCCATCTTTAAAAATTCACCATTGTTGCAGGAATCACAGCTAAACATACTGAAAAGTTTGACGCTCTTCTCTCAGGCATCCGATAAAGTAACAGCAGGAGCCACGGGCTCCGAAACGGCAAAATTACTGAAAAGTAATACCTTTACGACCAACGCGATGAAGTATGGACTTCAGGCCCAAAAGGATTTCTATGTATCCATGCTGAAATGGGGTTCAAAAACCAACAGCAAAATTCCGTCACAGCTTACCGAAGCCAAGTCCCTCAACTTTATCGAGTGGAAGAAAATGCCTCTGCTCCTCAAGAATGCGACAATCGCTAATTTGATGATGAACCATGATATTTACGCTGGATATGATCCGCAGGATATTACGGCCAAAATTGACGACCTAATCTATTCAGGTACCGCCAGCAGTCTGAACCTCAAGGATGTGCAATCCTCGGTTTCACTGCTGATCTCCACCGGTGCAATACAGGAACAAGATTTCATCAAATGGCGGGATCAGTACTACGGCAAGGAAACCGTTCCCCAGCTTCCGTTCTTCTACGAGTAGCGCCAGTTATTGCATCATAACGAAAAATGAAGGTCACTTCAAGCATACACTCCGGCCTCAAAGCTGGAGTATTTAACCTATTGACATATCTTGCGCCACCATGTTACATTATGAAAAATTAATCACAACAAACCGATGATGGAACAAAGAAACTGAAGGTCCTCAGAGAGCCGGTGGTTGGTGCAAACCGGTGGCGGACAGTTTTCTTTAGCGCTCTTGAGATATTGTGCCGAACTTACAGTAGGTGCAATCGGATCATCTCCGTTACCAGTGCGGCCTTTGTAGGCCGATGAGGCTGCGATGTTATCGCAGTGAATTAGGGTGGTACCACGACGACTCTCGTCCCTTACTATGGCATTAGTATGGGGTGTGGGTCTTTTTGTTGTATTTAACACTCTCACGGCTGCTGGTATGAAGCAACCTTTGACTACCAGACAATGAATAAGGCTCTTTGCTACGAGGAAGCCAGGCTTCTCAGCCGATACCCGGCCCTTGTCCACCTCTTTTCTTTTGCGCGGCACCGCGTTGAATCAACGTTTAATTGCCATTTTGTTACGAACATCAGCATGAACATTCCTTTTTGGTACTGTGGAGAGTCCTATCAGGGCATCCTCAACATATTATGCTTTTTAATTTAAGGAGGAAAAGAGAACATGTTCAAAGTATTGGTATCGGATCCGATTAGCGATTTGGGTATTCAGAAGCTTATGGATGCAAGTGACGTGACGGTAGACAAAAAAACGGGGCTCAGCGAAGATGAACTCATTGCGATCATCGGGGAATACGACGGTTTGCTGGTACGCAGTCAAACCACAGTTACGGATAAAATTATTGAAGCTGGGGAGAAGCTGAAAGTCATTGGACGCGCAGGCGTCGGTGTTGACAATATTAAACTAGAGGCTGCTACTAAACGCGGTATTGTTGTAATCAATGCGCCGGACGGCAATACCATTACAACGTGCGAGCATGCTTTTGCTATGATGATGGCTCTAGCCCGTCATATTCCTCAAGCTTACGCTAAAACGATCAGTGGAACCTGGGATAAGAAATCATTTCTTGGCGTTGAGCTGCGCGGCAAAACATTAGGTGTGCTGGGAATGGGACGGATCGGCAGTGAAGTTGCCAAACGTGCAAAAGCATTCGGCATGGACATTCTGGCTTATGACCCGTTCCTCACAGCAGACCGTGCAGAGAAAATGGAAGTTCAACTAGCCTCTGTGGATGACATTGTCCGCAATGCGGATTTCATCACCGTCCATACACCTTTGACTCCTGAGACGAAACATATGATCTCGCGTCCGCAATTTGAGGTAATGAAAAAAGGAATGCGCATCATCAACTGTGCCCGTGGCGGCGTCATCGACGAGTTGGCCCTCGTTGAAGCCATCGATAGCGGCATTGTTGCAGGAGCTGCATTCGACGTATTTGAGAAGGAGCCGCCTGAAGCGGATCACCCATTCCTGTCCCATCCGAAGATCATTGTGACACCTCACCTTGGAGCATCCACAGTAGAAGCGCAGGAGAACGTTGCGATCGATGTATCGGAGCAGGTACTTCACATTCTGCGGAATGAGCCGTTCATCAACGCCGTGAACATCCCGCCGGTTGCTCCGGCCGTCATGAAGAAGCTTCAACCTTACTTTACTCTGGGAGAGAAGCTCGGCAGTTTCGTAACGCAGATTACAGAAGGTGCCATCAATGAAATTCATGTGAACTATGCGGGCGATCTCTCTGATGTCGATACTCAGCCGTTGACCCGATACATTGTGAAGGGTGTGCTATCCCGTCATTTTGCCGGTGACGTTAACATCGTCAACTCCATGCATCTTGCGAAGACACGGGACGTTAATGTAGTTGTGTCCAAGGCATCCAAGACACAGGGCTTCACCAATCTGTTGACGGTTACCCTGAAGACAGAGAGCGGCGAGGAACAGCTCGTAGCCGGCACACTGCTTCAAGGCTATGGAGAGCGTATTGTACAGCTGAACAAATTCCCTGTAGATATCGCTCCGGAAGGTCATCAAATCTTCATCTCCCACAACGATAAGCCAGGTATCATCGGTCTTGTGGGAACATTGCTCGGCCAGAACGATGTCAACATTGCATCCATGCAGGTGGGACGGAAGATCGTCGGAGGTGCCGCTATCATGCTGCTGACTGTCGATAAGGCAGTACCGGCGGATGTGCTGAACAGCCTGGCCAGCCTGCCACAAGTTAATAATGCGGAAGAAGTTATTCTGCTGTAACCTAAACATTGTATGAGAAAAAACATGGGGTGCCCGCTAGCTGCAATCAGCTGGCAGGGCACCCCATTCTATTACCACAGCTATTTAGGACTACTCCGGAATTTTGAATACCGGAACCTGTCTTCCGTCAATATCGGTGAAACCATATTCTATGGCAAGCACCCCAACCTGCTGAGGATGTCCGGACTTGATCAGGTTTGACGGATCAGCAGCCAGTGCGCAGACCGCTCGTCCGATGTAGTGTGTAGACTCGGAGCTATGCAGCTCCTCCACCTCACGCCAATGTTCTTCATCGGTATTTAGGCTTCTCAATACAAGCTCCGTCCGCATCCAGCCTGGCGATAATGGGATAACGGCGATACCATCTGCTCTCAGTTCCTCCGACAACCCAAATGCCATGCGCACCAGTGCATTTTTAGACAGATCATAATAAAAGTTACCGATGTACTTGTAATCATCCCAGTAAGTAGTATGGATAATGATTCCGCCCTCAGAATTGCGGCGCATAAGCGGTATGGCGTAATAATTGGTCATGAGCTGACCACGAACTCCTGAAGTGAACATATTGTCCCAGTGCGCGACAGGCTGTTCCCAGAACGGCTTAATATCGATGCTCAGCTCATTACCCCCCCACACATTGTTGACCAGAATATCCAGTCTGCCCCGCTCTGCTTCAATTTGCCGGATAACCCGCTCTGTCTCCACATCTATGGTATGGTCACAGCGGATGGCAGTACCTTCACCCCCTTCATCATGAATCTCCCGTATGGTACTGTCTATGTCGCCTGCATTTCGGATGGCCGCCTCGGCTGCGGTCGTTCGGCCAGTGACATACACATATGCGCCCGCCTTCGCAAGTTCCAGGGCGATACCTCTGCCCGCTCCCCTGCTTCCTCCGGTGACCAGCGCGGTCTTACCTTGGAGTGACTTCATCTTCCTACCTCTTTTCCTGAATTTAATCGTTCATATCTCAAGTATACGGATTATATATGTCATCAACTGTCATATTAATATGATACACTTAAAATAGTTAAAATATTTATCCTATGATTATAAGGAGTGGATACTGTTGCGGGCTGACCGTTTGTTAACCTTGCTGCTGCTGCTGCAAACCCGCGGAAAAATGACCTCCAAAGAACTCGCTGAGCTCTTGGAAACGTCAGAACGGACGATTTTCAGGGATATGGAAGCCTTGAGTGCCGTAGGAATTCCAGTTCTGGCTGAACGCGGAAGACAGGGCGGCTGGATGCTGACGGAGGGTTACCGCACCTCACTGACCGGCATGAAGCCCAAAGAAATGGCTTCCCTGCTTCTATCAGCTGATCCTGCGATCCTTAAGGATCTCGGCATTCAGGAGGAATTCATGGCTGCTGCACAAAAGCTGGATGCTGCCTCCTCCGGCGGCAAGAGCTTCTCCGCGAGTTATTTCAGCCAGCGTATCCATGTGGACGGGGAAGGCTGGCTTTCGTCCGGGGAATCCTTTCCTTATCTTTCTTTGCTGCAGGATGCCCTTTGGGAAGATCGAAAAGTTAACATAACCTATCACAGAAACGGTGAGAGCAAGGAAAGGCTTATTGGACTGCTCGGACTGGTAGTCAAGCGCGGGGTTTGGTATGCCGTCGGTCTGCATGATGACCAGTTCAGGAGTTACCGGGTATCCAGAATTCTCAATGCGGTTATCTCGGAGGAAGTTTTTGTACGTCCGGATGGATTTGATCTCCCCAGCTATTGGGAGTCTTCTAAAATATCCTTTAAGTCGACACTCCCCCGTTATCAGGCCAACATTTCGATAAAAACAACTTCTTTTCAGGATTTGAGTCATGAACGTTATGTAACGGTTCTCTCCAAAGCTGAATCTACCGGATCCGGATGGGTGAATGCGGAGGTTGAGTTCAACACACAGGAGTACGCCTGCCGAATCCTGTTATCCTACGGTCCGAATGTAATCATCAACTCTCCGGATGAACTGCACGCCGAGGTGTTGAATGCAGCTCTACAAACAGTCTTACTGGGTCTTAGCCGCACTATAGACTCCAACTAAAAACCAGCAAGCCTCCATTACTTCGGAGACTTGCTGGTTTGATGTTATTGAAGATTGTACATCTTATAGATCATTACAGCTGCCTCTGCCCGGGTAGCATTCCCCAGCGGATTCACGCGGGTACCGTTACCGGATATGATGCCGGTCTTGACTAGGGTGGCAACACTTTCTACAGCGTATGGAGCTATTTGAGAAGCATCACTAAATCCTTTCAGATTTTCAGAAGTCCCCTCTTCCAGCCCGATCTTAGCAGTATCGAGTGCTCTTGCAGCCAGTGCCATCATTTCTTGTCTCGTGATGTTTGCCTCAGGTTCGAAGACATTACCGCCTTTTCCCTGAACAATCCCGAGCTTCTTGGCGATGCCGACAGCATCAGAGTAATAGGCTGAAGATTTAACATCGGTAAAATTTCCGTCTGCTGTTCCTGTGATGCCAAGCGCCTTCACCAATAACAGAATGAAGTCTGCTCTTTTGATTTGAGCATCCGGGGTAAACGCAGTGTCGGATGTACCGCTGATTACCCCTTTGGAAGCCATCACTTCAATCGCCTCTTTGGCCCATCCGAATTTGCCGATATCTGCAAACGATTTGTTGACATAAGCTACTGCGTATTGACTGAAGTGTGTCGTGGTAAAGGTCACTGTTCCAGCTTTGTCGTCATAGCGGCCGCTCGGAACGGGTACCAGATTCCCCTGACCATCAATATACCAGACGGTGATATGTCCACTGTTGGCAAATTCTGCTGCCGTTGGTTTGTAAGGAATGGACACGGTAACCGGTGCCTCTGCATTATTCCATGCTATGGTTTGATTGCCGGCTCTCAAAGTCAGCTCAATAACCGGACGCTGTCCAAGCTGATCTAGAGTCGCAGGATCAAGTTTCTTAGTGTCCGCTGCCTGAATGGTCACTCCAACGTTGGCGGCACCAGCCAGAGCTGCGCCTTCAAGCATATTGCTTGGTAACACGATCACCCCAATGCCTGTAACAATTTCAAGGTTTGCTGTTAAGCTGCTGCCGGACAAATTAGCGGAAGGAAGAATAATCTCGTATGCATTTTGTCCAGGAAGCTCTGCGATTTCGATAGAGACTGTCTTAACTCCCCGGTCCGTAGGTTTCGCCGCATCAAGAGCGCTGTTTAGATCAGCTCCTGCTATCGTTGATGTGGCATGACCTGTGGCCGGATTTAAGACAGGCTGTGGAGCTTTGATCACTGGCTTCTGCCCGTTATCGGCTGATACTGTACCTGTATTCGAACTTTGATTCGTTCCCTGGTTACCGCCCGGGCTGGCAATCGTGTATACAAACTCGCCGACATCGCTATGGTTCATGCCGTCTTTGATGGCAATCGCTTTAACGATAGTGTCAGAATTCACGGAAATAGGTCCTGAATATAAGGTGCTTGATGTTGTCGGCGCAGTACCGTCCACCGTAAAATAAATGGCCGCCCCTGCCGTTTTGCTGGTCAGATTTACGCTAATCCGATTGTTGTAAGTTCCAGTACCCGGACTAGCCTTCGGTGGTGCCGTTGCTGCTGCAGAGAAGGAGATATAGCTGTCCGCCATCCCTTCCACAACCGTAATAGCCCGAAGGACCTTTGACGGTGAAATGGTAACCGGACCGGAGTACCTTATGCTATCCTTTGTCGGCAGAGTTCCATCTGTGGTGTAATAGATCTTGGCGCCAGCGATACTGGAACCAAGTGTAATGATTTGCTCGTCACCCTTTTGGCCCGCTTCATGGGATACACGGGGAGCTGCAGCCTTATCAAGTACAGGTGAGGGAACGAAATTCGTCTTGACCAGTTGGAACTTATCCAGATTCGCCCCGTCACCGTTAAGGACAAGCCGAATGATTGGTGTTCCGGCTTCCAAATGAACGACCGATGCCACACTTGCATAGCTGCCCCAGCCTCCGGTGCTTGGCAGACTTGTTACTCCTTTAGCCTGATTATCAGAGAGAAGTGATACAGAGACTCCTCCTTGTGTGGTGGCATAGCTGTATTTCACCTGATAGTATCCAGTTTCCGCAATGGTAAGCGGGTACTCCATATAAGTTCCTGCGACCGTGTAACCAAGATTGGAGATCGTATCACCAACCTGAATGACATTCTGCCCGGCTTTGATAAAGCTCTCCGCCTCTACCAGCAAAATTCCATCCACCCCAGCCGTAAGCGGGGCAACCTCATCTACTTTGATATTCTGCATTTCGAAGATCCCATTGCTGCCGGCTATCCTGAAGATCTGTTCTCCGGCTTTCAAATCTGCCGAGGTACGAATATGATTCCAATTGTTGGGTCCAGATGGAATATTGAACGTGGCCAGCGCAGTATCAGCCGATTTCAGCTGGAACGAGCTGCCTCCACCACTTAGCACCACAGCATTCAGAGTAAGAGTATATTGGCCGTCTTTCGGTACATTCACCTTGAAATCAATCCAGTCGCCCGGGCCAATATCCGTAAACTTCCACCCATCCGTAAAGTTCACTCCTGAGAACCGGTAATATTGAGCCGAATTGACCATTCCAGGCAAATCGGCAGCCGGTGTTGCGGTTCCTGTTCCTGTAAGCTTCACCTCTGCTGAAAGCGTCTTGCCGCTGGCAGAATCAGAATAGGCTGAAGGGGGAACATTCACCTTGAGACTCAAATCGTTGTAATATGGAGTTCCATCCCAGCCGAGTTTTACTTTAACTGTATCAGGGTTGTAAGTTGCATAGGTAACCGTGGTTACCGTTACTCCCTTCGCAGCCGCCGTTCCAGAGATCGAAATATCCTCCACATTGTCACTGTTAAACTTGCCACCACTTAGGTTCAACGTAATTTCTTGGTCATTCACATCATAATCCACAATCGACGGTGTCACGCTGAGCACCTGATCATTCCCCGGGTTACTCTGAATCTCACGATTCCACCGGTAGGTTGCGACGGATTTAGGGGCCAGTGTTCCCGCTATCTGTGTACCGTCACTGACAAGCTTAAACGTTTGCGGTGAAGTGGTTTGATTGATTACAACTGTAACGATCGTTTGCTCGTCAGGACTCATGAAGGATACATTCGTTACATGATCCTTATCTCCATAGTTACTATCGATACGGGTGTAGCCCGGCTCCAAGAACTTTGTAAAATGACCCATGAAATAATACTCCGGTGTCAGCCAATAATTATCCACGTTCGATGAATCCTGAATTAACATGGTCGGATCAGGGGTGCCAATCCATTGATGGGTTGCAATATCGCTATCCAGCATAAGCACCCATGAATTATAGCTTCGTGCCCAATTGCGGAAGTACTGTGCCATCCGGTCCGTTCCGGAGGTGCCCCAAACCGCACGTTCGGTCAAAAACACATCCTTCTCCGGATACATATTATGCAGCTCCGTCATCAGCCCTAAATCTCCGCCGTAGTCATGGAAAGCCGTTCCGTCTATCGCTGCGTAGTTATCACCAACAGCGAGCATAGGCGCCGGATATGACATGGTATCACTTGGGTTATGGTCGAAGATCCATAG
The DNA here is from genome assembly GCF_042610485.1 of Paenibacillus oryziterrae. Lineage (NCBI taxonomy): Bacteria > Bacillati > Bacillota > Bacilli > Caryophanales > Paenibacillaceae > Paenibacillus > Paenibacillus oryziterrae. The sequence goes on along the minus strand of NZ_JBGJZO010000003.1, from coordinate 141,287 downwards.
CTTCACACCCAGATCAGCTTCGGCAAGCTTCTGCTTCAGCAGCTTGGCAAGCTCAGCTTCCTGCTGCCAAGGCATTTTCGTGCTTGGGTACTCGATCTCCAACAGAGGCTCATTCTGCAGTGTCATTGCTTCGATTGTAATTCCTTGCTTCTTATACTCTTGTATGAATTTCACATAGTAGTCAGCTAGCACAGGCAGATATTCATCCTTAACCTGCCCTTTAACCATGCTGTCCGTAGTCTTCATCCAGCCCGGCGGACTCCATGGAGATGCGAAAAATTTAATCTGCGGGTTGATCTGTGTAAGTTTCTGCAAAGCCGGAATAATACCGTAATCGATATCTTTCTGGATCGAGAAATGGCTCAGGCTTTCATCTGTCTGCCCTGCGGGCATATCATCGTAGGTATAGAATTTCTGAGCGGTAAAATCAGCAGTCCCGATGGTTACGCGCATCATACTCATCCCGATACCTTCGGACTTGCTGGCCAGCTTCTTCAGCACTTCATCCTGTTTCGCAGATGACATCTTCACCAGGTTGTGAATCGTCGATTCTTCCATTGAAGATCCAATCCCCATCAGTGACTGGTACTTCTTATTAGGGTTAATGTTAATAGTCGTTACATTCGTTTCTACAGCCGGTCCGGCCTTAGTGATATCCAGATTTGTTTGCTGTTCGAGCTTCTTATCGCCCTCCTGCCAGCGTGGCGCGTAATACCATCCGATATCTGCGGAATCCCGTTCTGTGGTGACCCAATTCTCCACAGCCTTCGGCTTTATAATTTCTTGTTCGGCAACAGTACCGGCTTCCCCGGCGGGCTTGGCAGCAGGTGAGAAACCACTCGACCCAAACCAGTTGAAGTTAATTCCCCCTGCTTTGAGCACCAGCCTGATTTTTTGGATGCCAGCCTCAAGCGGCACTCCTTTAACCGTGGTTGTCTTCCAGTTCTGCCACGCACCTGTGCTGTTTACCGATAATTCACCGATTTGAGCTCCAGCCGCATTGAGAATATTAAATCCGGTATTATTTCCTTCCCCCGCATGGCGGAAATCAATATTAAAGGAACCGGCTGCAGGAACATCAATCAGATATTCCATCCAGTCACCCGCTTCTGTCCAGCCAATGTTTTGGCCTCCGCCGGTATCCTGGGTGTTCTCCGACTGAATGCCTTGTTGCGCTGTAAAACTTTCAGCCTCAACTTTCACATAGGACGGATTGCCCGGCTTCGCCGGAACTTCAGGCAATTCAGGTGTAGTCTGGGTTTTGCTCAATCCATACCCGTAATTAAACAGAATATATTTCTGTTCCAGATTGCTGGTACCTGCTTTAGGTGTAGTATAAGCTTCCGTATAGAACGGCCAACGAACCGGCAGTTTCCCCGTGAAGTCGTAGTTGCCAAACAGGACATCAGCAACACCCTGCCCCTCTGTTCCTGGCAGCCATGCTTCTACGAGACCTGCCCAGTCGCCCAGCTGATCATTTATCATAAGCGGTCTGCCGGAGACGAGAACTACAATGGCCGGTATGCCCGAATCTCGGATATTCTTTAACGTAGCGATGTCTTCCTTATCCAGCTTCAGACTGTTCAAGTTATCGCCGTTACTCTCCGCATACGGTTTTTCACCGATAACGACAATTGCTACATCATTGCCCGCTGCACCGCGCCCATGCTTATTGTAAGTAACCGTCTTCGATCCTTGAACCGTGTTCTTGATCCCTTGCAGAATCGTTGTGCCTTGTGTGATTTTTCCGGTCTGTCCCTGCCAGGTAATGGACCATCCGCCGGATTGAATGCCGATATCATCAGCACTTTTGCCTGCGACAAAGATCTTGCTCATATTCTTAAGCTGGGAGAGAATGGGCTGTCCGTTCACCTCGTCGTTCTTGAGCAGGACAAGTGATTCGCGAACGGCCTGCTGCGCAAGACTGCGGTGGGAAGCTGAGCCGAAAGTGGCTTCAAGACTTTGATCCGTCATTGGATGCTCAAATACACCTGACTCGAATTTCACCCGTAAAATTCGCGTGACCGCGTCGTCGATGCGTTCCTGCGAAATCTCACCTTTTTCCGCAAGAGCCTTGAGATGCTCCATGGTGATTTTCCAGTCGGATGGCATCATCAGCATATCAACGCCTGCATTTACGGCAGTCTTGATCTGATTCTTCAGTCCGCTAACCGCATTACCTTCCCAGTCTTTCGTGATTTGCTGCACGGCATTATAATCCGTAATCACAAATCCTGTGAAGCCAAGCTGCCCCTCCTCTGTCCCTTTCAGCGCATCGGTAAGCAGCCGCTTGTTCGCATGCATTTTTATACCTTGGATGCTGCTGTAAGAGGCCATAACCGTCCGAGCGCCTGCTTCTACCGCCTTCCGGTACATCGGCAGATCCAGAGCAAGAACCTCCGCCTCAGTCATCTCCGACACATTACCCTGGTTGACTCCATTATCGGTGAGGCCTTCCCCGAGAAAGTGCTTAGCCGTTGCGACAACCCGATCACTGTTCTTTAAATCACTAATGGTATCACCCTGCAGGCCCTTAATGTAGGCTGACGCCATTTGCGCTACAAGGGACTGATTGTCACTAAAACCTTCATAGGTGCGACCCCAATTCACATTTTGCGGATCAGCAATGGTTGGCCCAAATGCCCAGTTGGTACCCGAAGCCTTAACCTCCTGTGCTGTCGCAACACCAATCTGCTTAACAAGCTCCACATTCCTTGTGGCACCTAAAGCTATATTATGCGGGAACAACGTTGCCCCAATCAGATTATTCTGACCGTGCACAGCATCAACACCGTATAGAAGCGGAATACCCAGCGGCGTAGATAAAGCACCAGCCTGATAGGCATCCACCATATCTTCCCAATTCGCACGAGTGCTGTCCGATTGTTTGCCATTCGGGAATGAGCCCCCGCCGCTAAGGACAGAACCTAATTTATATTCTTTTACATCCTCCGGTGTAACCGATGCGCGTTCAGCCTGCACCATCTGACCGATCTTCTCATCCATAGACATCCGTCCGAGCAAATCTGCCACACGTTCTTCTACCGGCAAAGAAGCATTGTAATACGGTACAAGTGCTTCTGTTGATGAAGCTGAGACAAGTGATGTTACCGGCAGCATTCCAGCAAGCATAGACCATAGGAGCAGAAAAGCGGTTGCCGAGGATATTGTGCGTTTCAACATTGCATGATTGCCTCCTTCAAATGAGCTTCTGTGTAATCGATTACATTTGTTGTGATAGACTCTTCTGCTAACCCTCCCTTCCTGATAATCAAATGAAGACTAGACCTTGTAAGCGTAGCCATTTAAAATCATTCATCTAGCTTAATTTCAGTGACCGGTTAAATGTAGGGGTCATTTTTTAGATTCTATGTGGTATTTTTCTAAAAAATGATGGTGTTATAAAGTCAGTCCCAGGATTTCTGGTGTAGTCCTGAGCAAATAATTTCAGTTTCACAAAAGATTTATGTCACTTCTTACAATAGACCGTAACTTTCGATAACCCCTATAATATACAATAAACAACAATTTTTTAAGGGGGATCTTATCGTTATGGCCTGGATGAACAAACTTGCATTACAACAAAAAATCATTGCCGCTTGCTACCTAGTTGCTGCCCTTTTTGCAATTCCTGTTTTAGTGGCTTTCATTGTAATGGGCAATATCTTTACGGGTTTGATTCTAGTACTCCTGCTGGCAGGGTTAACTTATCCTCTTTCACGCGCAATAGAGAGAGCGCTTACATCTTCATTCGATGACATATCCAACGTGACACACAGCATTGCTAAAGGAGACTTCACAAGCAGAGCCGATGAATCAGGATCGATGGGTGACATCAGCCGCTCCTTCAACAGTATGATCGACAAGCTGAAGAAAATATTGACCGAAGCCTCCCATTTGACAAGACAGGTTACGGACGCGAGCCGGGGGATCGAGAACAAGAACCAAAGCTTAAAGATTGTAATGTCCCAGGTTGCTTCCTCCTCAAGTGAGCTGGCTCTGGGAGCCAATGAAATTTCCTCCGAGATCGCGGAGATGACTGAATCTATCAGAGATATCGAAATCAAGGTTTCCAATTATACAAACTCAACCAAGGAAATGAATAAACGTTCGATACATACGCTGGACCTTGTGGAAAAAGGTAATCAATCTGTAGAAACCCAAGCAGACGGCATGCGCAAAAATATTGAAGCCACGAAAAAGGTGGCTGAAACCATTGATGCCCTGTCCTTGAATGCCAAAGGAATTACAATGATCGCCAAAACAATTACTGAAATTGCTGAGCAGACCAACCTGTTGTCGTTGAATGCTTCGATCGAAGCGGCACGGGCCGGAGAGCATGGACGCGGCTTCGCCGTAGTTGCCCAGGAGGTTCGCAAATTAGCGGAAGAATCAACCGCATCTACCAAGGAAGTATTCAACCTGGTGCGCAGCATTGAAAATGATATCAAGGAAGCCGCCCAAAATATCGCGATCAACGAAGAAGTCGTACAGGTTCAGAATGCAATGATCGCTGAAACCGCCCAAATCTTCAGCCAGATCGTGCAAAGCGTCCAATATATTACGGAGCAGATCTCCGCATTCTCCGCTGAAAGTGATATCATGCTTGAAAGTGCGCAAAAGATCTCCGGTGCCATTCAGAATATATCCGCGATCACACAACAAACTGCAGCCGGTACCCAGGAAGTATCTGCGGCGATGAATGAACAAATCGCTGCCCTGCAATTAGTTGCGGATGAATCAGAAATCATGACCAATTCCGTGTTCCAACTCCAAAAGACAATCCATGTATTCAAATTCTAAGGTATAATAGCAAAAACAGCCTTCCCTGCTTGAGGGAAGGCTGTTTTTTTATTCAGAAACGTCAATTAGAGTATCACTCTTACTAGCTCTCAGCACACTTACCGCTCTTCATGCTTCTCCCAGCCCATGGTGCGCGAGACTGCATCCTGCCATGCGGAATACCTCTGTTCACGCTCTTCCATATCCATTAAAGGGGTAAACACCTTCTCCGCCTTGTTGAAGTTCTGCAACTGCTCCCGGGTCCATATGCCGGAGGTGAGTCCCGCGAGCAGAGCAGCACCGAGTGCTGTCGTTTCTGCATAAGCCGTCCGGGTGACACCGCTGCCCAGAATATCCGCCTGGAACTGCATGAGCAGATCATTACGCGTGGCTCCACCATCTACCCGAAGTTCCGTGAGCGGCATACCTGCATCCTTCTCCATAGCGCCGATCACATCCCTTGATTGAAAAGCCAGCGATTCCAGCGTAGCCCGCACTAAATGTGCCGAGGTCGTTCCCCGGGTCAGCCCAAATATAGCTCCTCGTGCGTACATATCCCAATATGGCGCACCGAGTCCGGTGAATGCCGGAACCACAACTACGCCTTCACTGTCCTCCACCTCGCCCGCCTTAAGCTCCGAATCTGCTGGCCCGCTGATGAGTCCCAGCCCCTCCTGAAGCCACTGTACGGCTGCTCCGGCTACGAATACGCTGCCTTCAAGCGCGTAGTACATTTCGTCTCCGATTCCCCAAGCTACCGTCGTCAGGAGACCATGACGTGATACGACAGCTTCGCTTCCGGTGTTCATCAGAATAAAGCAGCCTGTACCATACGTATTTTTGGCGCTGCCTGCTTCCAGACAGGTATGACCGAACAACGCGGCCTGCTGGTCCCCAAGTACAGAGTTGATCGGGATAGGTGCACCGAACCACTCGGCTTCTGACATGCCAAACTGGCTTCCGGACATCTTGATTTCAGGAAGAACCGCTCTCGGGATATTTAGCAGCGTAAGCAACGTATCATCCCAAGCCCTGAAATGGAGATTGAACAGCATCGTCCGTGATGCGTTCGTCACATCGGTAGCATGAACCCTTCCTCCGGTCAGTTTCCAGATTAACCAGCTGTCTACAGTACCTGCCAGCAGCTCGCCTCTCTCCGCCCGTTCCCGGGCGCCTTCCACATGATCGAGAATCCAGGCAATTTTTGTTGCCGAGAAATACGCATCCACGACAAGACCTGTTTTGGCCCCGATTTCTTCCTCAAGCCCCTTATCCTTAAGTTCCTCGCAAAGATCTGCGGTCCGCCGGTCCTGCCAGACAATTGCCGGGTATATAGGCTCTCCAGTTGCTTTATCCCACACGAGAGCTGTCTCTCGCTGATTGGTAATGCCAATGGCTGCAATTTGCTCCGGGCGAACGCCGCTTCGCGAAATCGCATCTCTGCCTGCCGCCAGCTGAGTCTCCCAAATTTGCCCCGGATCATGCTCTACCCAGCCCGGACGGGGAAAAGATTGTCTGATCTCGTATTGCCCCTGGGCAATAGTCCCCGCTTCCCTGTCGAACAGAATCGCCCGTGAACTGGTTGTCCCCTGGTCCAGTGCAAGAATGTATTCTGTCATAGATGAACCCCACCTGTTAAGTTGATCATTGAACGCCCTCCCAGAGCTTTGTTCCACGTTGAACAAGATTAATGTGTCTGTTTCAACAAAAAGCACCTCTGCTATCAGAGGCGCTGTCATGCTTAGTGTGGAATTACTGTTTTTCGACAGGCAGCCGCAGCGTAAAGCTTGCACCTTCACCTAGCTTGCTCATTGCTGTAATAGATCCGTGGTGTGCTTCTACGATATTCTTGACGATAGCAAGTCCAAGTCCTGTTCCGCCAGAATCGCCTCGCAAGCGGGCTTTATCGGCTTTATAGAACCTCTCAAAGATATAAGGCAAATCCTCAGGAGGAATCCCGACTCCTTCGTCGGTGATCTGAACCTCGACAAACGATAGTCCGTCGATTTCAATCGTACCCGCTGAAATGATAATGGCCTTACCTGAAGGTGTATGGCGAAATGCATTATCCAGAAGATTGGTGAGCACCTGTTCCAGCTTGTCTTCGTCCGCTGCGTGAAGTAGTAGGCCATCGCCCAGCTTACGGTACTGCAATTGGATATCCCGCTCTTTGGCTCTAACCAGAAACTTGCGGTACATCCGATCCAGCAGTTCATCCATACTAACCTGAATCTTCAGCACATCGGTATGTCCCGCTTCCATCCGGGCAAGATCAAGCAGATCCTTGACCAGCCTTCCCATGCGCAGTGACTCGTCATGAATGACCTGCACCAGCTCGCTGCTCTCTTCAGGAGACGAAGCCATCCCGTCCAGAAGTGCCTCACTGTAACCCTGCATCATGGATAACGGTGTACGGATTTCATGTGATACATTGGCTACAAAGTCCCGGCGCATTTTCTCCAACGACACTTCTTCAGTAACATCCCGCAGTACCGCTACAGCACCGCGAATATGTTCCTCGGAATAAAGCGGTGCCATATGCACGGACCATACACCTTGCAGGACATGTACGTTGGATCGCTGGTCGCCATCATTTCTTAGGGTACTTTGGAATAAAGGCAGCAGAGGTGGAGGCACATCGCCCGTGACATCCGAATCGGACTCGGCATCCTGATCCCATGTCAAACTGCTCCAGGACTCGAGCAAAGCTTGTCCATGTGGATTCGTAAGGATAATCCGGCCTTCAATATCAAAGGTAATCACAGCGTCGCTCATGCTGCGCAGCACGCTCGACAGATGGCCTTTCTCATGATTAAGGCTGCGGATATTCTCCTCTAGCTCCTCTGCCATATGATTGAAGGACGTTGCCAGTACCCCGATCTCATCGCTGGTCACGAGCTTAAGCCTAGTCCCATATTTACCACGCCGGATATTGTTAGCAGCCTCAATTACCTGCTGCATCGGTTGCGTAATCTTGGTAAACAGAAAAAGCGCAAAAAAAGTGGTTAACGAAAAACCTATCATACAGGTGTACATAAACAAACGTTTTATTGCTCCGGAATTGGTAAAGTTACTGTCGATGTAGGGCAGCAAAAAGAGTCCCAGTGTCATGAGTACGACAGCAACAAGGCAAATGATCGTAACCCACAGCTTTCCGACAAGACTTCTCCAGAAGTTCACGTTATTTAGGCACCTCTAACTTGTAGCCCACACCCCATACGGTGGTAATCATCGCTGCCGATTCCGGTGATACTTTATTCAGTTTCTCACGGAGCCTCTTCACGTGCGTATCTACGGTACGCAAGTCGCCAAAGAACTCATAGTTCCAAACATCCTTCAGAAGCTCTTCACGGGAAAATACCTTGTCCGGTGAAATCGCCAAATAATGCAGCAGCTCGTATTCTTTCGGAGTCAGACTGACTTCCTGACCTCCAGCCGTAACACGGTGGGCGTCATGTTCTATGATAAGATGCGGGAACACAATGTTATTGCTGGAATTGCTTTCTTTTGACAAGAACGCAGTGGCGGATGAACGGCGCATAATCGCCTTCACCCGGTAAATGACCTCACGCGGGCTAAAAGGCTTCACCACGTAGTCGTCCGCACCCATCTCAAAGCCCTGCACCCGGTTGATTTCTTCACCCTTGGCAGTAAGCATCAGCACAGGAGTAGATTTCACACCCCTCAGCCTTGTAAGCACTTCAATTCCATCGATGCCTGGCAGCATTACATCCAGTAAAATCAGGCCGTAATCATTGGCCGTAGCTTTGCGGAGGGCAATTTCCCCATCTTCCGCTTCATCGATTTCGTACCCTTCTTTTTCGAGATACATCTTAAGCAGGCGGCGGATACGCTCTTCGTCATCCACCACCAGAATTCTGTTCAAATGCTCTGCCATCTCACAACAACCCCTTCATCAATTACAGTAAAACCAATACTGCTATTCATGCCTGCTTCTGCAGCCATTCAATACTTCACTCATTGATCAATCCGTACCGGCATAGGAATGTAATCCGGCAATCACCAGATTCACGCCTACCAGTGTAAACATTACTACCAGAAATCCAAGCACGGCAAGCCATGCAGACTTCCTTCCCTGCCAGCCGCGGGCCAGCCGCAAATGCAGATAAGCGCTGTAGAACAGCCATGTTACCAGTGCCCATACTTCCTTCGGATCCCATCCCCAGAATCTTCCCCATGCTACCTGTGCCCAGATCATTGCAAAGATCAGCGCTCCCAATGTGAAAATAGGGAAGCCAATCGCAATCGCCCGGTAGGTGATCTCATCCAGATCATCGGCGTCAATGCCATCCATCAGAGGATGGAGTGCCTTGCCAAGAGGCTTGCGGGCAAAAAGCCGGAGAATACCATAAAGAATAAGACCCGATATCACTGACCAAATTACAGTGTTGAATTTTCTTCCGGCGTTTACACCGTTCATCCATGAGGGTGCCTCAAAGAGCGGTTTATTTATGCCAAGAAACGACTGGAAGCTCTCTGTTTCGCTATCGTAAGGTGCCACAAGGGGTGGCATTTTATAACTCACTTTCTCTATTGTACTATTTTCCTGCCCGGGGCTGTCAATCGTTACGTTAGGTCTGATGAAAACAGTTTCGTATCCTGCACCCCGGAAAGCAAATACCGAGCCCAAAAAGCCTACAATAACAAGGATTGAGAAGAGCGTGAACTCCACCAGACGCTGCTGCTTTCTGTCACTGCTTGCCGAACTGTCGAAGCTTACCGTCCGAAGCAGGTACATGAGACCGGCTGCAAATCCGACGGCGAAGAAGGACTCCCCAAGTGCAGCAAGGGTCACATGAATCTTAAGATAATTAGAGGTCAGCGAAGGAATCAGCGGCTGTACCTCCTGTGGAAATACTGCAGCATAGGCCATAATTACAATAGAGACAGGAACTGCGAAGAGCCCGAGTGCGATTTTGCGGTAAATGGCGAAGATGACTGTAAAAGCCACCATTACCATCATTGATAAAAAGGACATGAATTCATACATATTACTGACGGGGATATGTCCGCCGCCGGCCCAGCGTGTGAAGAAGTAGAGCAAATGTCCAATGAGTCCAACCGAAGAGACGATAAAGGCGGTTCTGCCCCAGCGTGCCGTATGCTCTTCAGGCTTCCGACCGGACCACTTGCGTCCCATAATGGCGATGGTAAATAACATAAAAGCTGCACTGTATAAAAGAAAAGCGGCGATAAAGGCGTCATTGCTGAAGTCAAGCATACTCATGATAGACCTCCCCCGTTATCGAGTGATTTTTCATCTACGGTCATGTCCATCTTCCCCAGGACTGCTGCTATTTCACGGCGGAAACCAAACCAATTCTTATTCGTATGTGCTCCGAGCGTCAGTTCCCCGTCTTCGAGAGTCAGCCAGATGCGTCTATGCTGCCAATAAAATCCAAGCACAAGGCCTAGCATGATTATCCCGGCACCGATCCAGATAAAGGGCATGACACGGTCCACGCGGATATTAAGGTACGTAGTAGACTCAGAGAAATCGACGTCCGCCATACCGGCAACCTCAAATTCAAGGAATCGTCCGCTTCCCCCAAGCTTATCGTTGATCTCCGCCTGTTGGAACTTCTGCTGATCTACCTGCTTCGGAAAATAGAGATACTGCTGGCCTTCTTCCGGCAGGTCCGGACCTTTAATCAGAAATAAAAATGCCGGCGCATTCGGATAGGGTGACTTCGAAACAGGCCGACCCTCTTCATTCAGGCCGAAATCCATGTATTTCTCCTTCAGTTCAAGCACATAAGGCCCGATAGTGAACTCCCTTTGCGGGTTCTTCATATTCAGCTTGAACTTGCCGAAAGATTCCCCTGTAATGGTATTCACCAGATTAGGCTGCACTGAACGCAGCACCGGAGTAAGATCATAATCAAATTGATACGCTTTCAGACCTTTATAATTCAAAGGATGATTAACCCGTATATCATGCTTTGCCACTTCGCGAAGCTTAGGTTCCTTAAAAGGATCGCCGCACTCAGCTGTGCATTCATACAGCACCGCCTTGGTTTCATACAGCTTCGGCAGAACTTTGGTGCCGCGGAATTGTTCCGGCATCTCATCCTCAGTGTAGAACTCAACGGTAAATTTCTCGTTTTTCAGATAATAAGAAGTCTCTGGAATCTGCACTGCTTCCCCCTGCGGAAAGGCTAAATGCTGGTCCATATTGAGTCCCGGCAGCCCTCTGGCGAGTACAGCGAGCAGAAATATAATAAGCCCGATATGTATTACATAGGGTCCCCATCGGCTAAAGCGGTGTTTCTCAGCAAGTAGAGCGCCTCCATCTGAAATGACACGGTAACCCTTCTTCTTAAGCGGCTGAATGATCTCCGAAATCCAGACTTCCGGATCCTGTTCGACCTTGGTAACGAGCACAATCTTCTGTCGGGTCAAGAACTGGCGGTGCTTGCGAATCTTCTGTCTGCTTAATGCCTTATATAGCGGGAGCACCCGGTCAAGACTGCAGATAACCAGAGAAGCTCCAATCATAACCAGCAGGGTTACAAACCACCAGGATTCATACGTATGGGAAAGACCCAGCTTGTAGTAGATCTCTCCCGCCACTCCATACTCTTCCTTATAATGGGTGGACGGGTCAATATTAAGAAACGTGCTCTCTTGCGGAAAAATGGTGCCGAGCATAGAACCAAGCAACGTTAAGACAATAAGATAAATCGCTATTTTTACGGAAGAAAAGAAATTCCATACGAGGTCAATGATCCCCGGGTTTGCCCTCTGCGATCTGCGGGCTACACCGTCGTATCGCATTTCAAGATGATCGGTCAACGTCCCTTCATCACCCAGCGGTTTGCCGCATGCTTCACAAAGTACGGTTCCGACTGGATTCTGATGACCGCAATCACATTTAGTATTTGTAATAAAAGGCGTGCGTTCACTCATGGTTTCACCAGCTTCCCGATTACGTCATCTAGTGTGCTGAGATCAAGCTGGCCGATATGTATGCTGTCGACCCTGCCTATGGAGTTGATAAAAAAGGTAGTAGGCATCGGTGAGATACCATAGCTGCGTACCGCACTTCGATTCGGATCCATCAGAATTGGAAAATCAATATCCATATCTGCGATAAAGTTCTCCACCGTCATTTGATCCTCACCCACGTTGATGCCGACAACCACAACTCCCTTATCGCGCCATTTCTCCCACTGGGCTTGAAGCGCTGGCATTTCCTTCACGCAAGGCGTGCACCAGGAGCCCCAGAAATTGAGTACGATAGCCTTGCCTTTATATTCACTCAGAGTATGATTTTGGCCGTCCAGACCCATTAATTCAAAGGAAGGCGCTTTACTTCCTTCTCCAGGCTTGCCGTCCCCTTTAAAGATCGAGGTCCCGATGGCGTATCCACCGAGGATGACAACGAGCAACAAAATAACGATTTGGACCGGTTTTCTAGCTTTGCCCACACGAAAACCCCCTTCTATGACGTAACGCATAACTTCGTTGTTAGGTGTGAACATCCTATGAACATTATAACGAATATTGTTACGATATTAGGGGGTTATTTTGTGAACTTTATGTGTCCTTGCGTGGCGTTCTTGTCTTCATCAGTCCGGCCATGGCAATTTGCTGCAGATGATTAATCTCATCCTTTGTTAAATGCCGGTAGGAGCCGCGTTTCAAATTTTGCAGTGAGATATCACCGAACGACACTCTTTTCAATCGGGTTACGGGATGAGATATCGCATCGAACATACGGCGCACCTGACGGTTACGGCCTTCATGAATCGTTATGCTGATCACTGCTTCCTTATTCACTTCATCGATATCCTTGTATTCGACTTCGGCAGGAGCCGTCATGCCATCTTCCAGCTTAACGCCTTCCTTCAGCTTGTCCAACGCCGTGCCATGCGGAATTCCCTTTACCGTGGCATGGTACGTCTTAGGTACGTGATGCTTAGGGTGAGTCAGCAGATTGGCAAACTCTCCGTCATTCGTCAGCAGCAGCAGCCCTTCGGTATCATAATCCAGACGGCCTACAGGATAGACACGCTCGTTGATCCCTTTCAGGTAATCTGTTACTACCTTGCGTCCTTTATCATCAGAAGCACTCGTAATGACGCCTTTTGGCTTATTGAACATAATATAGATTTTATTCTCGCCTCGGATCGTTCTGCCGGAAACTGTTATTGTATCCTTATCCGGATCGGCTTTGGTTCCAAGTGTAGTTACAACCTCACCATTCACTTCAACCTTACCGGCCAAAATCATTTCTTCACATTTACGTCTGGATGCTACACCGGCTTGCGCCAGAATTTTTTGTAATCTTTCCATTTTCGACTAGTCACCTCAGATTAATGATAACCATCAGAGGGATAAATCACAAGCTCATTCCAAGGAAAAAAAGTTCCGGGGCAAGAATTCCCGTGCGGTTCAACGATTAAAGGGGAGATTTGATACCGTGTGGCCAGCTCCAAAATCAGCCTTCCGGCAGAAAACAACTGATCTTTTCTTCCGGACCCGGATGCCGTCGTATCTTTAAGATTGAAGTCACCCTCCAAACAAATATGAATATAATCGGGATCCGTCAACATCGGCGCTGCAAAAAACATGCCTTCCGGGTCCACCCAGAAGTCAAAGCCTTTACCGTTGATGGATGTACAGTCCGAATGGTGAATGACGAACCCTTTGTATGGCATGACTAACGCCTCCCTTCTAGCTGAAATAGCATATGAGGAGAGAGGCGGCAGGGTGACGCCTCTTGACGATTATCTGTTTGTTGGGGGATTGGAGATTTTGGCGGGGTGTTGACGAAGGGCGTAACTGCGGGGAGTGTTTGGGCCTTCGATCGCTGTTGTCAACGGGTACCCCTGAAACCCCAAACCCGACCAAACAGAGAATCTTTAAAAACCTCACCCAAAAGCCAGCATACAGATTGCGATGGCGGCGACGAAGCCGACGATATCGGAGAAGAGGCCTACCTTTAAAGCGTAGCGGCCGTTGCGGATGCCTACGGCGCCGAAGTACACCGTCAAGACGTAGAGGGTGGTGTCGGTGCTGCCTTGAATGGTCGAAGCAATCATGCCGATCAGAGAGTCAGGGCCATGGGTACGGATTAGCTCGGTGGTATAGGCAAGTGAGCCCGTACCGGTAAGGGGTCTCAGAAGTCCAAGAGGCAGCACCTCTGACGGAACGCCAAGACGACTCATCCAAGGGGAGATGAAGCTCATCATATAATCAAGCGCTCCTGATGCTCGAAATACACTGATAGCTACCATCATACCGACCAAATGCGGAATGATGGCTATGGCTGTACCGAATCCTTCCTTCGCTCCCTCCACAAAAGAATCATAGACGGGAACCTTGCGTGTATAGGCGTATAGAGGGATAAAGGTAATAAGGACGGGAATGGCCCAAGCGGAAATGAGACTGATCAGATGCAGCACTGTGTATCACCCTTTCACTGAAGGATGGGAAAGGGGGCCACGCCGGATTGCAGAATCAGATTTCCCCGATGCGGGTGGGAGAGGTGGTCTGCGCCGTAGCGTCAGGCGGCGGAATATTCGGTCTGCAGCAATGGCAGCCAATGTTGCTACTGCGGTTGCTGCAAGTGTAGTACCCACGATACCGGCAGGGTCGGAGGAGCCATAGGTCAATCGGATCGCAATCAGTGTGGCTGGAATGAGGGTAATACTTGCCGTGTTTAACGCCAGCAAAGTGCACATCGCCGGAGTAGCTGTCTCCTTGTCCGGATTCAAGGTCTGCAACTCCTGCATGGCCTTGATTCCCATGGGTGTCGCCGCATTGCCAAGACCGAGCAGATTGGCACTCATGTTGGACAGGATATATCCGAGTGCCGGGTGTCCCTTGGGTACATCAGGAAATAGAAAAGAGACCACCGGACCCAGCAGACGGGCAATTTTACGAAGTATACCGGCATCCTCCGCAATACGCATAATTCCAAGCCAGAACACGAGCACACTAATGAGTCCAAAGCTAACCGTTACACCATTCTTGGCCCCGTCAAAAATAGCAGCAGTGAGTTCGTCCATTCTGCCATTAACTGCCGCGAACAGGAAGCCGATGACGATCATCCCCAGCCAGATGAGATTAATCATGACTTTCTCCCCCTCCTCCTGTCTGGAATAGCGCCTTCAACGCACTCCCTACTGCCTGAAGCCAGGTGTCCGCAGGATAAATAGCCGAACTTGTGGTACTTAGATGCTTACCGTATGCGGGCTGCTCGGGAGGCAATTGATCGGGGGAATACAGTGGCACTCTGCCGATCTCTTTTCCTCCAAGCTGCAGCAGCAGCACTCCCTTTAGCCCAAAATCGGCACCGCGCACAGCAGCCTTGTTTGAAGCAGTTGCCGGAGTTAGAACCATTTTGGTCACCAGACGTTCTTGTTCTCCGGCACCCAGGGGATAACTGAAATTTATGCCGGTCACCAGCTCATAGCCACTCACTTTATCCCCTTTTTCGATCAGCGGTTTGAGGGGATAGTGATTAAATCCGAAGTTCAACAGTGAGGCATGGTCGTTCCAGTCATTTCCGTCGTTTAGGGTGACGGCGACAAGCTGCTGCCCATTTCGTGTTGCGGAACTGACCAGACACCGGAGGGATTTCTTGGTATATCCTGTCTTCACTCCATCCGCCCCATCGTACAGCCTAAGCATCTTGTTCTTATTGCTCCATTTGTAATCCCACTTCTCGTACGGATTGTCCGCAGTCTTCACTTGGGTCTGTACGATCTCCTTAAACACGGGATTATGAAGCGCGTACGCGGTAAGAACAGCCAAATCATTGGAACTCGAATAATGACCTTCTGCGTCGAGGCCATGCGGATTCATAAAATGGGTATGATTGAGCGAAAGCTGTTCCGCCTTCGCATTCATCAGATACACGAAACCTTCCTCTGAACCTCCGACATGTTCGGCAATAGCTGTCGCGGCGTCGTTACCGGAGCGGAGCATAAGCCCATAAAGCATATTTTCCAGAGTCATTTCTTCACCCTGCTTTAAAAAAAGCGAGGAGCCTTCCTTGGCAAAGGCATTTTTACTCACCTTCACCATACTCTCCAAATCTCCGTTCTCGATGGCTACAATCGCCGTCATAATCTTAGTCAGGCTGGCAATCAGCATTGGTTCATCTCCGCGGCTGCTGTACAGAATCCTTCCAGATTCCACATCGATAAGCGTAGCGGCTCTGGCATGCGTCGTAATGGTCTTGTTCTCGGCCCGGATACTTTGCAGAGGAACCAGAAGCAGGAGCAAGGTGCAGAAAACTATGCTAATGGGCCACTTATACATTCTACTCTTCATGATTATCCTCCGGCTTCTTATGTAATATTGGATTCATTTGTTTTGTACAAGTGTATGCGGCTGCAGGGAAGGGTATGTCCTTCAAGAGCTACATCCCTATCACACAAAAAAAGACGGCCCTCGCGGTGACAAGGGCCCTCCCATAATTGCAGCAGGTGATCTAGTGGTGTGATGGATTCGGATCTTTAACCGGTGGTGCTGTATATGCTGCAGAAGGAACAGCTTCCGTTGCAATACCGTTGTTTTGTGGGAACATCGTTTGGATTTTGTCAATGAGGCCTGGTGTGGCATCAATGATTTTCTCAAACAGATGGGTCTGATTATCAAGTGGTACAATATGTACCCCTTCCTTCCCCACAACCAGAAAAGCAATCGGACGAATCGATACCCCGCCGCCGCTGCCGCCCCCGAACGGAAGCATTTTGATACCAGAATGTCCGTTTTTCCCATTCTCTTGGTTTCCGGGACTGACCCGTCCCTCATCTTCTACCCGAAAATCACTGCCCCCTGCTGCAAAACCAAACGCTACCTTACTGATAGGCAGAATAATGCTGCCGTCCGGAGTTTCAACAGCATCGCCAACGATGGTATTCACATCGACCATGCCCTTGATATTTTCCATAGCAGTCTGCATTAACCCTTGAATCGGGTGGTCACTCATCTTGTTATCCTCCTTCGGCAATTAATGAATACTCGTCTTCTACAGCCTTATATTCCCCCGATTGATTCTTTAGTATGTAAAGGCAACGTGATGAAGTTATCGTCTTCCGGTTTGCCGGTCATCCCTGTTAAACAGCAGTTCCCTCCACAATTGAAATCCTCCTTCTACTTTATAAGTCCGGACAACAAGCCGGAGCCCTGCCATGCATACATGCAGCACCGAGATTTTCCCCTTACAGACAATCTCTGTTGCATAGCTGAGTTCATCTTCAAACACCGGTTTCACAAACAGCTTCGGCTCTTGTTGAAGCCTGATCCACTGTGATGCCCATCCCACGATACTCCACTTCAGTCCCCACAACGCTCCTGCTGCAGTAGCCGTTCCAGCTGCATCGCCAAGCGAGAAATCCGTCGACCAATCGAGCGTGGTGATTTTGAGATGAGAGAGAGTATCTTTGAGCAATTGTTTAAGTCCCTCAGTGGCTCTCAGTGCTTTTTTAAAGTTCGCCAGCCAGTTATCTACGACGTCCTTATCAATATTTTCTTCTGCATCCTTATCTTTCTGTATATTCGGCGCTATTCCACTCTCCTCTAATTTAACCTTGATACCTTGTGTCATCCCCTCATAGACAACAGATGGAAGCACATAGTGAAGTTTAACAAGTCTATGTAGAAATGAAATGTCGAGCACAATACGATCATTCTTATCCAGCTTACTAAGCCGGAAATCAAAAGCAATGGAAGAAGAAATAATCACAACGATAGCCACAAGCAGCACTGCGAGCGGTATTACTAGCCATAACGTCACATTCTTACCTCCAACCGACCATAATTATTTGGGAACCTTTGGATTAGTATGGCAAGATCTGCCGAAAATCATGCGATTGTCCTGAAATTAAGCATAAAAAAACAAGCCCGCCGTTTACCGGCAGACTTGTCGTTTCAACTCATACTCAGAGTCTTGTGTATTATTAGGTTTCTTCCACTTCATCAATTGTCAATTGACGGGTATCAAGCTTATTAAACAGCAGCTGTGTTTCTTCTTCCAGATTATCTGCGCTTTCAAAGCTGGAAGGCTCTGGAAGTTCCTTCAGGTTCGCCAGCCCAAAGCTTTCAAGGAAGGTCTTGGTTGTTCCATATAAAATAGGTCGTCCCACGGCCTCAGCCCGGCCAACCTCCTGAATCAGATCCTTGTTGCCTAGTGTGTGAATGGCGCGTTCGGATTTAACTCCGCGGATCTCCTCAATCTCCACCCGGGTAATCGGCTGACGATAGGCAACAATAGCCAATGTCTCCAAGGCCGCCTGTGACAAGGTAGACCGTGAAGGTGAATAAGCCAGCCGCTCAAAATATGGTGCATGATCGGGCAGTGTGGCCAGCCGGTAATTACCAGCGATCTCTATCACCTGAAGACCGCGGTTCTGCGAGACACAATCTTCACGCATTTCTTTCAGCGCGCGCGATATCAGATCGTTCCGCTGCTCTGTAATTTCAGCAATTTGCCGGACGGAAATTCCTTCGTCACCAGACAGAAACAGCAGTCCCTCAATAATTGATTTCAGATTCTTGTAATCCATTGAAGTGTTCTTCTCCTCTCCACTCCATTACGATATCATCGAATAATTTCTCTTGGTAGCATACGATTGCTTTCATCTTCATAAGCTCCAGAATCGCTAGGAAGGTTACGACAATCTCATGGCGGGCCATCTCATCGTCAAGAAGTGCGGAGAACCGCAGCTTACCGCCTTTGCCATTCCGCCTTAGCGCTGCTGTCACATCTCTAATTCTGTCCTTCACCGAGATTTCATCCCGGGTAATTCTTTGATAAGAGGAGCGTTTAGCAGCTTTGCCGAGGGCCTTACGGAATGCGGCGATAAGATCGGCTGTATGTAACCCCTTCAGCGTATTATCAACCTCAACCGGAACGAAAGGCCCCAAATCCTCAGGCTCCTTGGTGAAGATCAGGCTGCGTTCGCTTTCCATATCCATGAGTTGTATTGCAATGCTCTTGAATTTGCGGTACTCAATCAGACGCTGCACCAGCTCTGCACGAGGATCGTGTTCGTCTTCATCATAAAATTCGAAATCGTCCAGCTCAATCACCGGCGGCTTAGGAAGCAGCATCTTGCTTTTGATCGACAGCAGCGTTGCAGCCATGACAAGGAATTCGCTGGTAATATCCAGCTCTAGCTCCTGCATGCTGCGCAAATACTCCATATACTGTTCGGTGATCTCGCTGACCGGAATATCCTGGATGTCTATTTCCGCCTTATCGATCAAGTGTAAGAGCAAATCCAGCGGACCCTCAAACGTCTCCAGCTTATACAATACAGTCACGAGATAACCTCCTGCTTAAAAAAGTAAAGTGCAGCGCCGCTACGGACGCTACACAAGTAGAAAGATTCTTATACTTCATGCTTTCTTCTTATACATATAAATAAGCACGATTTATGGACTTTCGTCAATAGGTGACTTATTTGAACATCTTGTTCAGATTAGCCATTTCAATCGCAGCATTGGCAGCATCCCAGCCTTTGTTGCCCGCTTTGGTTCCGGAACGCTCAATAGCCTGCTCGATATTCTCGGTAGTAACTACGCCGAAGATGGTTGGAACACCTGTCTTCAGGTTGATGGCTGCTACCCCTTTAGCTACTTCATTACATACATAATCATAATGTGTCGTAGATCCGCGAATAACAGTACCCAATGTAATAACAGCATCATATTTGCCGCTTTCGGCCATTTTTTGTGCGATCAGCGGAATTTCGAATACGCCTGGAACCCAAGCCACGTCAACTTCCTCATCTTTAACGCCATGACGCTTGAATGCATCCAGTGCACCCGACAACAATTTGCTGGTAATAAACTCATTGAAACGTCCTACAACTACACCATATCTAAGTCCCTCGGAAACTAAATGTCCTTCAAAATAATTCGGCATGCTCATTCATCAACCTTTCATTTGTGAGTTAATTGGGTTTAAACTTCTGTTTTTTCGTTTTGTTCGATGGTATCGAATGTCAGCAAATGACCCAGTTTGGACTGCTTGGTGTGCAGATATTTACTGTTATCCTCATTCTCCGGCATTTGAATCGCTACACGCTCCACAACTTCAAGTCCATACCCTTCCAGACCCTTGATCTTGCGCGGGTTATTGGTCATCAGGCGGATTTGGCGAACCCCAAGGTCCTTGAGAATCTGTGCACCGATACCGTAATCGCGTAGATCAGCCGGGAAGCCCAGTTCAAGATTGGCATCTACAGTATCCAGCCCTTGCTCCTGCAGCTTGTAAGCCCGCAATTTATTAATCAGGCCAATGCCTCTGCCCTCTTGACGCATATAGAGCAGAACCCCTTTGCCGGCTTCTTCGATCTGGCGCAGCGCGGCTTCAAATTGCGGTCCGCAATCACAGCGGTGGGAATGGAATACATCACCGGTCAAGCATTCCGAGTGCACACGCACAAGAACCGGCTCATCTCCGGAAATGTCACCTTTTACAAGGGCAACATGTTCTTTATCATCCACTTCATTGGTGTATGCAATCGTCTGGAATACGCCAAAATCGGTAGGGATACGCACGGATACTTCGCGGTTCACAAGCTTTTCCTTCTCGTTGCGGTAGTGAATCAGATCCTGGATGCTGATCAGCTTCAGGTCATGCTTCTTAGCAATCTCGATCAAATCAGGCAGGCGGGCCATAGAACCGTCTTCCTTGATAATTTCGCAGATTACACTTGCAGGGTAAGCGCCGCACATGCGGGCCAGATCAACAGCGGCTTCCGTATGCCCAGAACGGCGCAATACCCCACCCTTCTTGGCTACCAGCGGGAACATATGTCCCGGTCTGCGGAAATCGGAAGGTTTGGCATTCGGATCCATAATTGCTTTCACGGTCATCGAACGCTCACCGGCGGAAATACCGGTTGTAGTGTCTTTATGGTCAATGGATACCGTAAAGGCGGTTCCGTGAAAATCGGTATTCTGGCTGACCATCGGCTTCAGATCAAGTTCCTCGGCACGTTCAGCGGTAATCGGCAGACAGACCAAACCCCGGCCCTGAGTAATCATAAAATTAATGACTTCAGGTGTTGCTTTTTCAGCCAGAGCAATAAAATCGCCTTCATTCTCGCGGTCTTCATCATCTACTACGATGATTACTTTACCACGCATCAAATCATAAATGGCTTCTTCAATCGGGTCGAGCACAGTTTCTTGCTTCGATGCTTCGCTCATGATTAATCCTCCTAAAAATACTTGTGATTACACAAAACCGTTAGCTGCCAGAAAATCGCGGCTGATACCGGATGGTTTCTCTTCTTCGTTCTGCGCGGATGAGCGATAATGCAGCAGGTGATCCACGTATTTGCCCAGCACGTCACATTCAATATTAACATGATCCCCATTCCGCTTATGGGCGAGCACTGTCTCGCCTAGGGTATGAGGGATAATGGACACTGTAAAGGATGAAGCGGATGTATTTACCACCGTCAGGCTGATCCCGTCAATCGTGATCGAACCTTTGGGAATGATGTATTTGAACAAAGAACTGCGTTCAGGGCTAATTTCGAATACGACTGCATTCTGATCCCGCTTCATGCTTTTGATGGTCCCAGTACCATCCACATGCCCCTGTACAATATGACCTCCAAATCGCCCGCCTGATGCCATAGCACGTTCCAGGTTCATTTTGCTGCCGCTGCTCAATTCCTTCAGTGTACTGTTGCGGTAAGTTTGAGGCATCACATCTACGGTGAAGAAACCGTCACCGATCGAAGTCGCAGTCAGACAGACGCCGTTCACCGCAACGCTATCGCCGATTTTGAGGTCATCCATAATGAGCGAGGCTGCAATTTTAAGCACCATGGCTTCCCCACCGGTTGACACTCCGCGCAGAACCCCTAATTCTTCGACTAATCCTGTGAACATAATGCACCTCCTCTAAAATCTTTCAGGAGCGGAAATCCCATCAAGAGCGTTACCGGCAAGAACGGGTGTCCCGCTGATACACACATTATCCCCGAGGATTTCAACTTCCACTCCGTCAAGGGCAATGGCGTCCTTCATCAAATCCGCACCCGGGAAATTGAAAGTACCAGGAGCAGCCATGCCCCCTCCAGCAATTTTCGGAGCAAAAAACAGCACTACACGGTCAACCAAACCGCTCTCCAGCATGGCCCCGTTAAGGGTTCCTCCACCCTCAAGAAGAATTGAACCGATCTCCTGCTCACCAAGTTTCACCATAGCTTCCTGCAGATCAACCCGCGGCCCAGTGCCGCACACCAGAATCTGGACCCCAGCCGCAAGCAATGCCTCTGACTTGTGTGAATCGGCCGCTTCAGTGGTTATGATGATGGTAGATGCCTGACCGTCTGCAACAACTGCAGAATCCAGCGGAATGCGCAGTGAAGAATCGACAATAATCCGCACCGGGTTGATTCCAGGCACTGACATCCTGGTAGTTAATGAGGGATTGTCGGCAATCACCGTATTAACCCCAACCATAATCCCCATGTGACGATGCCTCAGCGTATGTACGATTTCTCTGGCTTCGCCATTGGAGATCCACTTGCTGTCTCCAGTCCGGGTTGCAATCTTGCCGTCCAGCGTACTGGCGCTTTTCAACGTAACAAATGGCTTTTTCGTCAAAATATACTTAATGAATTTATCATTCAACCTTAGTGCACGCTCTTGCAGAAGTCCGACCTCTACTTCAATGCCCCGATCCCTTAGCATCTTAACGCCGCGTCCAGCAACCTGGGGATTGGGGTCCTCGCAGGCAATGACCACTCTGCTTACACCTTCTGCGATCAGCCGTTCACTGCAAGGCGGTGTCTTCCCATAATGGCTGCAAGGTTCAAGAGTTACATAGGCAGTGCTTCCAGCTGCTTGGCCGGCGGCCATATTCAGTGCATGCACTTCCGCATGGCCCCCTCCTCTCTGCAGGTGGGTTCCAAGTCCAATCATCACACCATCTTTAACGATGACGCATCCCACAACCGGGTTAATACTGGTTTGTCCCTGGGCGCGTTCAGCCATATCAAGAGCAAGCGACATGTAAAATTCGTCATTCATCTTATCCATTTCGACCTCCAATCTGCAACTGCAAGTACATTAGAATAACACGCTATACGCAGAAAAACCCATCTCAGCTCTCCAAGGAGAAAGGGATGGGTTAAAATGAGAGTTTGCGGCAGTCAAAATAAAGTGCGCGCCTTGTGAAATAACGCACATAATATTGAAAAAAACTGCAGTTCACCTGTTCATAGATAAACAAGCGTCATTCTCTCCCTCTTCCATCCAGACTATACTGTCGGTCCCGGAATTGCACCAGGTCCACCGTCTGTATCAAACTTAACTACAGCCGGGTAGCGGACTAAGCACTGCTTAAATCGCAGCAACATCACCGCCGGTAGGGAATTTCACCCTGCCCTGAAGGATCAAATCAAATATGAAATTAAGAACTAATAAACTAAAATTAACATTTACAAAACCAAATTGCAAGTGTAAATAAATAATTAACTTTATTTAAGTAACTTAGATGTTTCGGAGTCAAATATAAATTTCTTTTTACATTTTATCGGCTCTACTTGCTTTCAACAAATCACGGATTTCTGCAAGCAGTAACAAATCAGGTGACGGGGCCGGAATTTCCTCCACTTTAACCGCCTCTTTACGTTTGAATTTGCCCGCAAGCTTGATAAACAGGAATATCGAGAAGGCAATTATAAAGAAATCAACAACTGATTGCAGGAACAAGCCATAACCTATTACTGATTTCCCGTAACTGTAAGTTAGATCTTTCAAGTCGATACCGCCGCCAATGATCCCGACAATCGGCATAATAATATCATTCACAAGTGAAGTGACGATTTTCCCGAAAGCTGCTCCAATTACGACTGCAATAGCAAGATCAAGGACGTTACCTTTAAGTGCAAATTTTTTGAATTCTGACCACACTGTAAACATCTCCCCCGTCATTTAATTAGCATTAGTATACCCGGTAACAATGAAACCGGCACGCCTCCGTCTAGCAGGAGACATGCCGGTTGGTGAAAAAATCACATCATATGATTACTCTGAACGTTTATTGCGTTTAAACAAGCGGTTTAGCACAAAACCTCCGGCGATCAAAGCCATACCGGCCACATAGAGCGGCATTGGACTTGCTTCACCTGTTTTAGGCAACTGTTGGACAGTTCCTGCTGGAACTTCATCATCTACCACATCTACAGTTCCAAGTGGAACCTCATCGTCAGGCAATTCCTGTACAACCGGAGGAGTAGGCTGAACTTCAGGAGTCCCTGGACCTGCCGGTACCACAGGTTCATCGATTACGACTTCACCAGGTATAGTTGAAGGCGTCGGTGTCGGTTCGGATGATGGCGGTGTCGATGGCCCTGTTGACGCCGATGGTGAAGGTTCTATTGAAGGCGTCGGAATCACCTGTTTATTATTTGTAGCTGTTATTTGAATATTGGCTCCAGGACTCAAGGTCACTGGCCGTTCCTTTGAATCAAGGACGTAGCCGTCCGGCGCAGCCGTTTCTATCAGAATATAACTACCTGACAGGATATTGCTGAATACTGCCGTTCCACTCGGTCCTGTAGTCTGGGTATCAAGCAGTTGAGGCTCCTCACCGCCAACGCGGTACAGATTGAATTTAGCCCCGCTCAGCACTAGGGAATTATTCTCTGCATCAACCTTCTTGACCGTAAGCGTACTTCTCTCCCCGGTACCGGTGCCTGAACCGCTGGATACTCCTACAATCATAATCTTGGTTGTATCCTTGGTCACAGTAACTACGTTGTCACCCTTAAGACTGGCAGTATTGGTTAATTGCTCGCCGTTACTTGCCGTAATTAGGGTTTCATAGGTCAAGACAGAAGTTGTACGGATATCCTTATTAAACTTCAGGATAAAGATTTGCTTGCCCGTACTATCCTCAGTAATGTCGATGGTATAATCTTTATCCGCACCCCTCACCCATTCCTCTGTAGAGGTCGTTGGTACTCCGGAGACCGGAATATTCGTTTTATACAAATGGAAGGTATCACTGAGTATGATCTGGTTTGGACTAGGAGTATCCGTAATTACCACATTTTTCAGGTAAGATTGTGTCCGGTTAATGTTGACTGTCCATTTAATCTTGTCACCATTCTGCACACCTGTTTTATCCAGAAGTTCTCCTCCATAAGGAATCTTGACCGAAGCCGTCAAATCCTTGGAGACCGGGTTCAATCCGTCATACAGTTTAGCTGTATTGTCCACCTTCGAATCAATGATCTGACCCTCCAGACCGGTTGTGAAAATAACATAGTACGGACCATTGATCGAACCTAGATTCAGCGTTAGCACTTTGTCTTCCAAAGGTACATTACCGTCTAGGATGTACGTATATAATGCTGAACTGACTTCACTCCCAATTGAAGGTGTTCCGTCTACAGCAATATTCATATGGTATACCTTTAAAGAGCCATCTTTTAAAGTCTGCGGTGCCTTAATCCAATCTTTCAGCGTGGCATTTTCAAGCGTTTTCCCGTTATAGTTGAAGCCAATCCTCCATGTAATTTCTTTTCTAATTGCATTATAAGATCCGGACTTTATTCCATTGTATTTCTCTTCGAATCGCGGATTAAACAGACCTTTGGCCTCCGCGCTGTGTACAACGAAATCCGGATCCTCCATATCTACCCAGAATACGGTCGCGGTATTATGGAATTGATCCGTATTTCCGGTTATCCAGTCATTATTGAATTCTACTGAGTAATTGATCGTGTGAGTTCCATAAATTGGAGAGTGGAAAGTAACTGTGAAGCCTGCTAATCCCGAAGGATCGTATTGCAAATCGTACTCCGAGGCATCCACCGTCTCACCAGCACTGTTCTTGATGATAAATGTACCCGGAATAAACTTGAGACCTCCATAAGGAAATACATCTGTAACTTTGACGTTACTCATTGGTGCGTCATCGCCATTAAATGTGATTTTCCAATCGGCGGTTTTAGTCTGGTAATTCACACTTCCAAGGTTCTTGTATATAACGGTCGTGCGGATCTGTTGATATGCTTCATCACGATACGTGCCATCTGTTACCGTATTCGTGATAATGGTATCGTGAGTAACCCTTTCAATAGCCGTTGTCTTGTATTCAATAAGATAAGGTGAAGTAATTGCGTTATTGAATTGTAGCTTAAACCCTTTTTTATTAGCAGCTGTCTCAGTGGTTACCGTATACGCACTAGGGTCGAGAGCCGTCTGTTTGGTCGCTGTTCCCGAAGAATCAATAGTTACGGGATACACAACAAGTGAGCCATTAATCAGTTTCTGAGTATCCGTGAAGAGATCTGTGAAATGGGCATTCACCTTGGCAATCTCTTTCTCATTGTAGTTATACTTGATGCTCCAGGTGATGGTTTGATCACCCCAATTGTACGTTGACGTTTTATCAAGAGTTACGCCCCGTGCAACAGTTACAGTTGCCGATGAACTTACTGGTGCCAGATTATCACCTTTGAATGTTGCCGTGTTGGTAAACTTAGTCAAGGCCTCATTCGTAATTAAGGTATCATACTCAATACGATAAGCCTTATTGATCGTTGAGTTAAACTGGAGGTTAAGTGTACTTCCAGTAATTTCAGCCGAGTAATTCAGTGGATCTACAAGACTTCCCTTAGTAGCTGTGCCATCCAGGGCGACATTAAGCTCGTATACCGCAATATCATTAGCATTCAGGGTCAATCCGGCTGGTATCGGGTCGGTGACAACTGCATTGCTTACAGCCGCCAAGCTTTTGTTAACATCGACTGTCCAGTGAATGGATTTGGCATTAAACCCGTCGGGAACACCTGATTTTTGGATCGTTAAGCCCGTAGGTTTGAATATGATCGGATAGGCCACCATGGTCCCGTTTATCGGGAAGAGGATCTCTTGCGTTGTACTTCCTTTGATCACCTGTACATCAAATTTGGTGGAAATACGGAGTGTACCGTGCACATTGTCATGTTCCTTGATAAAGTCGTTAAACGTCATGACAACCTCGTGTGTTGCCTGACTTACGGTAAATGTTCCGACCGGCCCGGAGTCAGACTCCAGGGAACCATGAACATCGTTGAAGAGCTTAAACTCCGCGGGCAGTGTAAAAGTAAAGTAGTAGTCTCCAGGTTTATAGTCATACCCGTTCGGTATCGCCCATGTGAAATCCAATTGCACATTTGAACCCTGCTCAAATACAGGCCCCGGATCCGGTTGTCCGTCCGCATTGTATACCGATAAGGTAACACTGGTCATTATATCCTGGTCGAATTCATATACAGCTTCTGTAACGGTCAATTCTGGATCGAATACACTGGCAGTCAACATAGAACTATCACCATATGCAGCAGCAGAGACACTGGTGTTCTCACTGGTTCCTTCCGCTCTTACCTGAACCGGAACACCCAGGCCATAAGTATACTGTGCGATCAGCATAACCAAAATGATGATCACACTTAGTCTTTTTTTGACCATTTGCTCAATCCCCCAATCATTTCGAATCGATGCCTCTGCTTATTCCCATCCCCCCATCTAACTGACCTCATGGGATGAACGACCGCTCATTGAGTATGTAATCATCGCCACACTATGTTCATTTTATGAGATCATACAGATGTATATTACATTGAGGAATGGGTATTAAACGTATATACTTATATCACCTTTTTTAACCGGATAGAATCACATAAATGAGTATATATTCCATCTATTTAAAATTTGTTAATCGAGGTTCTGGAGGCTGAGAATTGTGAACGGTTTCATGTCTTTTGATCGGCAACACGAAACGGATTTTGTTATGTTCTCCATGACCCATTGGATCTCCCTGCTGCTAATCATTGCGCTATCCCTCCTGCTCTATCGGTATAGGCTTGCCATCCGCGTTAAGCCACGGTTAAAGCTGGTTCTTCGGGTGGTGCTCATAATTATACTTTTATCATGCGAAGCCAGCCTGCAGGCGTGGTACCTTACCCACGATTTATGGAAAACCGCTATTTCACTGCCTCTGGAGCTCTGTGGAATTTCGTTGATGCTCTCTGTGATTATGCTGGTAACCCGCACCCGCCGGCTGTATTCTTTTTTATTTTTTGCAGGCATTGGGGGGGCTTCTATTGCATTACTTACCCCGAATCTGGTTTATCCTTTCCCGCATTTCCGATTTCTGCTCTTCTTCATTGTCCACGCAGCCATCATATGGGCGTCCCTTTATATGACCTGGATTGAAGGTTTCAAGCCCACCTGGAAGTCCCTCTGGTTCACAGTGATATGGCTGAATGTAGTGGCTGCCGTTGTCTGGACCTTCAACCATTTTCTCGGAGCCAATTATATGTTTCTCAACCGTAAGCCAAGTACCTACTCCATACTGAATAGTTTCGGGCCTTATCCGTATTACCTCCTGGTCGAAGAATTATTTGCACTCGGCTTATTCATGCTTATGTACCTGTTGTTCTTCCGGCTGCCAGAGCGAATGTCATCGTAACTGCCACAAACCACGCAAATAGCGTGGTTTTTTCCATGGATTAAATTGGGATTCTAATTCTATCATGTCAAATGCCGATAATAAATGAGTTGATATATATCACAGATCACCTCAGGCAAAAAATCATATCATTAGAAGGTTCAGCATTACCTTCATGAATTTCCCAATTCCCTGATAAAGCGAGGACCGGTATGCTATTTAACTCCTACATATTTATTTTTGCTTTTCTTCCGGTGACACTGCTGGTTTATTTCGTCTTCATCAACTACCGCAGCTTCTTTGCGGCCAAGGTGTGGCTGGCGCTAGCTTCGCTATTTTTTTACGGCTGGTGGAATTTAAAGTATATTCCTCTGATCCTGTTGTCCATCGCGTTTAATTATCTGGTCGGCCGGAAGCTATTGTCCGTATCAACACGGAGATCACTGCTTCTGTTCTTCGGAATAGCCTCCAACGTAGTACTGCTCGGATACTATAAATATGCCGGTTTTCTGATCGAGAACTGGAACGGGCTTACGGGGGCTAATGTTCCTGTGCTCCACCTGCTGCTACCGCTTGGGATCAGTTTCTTCACTTTTACCCAGATCGCTTATCTCGTAGATGCTTACCGGAGACAGGTGAAGGAATACAGCATCATCAACTATGTATTATTCGTGACCTTCTTCCCACATCTGATCGCCGGCCCCATCCTTCACCATAAAGACATGATGCCCCAGTTTGAAAGGCTCCGCAATAAGATCTGGAACTGGAGTAACGTTATGTCCGGCTCCCTGCTATTCTGTATTGGCCTCTCCAAAAAAATGCTGATCGCTGATACGCTTGCCGGATACGCTAACAGCGGTTTTATCAACGCTTCGCATTTCCTGGATTCCTGGATTGCAGTTCTGAGCTATACCTTTCAGATCTATTATGACTTCTCCGGATATACAGATATGGCTATCGGAATTGCCTTGCTGTTCAACATCCGGCTTCCGCAAAATTTCAACTCTCCTTACCGCGCGACCAGCATACAGGATTTCTGGCGGCGCTGGCATATCACGTTAAGCCATTTTCTTAGAGATTATATATATATTCCGTTGGGGGGCAGCAGAAGCGGCTTCTGGACAGCCATCCGCAACGTACTGATTACCTTTCTTATTGGAGGGATTTGGCACGGTGCCAGCTGGATGTTCATTTTATGGGGATTGCTCCACGGGGGCGGACAAGCAGTGCAGCGGATCTGGAAACGCTGGGGCATCCCTCTACCACAATGGTCCAGCTGGCTGATTACCTTCATCTTTATTAATATCACTTGGGTCTTCTTTCGGGCGGACAATATGCCTCAGGCCACGAGGGTGTTGCGTGGAATGACCGGTATTAATGGCCTGGGACTCTCGGGGCTTTCAGCATTCGTGCTGATTGCACCGCTTCTCATTATTCTGCTGCTCGTAATGACCCTGTCTCCGAATTTAACAGTAGCTTTCAGTAAACTGCGTCCGAATTGGAAAACAGCTCTGCTGATGGCCGTGATGTTCATGATCTCCCTGCTCTTTTTCAACCGGATTACCGAATTCCTATATTTCAATTTCTAAATCTAGATGAGCTTTATTTAGGAGGATACCTGATTTGTTACCCCAGCAAAAAACAGGCTTTATCGAGGACACTTCTCACTCGGGTGCCTCTGTGTCTCCATCAGATTCCAGACCAGGATTTCATTCCCGCTCCAAAAGAACCGTTGGATTGTTTCTGCTCTTCACTCTGATTCTTGCAGCCCTAATGGCCTTGCTAATCATTGTTGTAGATCCGCTCCAGTTCTATCATAGGACCTCATGGTATACGCCCGTGTACTCGAAGCAGGAAAGATATCAAAATCCGGGGCTGGCTAAAAATTTCGACTACGATACGATCATTATTGGAACTTCCATGACAGAGAATTTTCTTCCCTCGGAAGTAGGCGAAAGTCTTGGCGGAACAGCCATGAAGCTGTCCATCGAAGGCTCTACAGTTGAAGAGCATTACAAGATGGCACGTCTGGCTCTCGAAACCGGCAAGGTTAAAAAGGTGCTCTGGGGCTTGGATTACTTCTCGCTGAAGAACCCTACCCCGGAGGAGCAGCAGTCCTTCCCGGATTTTTTATATGATGACAAGATAAGCAACGACTACAAATATATCTTTAATTCATCCGTCTATACGCAGTTCTTCTTAAGTCTCAAATCATCTCTGCTCGGTAATCATACCGAACTTGAGCACCTCAACAACTGGAATGATACCTCTACCTTTTCCAAAGAACGGGTGGCTAAAGATTACGGTGACCATAGTGCAAGCGAGATCTATTTTGGAATGAACGAAGAGGGGCTTCCTGAGCTTCAGGAACGGTTCAATACCTACATTGACCAGCTGCTTACGGATTATCCTGACGTGGAATTCAACTTTTATTATCCGCCTTACTCCATTATGAGACAGGTCGCCTGGTATAATGTCAATCCCAAGCGCTACAGCAATCAGCTGGAAATGCGTAAATGGATGTTCAGCCAGATTAACAAACATCCGAACTCCCGGCTGTATGATTTTCAATCTGAGTCCGACTGGACCTTTAATCTCGATTTATATAAGGATCTAAGCCATCACAGCGGACAGGTGAACAGCTGGATTGCCCAGGCTGTAGGCAGGGATGATGCCAAATACAGGGTTACTGAAGATAATATTTCACTTCTAAACAACAACCTTGAGTCACAAACCCATTCAGCCCTTATGGATAAAAAAGGTAATGTGTACGCGTATGAAGTTACTGTAAACAATGCGAATGTTCCTTTTACAACCCGATTAGTCCAGGAACAGGGTGAGCTGTTCCTTCCGGCTAAAGAGGTCGCGGCATCGCTTGGGGCAACCCTTCAATGGGATTCGGCTGCGAAACAGGCCGTCTTCACCATTAAGCAGCATACACTCCAGATGACCGCAGGTCAGAGTAAGGCAGAAATTGACGGTCAAGCCGTCACGATGCTCCATCCTATCCTAATCAGCGGCGGACGGGCTATGGTTCCTGTACAGTTCGTGGCCGAACAACTAGGCTTGAAAGCAGATCTGAACATAGATCAGCACGAATATCAACTTTCGATTTCAGAATAAACCAGTATGCAAAAAAACTCTCCCTGAGAGGCGGCTGAATTCAGTCCATCTCAGGGAGAGTCTTTTATTTATAGCGCTTGACTGTTGGTTTAAGCTTCAAAAACCTCAACGGTCGCCATTTTATCGCGTCCTTTGAATGCATCTACATGCTCCATGCCGCTTACGATCTTACCGAATACGGTGTGTACACCGTCCAGATGCGGTTGCGGGGAATATACGATGTAGAACTGGCTTCCACCTGTATTCTTACCGGCATGAGCCATTGCAAGGGATCCACGCTCATGTTTGTTCGGGTTAATCTCACAGTTGATGGTGTAACCAGGGCCACCAGCGCCGGTGCCGTTAGGGCAGCCGCCTTGAGCAACAAAACCAGGAATTACGCGGTGAAATACCAATCCATTATAGAAACCGGAGTTCGCGAGCTTCTCAAAGTTAGCAACCGTGTTTGGAGCATCGTTCTCGAACAAATCCAGCAGCACAACGCCGCCATTTTCCATTGTAATTTTCGCTTGTTTAGCCATATGTAAATGACTCCTTTCAAAATTGGCAGATGTTAGACACTTGTATTAGTTTACTATGAAATCCTTATCAATGCAAAAGAAAGACCGCTCGGCGGACGAGGCGGTCTTTCTATCACATTATCTTGCCACAGGCTGCTTCGCAATACGCTCCGGTACAATATCATTGGCAATAATGTCGCTGTGGCTTTCACGGCGGACAACCAGATCACTCCGGCCATTCTGAACGAAGACTACCGCCGGACGGCGAATGCGGTTATAGTTGCTCGCCATGGAGTAGTTATAGGCTCCCGTGCATGCAACGGCCAGCAAATCTCCGCTCTCTGCTTCCGGTAACTCTACGTCCCAGATCAGCATATCTCCACTCTCACAGCATTTGCCGGCAATGGAAACCGTCTCTGTGGCTTCTTCAGTGGCACGGTTGGCAAGCAGAGCCTCGTATTTCGACTCGTACAGTGCCGGGCGTGGATTGTCGGTCATTCCACCGTCAACGGCAACATATTTGCGGACACCAGGAATTTCTTTGCTCGTGCCTACAGTGTACAATGTTGTTCCTGCGTCACCCACAATACTGCGGCCTGGCTCTACCCAAATTTGTGGAAGATTACTATAGATTCCGGCAAAATACGTCTTCACCGCATCCGTAATCGCCGCAACATATTCTGATACCTGAAGCGGAGTATCGCCTTCCACATAACGAATACCGAAACCTCCGCCAAGATTAACCACCGTGAACTCGGTTCCCAGATCTTCCTTCACCTTACGGGCAAAAGCGGCAACCCGCTCAACGGCAAGCTGGAAGCCTTCCGTCTCGAATATTTGTGACCCGATGTGCGAATGAACACCCAGCAATTGCAGGTTGGCTTTCGCCGAAGCCTGACGCACTGCTTCCAGTGCAGATCCGTTACCGATATCAAACCCAAACTTGGAGTCGGTCTGGCCGGTAGCAGCATAAGCATGATGAGCATGAGCCTCTACCCCTGGAGTGACGCGCAGCAGCACATTTACTGTAACTTCCTTGCGGCCGGCAATCGCCTGAAGCAGGCTGAGCTCAATCAGGTTATCCACTACAAAGCAGCCTATGCCGGCATCAATCGCCATTTCAATCTCATCCGGTGTTTTGTTGTTGCCATGGAAATGGATACGCTCAGCCGGAAACCCTGCCTGCAGAGCGGTGTACAGCTCTCCGTCGGATACGACGTCGAGGGAGAGTCCTTCTTCATCAGCCAGACGGCACATCGCCATGATGGAGAATGCCTTACTTGCATATGCAACTTGGAACCCAAGCCCGGAGGCTTTAAATGCATCTATATATTCGCGGCAGCGGTGCCGCACAAGTTGCTCATCCATAATATAGAGCGGGGTTCCATATTGCTCTTTCAATTGCGTAACATCACATCCGCCAATCTCCAGATGTCCGGCATCGTTAATCCGGCTCGTCCCGTGTAAAAACATTGTGCAGTCCTCCAATTTCTGTGGATTATCATCTCCACCTGTCTAAGTATATTCAGTATAGCAGACAGCGGGAACCATTGAATGGACTAATTTGCAGTTGATTTGTATTATCCTACGCGTGACCTTTGTTTCGTTTAGGTGGGGGCATCTTCGTATTGTCTCTGGTTTTGTTAAAAGACGGCCTTGTTTTGGAATATAGTACAGGCTGACGCAGGATTATTTCGCCCATCGCCTTTGCATTAAACGGTATAAACGGCCACAGGTAGGACGAATTGTACGAACGGTGAGTAGTTAAAAGTATGATCAGCAGTGTGGAGCCGATAACCAAACCCTGCACCTGGAAAGCAGCAACAGCAAGCAGCAGCGCAAGCCTGACAATGCGGTTGGCCAGCCCAAGCTCATAGCTTGGAGTGGCGAACATGCCGATAGAAGCCACAGCCATATAGAGCACAACTTCGTTCACGAATAACCCTGTCTGCACCGCAATATCGCCTACCAGTATCGCTGCGATCAAGCCCATAGCAGATCCCAGAGGTGTAGGCGTATGAACCGCTGCCATTCTAAGCAAATCTACACCAAGCTCCACAATCAGGAATTGACCAAGGAGAGGGATTTTACCCGTCTTCTGCGGTCCGATAAATTCAAGCATAGGCGGTTTCAGTTCAGGATGAATAACAAGCAGCATCCAGAGCGGCAGAAGAAACATGGAGGCGAAAATGCCTATAAACCGGACCCAGCGAAGATACGTACCCATAAATGGAGTCTGGCGATTCTCTTCGGCATGTTGGCATAGATCAAAAAATGTTGTCGGAAGTACCATGACACTGGGCGACGTGTCGACAAATACAACTACCCTGCCCTCCAGCAAATGGGAAGCAACAACATCAGGGCGCTCGGAGTAACGGACCATAGGATAAGGATTCCAACCCGCACCGACAATCGCCTCTTCCAGTTGCTTATCCGCGAGAGGGATTCCGTCGAGATCCACACTGTTTATTTTATCCGTCACTGCTTTGACTTGAGTCCTATCCACAATATCATCGATATAAGCCACACAGACATCTGTCCGTGTTCTGCGTCCGACCTGATGCATTTCGTATTTCAGCCCCGGATCACGGACCCGTCTTCTAACCAGCGCTACGTTGCTGAGTAGCGTCTCAGTGAAGCCGTCACGCGCACCACGAACAACCCGCTCTATAGAAGGCTCCTCTGGGCCACGTGAAGGATAAGCACGGGTATCCATGATGATTACACGCATTTCACCCTCAATGAAAATCGCACTCATCCCGGACAAAACCTTGTTGACGGTTTCGCTCAGTAAATCGCCTTTCTCCACCTGAATATGGGGAATGTACTCGCTCATGAAGGTGGTCAGAACATCCGTGGATAAATTCTCCGGTGTAAGATAGGTCAATCGCTTTAAAATTTCATCAATGATCGTATCCTTGGCAAATCCGCTAATACACAGCAGTGCAACCCTTCTGCCGCCAAAAGACATCTCCCGGAATACCACATCAAAAGAAGAACCCAGTCCCATAACTTCGGTCAACGTATCCTTGGTCCGCTCCAGTGTTACCGGAATCTTATCATTGCCCTGCCAGTAAATAATGGATTGCTCCAGGGAGTCCGAACGTTCATAATCCCTTTTCTCTTGACGGGGATCTTTATGGTTGTTGTCAGGTTCATCGGATTTCTGAGCCGACTGTTTATTCTTCTTCGACTTGGTCTTGTGATTGCTGCTGTCTGCTTTCGCTTGGGACTGTTCTTCTGTTCCTGCTTCCTTTGACTGCTGCGGATTCTGAGCTTCCGTATTCTCCTCCTCTCCGGCGTTTTCTGAATCCGTATCCATATCCTCAGCACCATCGGTCACAAACCCGAAGAATTTGGCAAATAACCCTTTGGGCTGATCTTGATCCTGATCCTCCATCCCAAGTTCATCGGAAGCTTCCGTGTCCTGGCTGTTGTCCGTACCCATTCCGGTGTCCTCGTTGGGTTGATCGTCTCCCCTCTGAACAGACTCCGTATTATCTTGTCCCGAAGTATCTGCGTCCTGGTTCGTATCGGGTATAGCATTACTTTCTGTATTTTCTGAATCCGGGCTGTCTTCGGAGGTACTCTCCTCATTTCCATCGGCATTAGTATCTTCAGCTCCGGATCCTTGCTCGAGATCCGAGCTTCCTTCCACTGCCGGAACTGCGTTGTCTTGTGACTGTTCACCCTCCTGATCTGGGGTACCCAGTACTTCAGAAGGTACAAGATCCCGCTCGCCGTAGCCGTTCCCTTCATTATCTACACCTATATCGACGGACGGGTCTATTTTAGAAGATAGCTCTTCATCAAGATCATTCGCCTGATTCGTAGCAACACTTTCATCTGTTACTTTCTCGAAAGTTCTATTGTTATCGGTCGGATCAAGACTCTCCTTAGAATCTGTTGTTTCTGGGGTATTGCCAATGTCTTCCGCAATGGATGGAACAAAATCCGGTTTAAATGATACTACCAAGTCTGTGTCATCCTGCGTTTGCTCTACGGCAGGAGCCGATGCAGCATGCTGATCCTCATCCTCAATAAAATCTCCGCTGTGAATATATTTGACCACTTCACTACCTCCCCGTTTATTGTCTGTATATCATCCAATCAAACAAAGAACCGGCTACCTTGCCGCAGACCATCGCCATCAGCAATCCAAACAGATAGCGGGTCATATACAGCCTTTTGGCCAGAATCGGCAGTACATTTAGTACCTCAGTCAGTGCCGCCGCCAGCATCCCGATAAATATCCCGTCAAACAGCCCTACGGCCAGCTCTGCCATAGGACCCGCAGATATCGTCCAGTTCCAGAAGTCACTTACTGTACCTAGAAACGAACCCGCCACCATGGCACCTTCATACCAATGAACTTTGTTATAAGAAGCAGTAACTTGGGCCAGGCGAGGTATCATATCGAGTACGATGAACAAAGCGATCACTCCGCCGCCCACGGCGATTCCGCCTGCAATGCCCAAAATCATATTCAGTCCCAGCATAATCGGTGCGGTCATTCTCAGCCCCCCCTTTTGCTGTACTCCTCGTTAACTACATAATGATCGATATTCTTCTGGTAGAGGAACATCTCCACCTCAAGCGGTGTCGGCTCCTCGTTCCATTTCTTTTTGAACAAATGATTAAAGAAAATAACCATACCGAAGCCAATTCCGAGGGAGTAAGAAATCTGAAAGAGATAAGGATGTTCATCCCGCTGTCCGGTAAGCATTTCAACAATCCGGATCTGTACCTCTTGCATGTTGACATCGGCATGGAAATTCATAATTGTCAGTGCAGAGCCGAAGAACAACAGCAGCCAGACCAGAACAAATAACGCCATGGATGGCTTTCGTGATTCATAAGGCCCCTCAATCTGCACAATCGTCCGGCTTTCACCAATCGGCTCGATATCCGCTTCCGGGAAATGCTCCCGAATCCGGGGGATAACCGTCAAGAGATCAATTAAAATAAGGTTGCCGTCACTCTGCTCAGGTTGGATCAATAGAATGGAGTTCAACGCTTCCTCCCGTTCCGGCGCCATAATCAGATATGCAACGTCACGAAGCAGGATCCCTGACCCTTTGGGCAGAGTGACCCGGTTTTTAAGCTGTATATAAACGACGTTATCCGCTCGGCTATTCATCCGCAGTCCTCCTAAGGGTTCTTGCCGCAATACTGCTGCAAGATTATCGATAGTATGGGAGGAAAGGCTTATTTTTACTCTTACGGGTTACAATCATTCCAAAGATGCACAAATGTTGGATTTATATGGGTATCGTTTTAAATGGTGCCCCCTTACAATTTCCATAGGAAGAACAAAGGGGATGATTTTATGTAAGCGGATACAAGGAAGTGTGCAGGTGTTATCTTACTTTGTCATTCATGCGTTTATTTGACGGCTTTCTAGAATTACCTGTCGCTTAGTGATGGGTTGGTGTTCTTTTGCGATAACTTGGTGCTAACTAAATCTAACTTGTTGCTGCCTTTATGTAACTTGATGCTGTCTATATGTCTCTTTGCTGCTGGGCTTTGTACTGCAATAGCTGGTTAGCCAGAGTTATTTAAATAAAAAGAGGCCGTCCCGCCGGCAATTGATCGCCATTCATGCAGGACAGCCTCTCATCGAATTCAATTAAAACCTCAGGGAATCAAGCCGACGTCCCTCGTAATCAAATAAGGTCAGGTTGGACCAGTTGTTGGTGTGGCCCACGGACCACTCCTTCTGTGATGGAATCCAGGCCGGTTCCCAGTAATAGAATCCGATGCCCTTGCCGCCCGGTGCGGCTTGGATCACTTTCGTGAAATCACGCAGATATGCCGCTTGGCCTTCCACTGTTGCCTGATAACCTGCATGAAGCTGTGACTCCTCGCTCACGATGATCGGAAATCCTTCAGGCGGGCTAAGTGTCCACGGATATGCCGTTTCCACTACAATGATCTCCTTGCCGTAACGTACTGCCAGATCGTTCAGGTTGTGCTCCAGATCTTGCAGGGTTCCATGCCACCAAGGGTAGAAGGATAAGCCGATCACATCATATTGAACCCCCAGTTCCTCAAAGCGGTCATAAAACTTACGGCTGGCAGGATTATCTCCTCCACGGTCAATGTGAATCATGATAGATATCGCCGATTCTACTGACTTGGCTCCAGATATTCCAGCCTGTACGAGGGCAACAAGCTGTTCCCACTGCTCCTGTGTGTCGCTATCCCCATCCACTTTTCCTTCCGGCCACAGCATTCCCGGGGTGATCTCGTTCCCGATCTGCACCATATCAGGAAGCGTACCCTGCTCTTTTAAAGCGGTAAGAACTTGTTGAGTGTACTCATATACTGCTGTTTGCAGCTCCGGGAAATCAAGTGCCTCCCAGGCTGCCGCCTTCCACTGGTTCTGCGGGTCAGCCCACTTGTCTGAATAATGGAAATCCAGCAGGAAGCCAAGCCCGGCTTCTTTGATCCGCTTTGCCATCACGAGTGTACGTTCCAGATTGCAATACCCGCCAGGGGGCTCATTCCAGATCCGTAGCCGGATCGAATTCACTCCATTGCCTTTGAGAATAGCGAGGAGGTCTTTGATCTCCCCAGCCATAGCGCCGGTTTCACCCTTGCTCGCCCTGGTCCCTTTGTCAATCCGCTCATCCACAAAGCGAGCCTTGAACGTACCCCCGCCCTGCTCAATCTCATCCAGAAACGAGATATCCATCCCGTTAATAAAGGTTCTCTTCATAAAAGCAGCTCCTTCAACGTACTTCTACTCCTTCACAGAACCAAGTGTCATCCCTTTAACAAAATACTTTTGCAGGAAAGGATACACGAGGAGAATCGGTGCAGCACCGATAAAGATTTGTGCTGCCCGTACTGTTGTCTGCGAGAGCAGTTCCATCTCCTTCGGATTTACGCTCATCGAGCTCATATCCCGCTGGATAATTACGGTCTGCAAAAAGGTGGCGAGCGGGAACTGCTTGGAGTTGTTCATATACAGCAGGCCGTCGAACCAGGAATTCCAGTGGAACACCATACTGAACAGGGCAATCGTTGCGATAGAAGGCAATGAGATCGGCAGGTAGATGCTGAACAACGTCCGGAAATGTCCGGCTCCATCGATTAGCGCCGCTTCTTCCAGCTCCTTAGGAATCCCGCGGAAGAAGTTAAGCATCAGGATGACCAGGAAGGTGTTAACGGCTCCGGGAAGAACAAGCACCCAGAAAGAATCCATCAGATGAAGCTTTTGAATCACGATATAAAAGGGAATCAGTCCCCCGTTAAACACCATGCTGAACACAAACAGCCAGGAGTAGACGTTCCGTCCTTTGAACCCCGAAGTCTCCTTGGACAAAGGGTAGGCTGCCAGGAAGGTAATGAGCAGTGTGAGCGCTGTACCAATTACCGTTCTTTTCACGGAAATCCAAATGGAATGCAGAAATACCGGATTGTCGATTGTCTTCTTGTACGCTTCCAGCGAGAACTGCTTGGGCCACAACCCGACAAGGTTGGCATCTGCCGCCGATTTGGCGCTGAAGGATACAGCGAGCACGTGAACCAGCGGGATAATACACATGATAGCAAGCGCGATCAGAAAGATCGTATTGAATACGTTAAATATGCGATAACCTCTAGTTTTATAATACATTACAGTCCCTCTTCTCCAGGTAAATTAGAATATGCGATAACCCGCCCATTTTTTGGCCAGCCGGTAAGAAACCAGAATCAGAATCATGCTGATTGCCGATTTAAACAATCCAATCGCTGTGCCAAATCCCATCTCGCCGTTCAAAATGGCTGTCCGGTATACGAATGTATCGATAATATCGCCCTTCTGATAGACCAGAGGGTTGTACAGGTTAAAGATTTGGTCGAAACCTGCGTTAAGCACATTGCCGAGCGCCAGTGTTCCGACAACCACCGCCATCGGCACGAGGGAAGGCATGGTGATATAGCGGGTTTGCTTCCAGCGGCTCGCCCCGTCCATTTCGGCAGCTTCATACAGTGACGGATTGATTCCGGCAAGTGCCGCCAGGAAGATGATCGTGTTATATCCAAACTCCTTCCACACATCCGTCAGAATGACGGTAAAGCGGAACCAGTTGTTATCTCCCAAGAAGAAGATCGGCTTAATACCGAAGGTTCCAAGGATCTGATTGACGAAGCCGTCCGTAGCCAGCAGGTCCAGCAGAATACCGCCTAGAATGACCCATGACAAGAAGTGGGGCAGGTATACAAGCGTCTGGATGGAGCGCTGCAGGGCCACCTTACGAATTTCGTTCAGCAGAATCGCAAATACAAAAGGTACTAGTAGATTAAATATCATTTTCAGGACTGCAATAATCAGTGTGTTCCAAATGACCTGCATGCTGTCCTGGCGTTCGAACAGATAACGGAAATTATCAAGTCCCACCCATTCCGAGCCTGAAATTTTGAGCCATGGCTTGTAGTCCTGAAAGGCCATCACAATGCCGCCCATAGGTATAAAGCTGAACAGGATCAGGAATATCATTGCCGGTAGCAGCATGGCGTGGAATGGCCAGGTTTTCTTTAGTGTTCTCATCTGTGGTCCCCCATATCTTTCATTTCTTCTTCTCCATACTCAAATTATAGCAACGCCTCAATGACCCAAGTAGACAGCTTAAGCAAGATAAATGGCACAAAAGCAATGTCTTTCGCAGCTTAAAAAAGAGCCGTGGTAACCAGATTTCCGCGCAAAAAAAGCCGCCCGGAGGCGACTGTTCACGCCCGGGCGGCCTTACGGACTGCAGGTCCGCAGATTCTTCACAGCTTATTTTACGCTGTCATACCATTCATTAACTTCCTTCGTGATTTGCTCGCCGCCCCCTGCATTCCAGGTGGAGACAAAGGTGTCGAAGGAATCAAGCGGTTTTTTACCATAGATGATTTCATTAAACGTCTGGCTTTCGATCTTGTTCAGGTAATCCATCTTGGACTTCATAGTCTCCGTAGTCGGACCGGTGAACATGTTCTTGAATGATTTATCTTCCTGAGCCAGCAGTACTTTCGCTGCAGCCGGAGTATCCTTACCGTAGTTCACCGCTACGTCTTTCTCCAGACGCGTTGTAGGCTCTGCGCCATCCGCAAGATTCAGCAATGCCTGCATTTGGGCATCCGGAATACGTGCGCCGTCACGGACAAGCAGATAACGTACCGAGTTCACATAACCGCCGGCAATTTTATCATTCGCTACCATTTTACCGCTGGCATCCAGCTCATAGTCATAGCCTGCGAACAGACCATTGTCCAGCTCGCTGCCCGGCTGCGGATTGGCGAAATTATCAAACAGGTAGTTTTGGTAGGTGAAGAACGCTTCCGGATTCTTCATTTTAGTGCTGATCAGGGTTACACCGTTGGTGAACTGTGTACCATGGCGCATAACGCTGCCATCAGGTCCGGCCGGAAGCTCGATCGGTGCCCAGACAGCTCCAGGGGCATTCTTCACCGTATCCTGCAGCGGCCAGCCGCTCATCCAGTAAGGTCCAGGAATAATTCCTGCTGTGCCGGCAACGGCCGGTTCTGAAGTTTTGTTCTCATCCCAAAGCGCTGCTTCTTGCGGAATATATCCTTTATCCAGCCATTGCTTCAGCTTGTCCAGACCTTGCTTCATGCCTGCATTTACAGATCCGTACTCCAGCTTACCGTCAGCTCCGAGATTCCATTGCTGCGGAAGGGTTCCATACGCACCGAAGATCCAGGAAGGGTCACCCATCCAAGTATTCATTGTCGTTTTGAATCCAATGCTGAGTGGTGTAACTTTGTCAGGTGCCAGACCGTCAGGGTTCTGGTTCTTGAACGCATCCATTACTTTTTCCAGCTCGTCAATGGTCTTTGGAGCGGTCATATTCAGCTTATCCAGCCAGTCTTGGCGAATCCACAAAATATAGTCATGGTTGTATGCGTAATCGAGTACCGGAATACCCATTTTTTTGCCGTCGCGGCTGTATTGATTCCACACGTTTGGATCCTGTGCCATGGCCTTCTTCCAGGATTCAGAAGCATATTTATCAAACATCGGTCCGACTTCAGCGTACATTCCCGAGTCGATCAAATCCTGGGCAATGGTAGCGTCAGCTGTACCAATGGTGACAACTTCAGGCATTTCCTGGCCGGAGGACATGGACAAACGCAGCTTCGTTCCGAACGCGCCGTTTGTATCCGTAATCGACCACAAGGATTTGATGTTGATGCCGAATTTCTCTTTTGCCCATTTAGTGGATACGTTATTCTCAATGGTTTCACCATTCTTGAATTTCAGTTCCGGGTCAACGCCCCATACCGTTGTAATGGTTACTTCAGGATCATATTTATCCTTGTAGGCGTTTTCAGTTTCAGCAGCGGCAGTTGCTGATGGTTCTCCTGCTGCATTGTTTGCAGTAGATTCATTATTACCGGAGCAGCCCGCAATACTTCCGGCAAGCAGCACGCTCATACATAGGAGCGGCAGCCATTTTTTTCTATTCATCGCGCTCATTTTGGTCCCCCTTGGGTTCTTAAGTATTGGTTACAACTTAATTATAGGGAACGGCGGCGGGGACGAACACGCCATTTAAACAAGGTTTCTGCACCTTTGCCAACCTCTCTATCAATCCCGAAATTCATTTGGTGTCATACCGTAGTGCTTTTTGAACATTTTACTGAAATACTGCGGATTCTGGTATCCCAGCTCTGTCGTAATTTCATAGATTTTCTTATTGGTGTTCTTCAACAGATACAGCGCCCGCTCCATCCGCATGCGGATGATATAGTCACCGAGTCCCTCGCCGGTCTCCGCTTTGTATATTTTGGACAGGTACACCGGATGCAGGAATACCTGATCGGCAATCGTCTTCACTGATAGATCATGCCCGTTATGGTTCCCCACCAGCTCATGCACCTGCTTGATAATATAGCTTTTCGTATACTGGTCGCTTTCAGACAGCTCCTGTTGCAGCTTATCCAGCAAATCAGAAGCCCACTCTTTCAGCTTATCCAGTGATACGACCATGCTTTGGGTCAGCAGCGGATCAAGAGCATTTTGATCAATTTGAGAGATATATAATCCTTCCTTATGGGCAATGTACATAAAAGCATTGGTAATCGACAGAAACGCCTCATATACATGTTCTCTTGAAAAGCGCGATTTCTCCATATCCTGGAAAACATCTGCAATCTTCTGGCGTGCGGCATCCCACTGCTTGGATTCGAGAAGATGAATCAGCGTCGGCGGCCGGTAGAGGCTTTCCAGCGATTTAATCGTGATCGTCTCCTGAGGATAGCGGTCCTCCAAGTACATGACCGGGCCTGATTCATTAGAATTCGCCAAATACATGGAACTAAGACCCGATCTGTAGGCGGCGGTGATTCCCTGCGGGAAGGTGAACCATTCCGTTACGATCAGCGAAATGTCACCTTTTAGATAATTGGTCACTCCGGTTCGGAAATCTGAAATTGCTGCCTTCAACATGAGCTGACGCTCACTTTCGTAATTGTCAGGGAATTCAGTCTGCCGAAGATTCCCGCCCTTATACTGAGCCAATATAACCAGACAGTCATGGGGCGCTTTGCTGAAACAGATATGAAAATGTTCCTTGAACAGCTCTGCTGCAATATTGCCGATGGCGTATTCCATCAGTGAGACAGAAGCAGGGTCCATAGATGTATAGTGCTTGCCCAGCTGGATCAGCAGCATCACACCCGGAGTATCAAGTTCAAAGTGTATCTCATACTCCTTGAGCTTTGTCGAAAGTGTCCGTTCGGACATGACCCTTCCGAGCAGCAGATCATGCATAAGATTAGCGTGTAAGACACTATAATCAGACTTGCGGGTATAGAGCAGCTGATGATACCGGTCACTGGCCTCCCACTCCTCTTTCAAGGAATCGATGGCACCCGAGACGCTTTTGATAAACTCCT
Organism: Paenibacillus oryziterrae; assembly: GCF_042610485.1. NCBI lineage: Bacteria > Bacillati > Bacillota > Bacilli > Caryophanales > Paenibacillaceae > Paenibacillus > Paenibacillus oryziterrae. Next base: position 97,535 of record NZ_JBGJZO010000003.1, on the reverse strand, counting down.
CATCGCTGACCGGTTTCAGGATATAATCATAAGCCTGAAGCTGGATGGCCTTCTTCGCGTATTGAAAATCGGAGTAGCCAGTAAGCAGAATCGAGCGGATGTTGGGCCATTTTTCACTAGCCGTCTCAATTAATTGCAACCCTGTCATGCCGGGCATAGAAATATCCGTAACGATAATATCAATATCCACCTGCTCTAATAGGCTAAGCGCTTCAGCTCCCGATGCCGCCTGATGCACCTGACGAACCCCCATCTTATCCCATGGAATCGTGCGGAACAGGCTTTCCGTCACATATGACTCATCATCGACCAACAACAGCTCAATCATCTTTATTTCCTCCCGTAACAACTTCAATTAATGATCTGCGAGGGGCAACAGCCACTGAAGTGTGGCCTGTAAGCCTCCTAGAGGCGAAAGAGTAAACGTCAATCCGGACTCTTCGCCAAAACGCAGCCTCATTCGCTGATGAACGTTCCATACGCCGCAGCCCATTTCTTCATCCATCATTCGTCCAAGCTTACCCTCAAGTTCGGCAATGCCTTCCGGCGTCATCCCTTGGCCATCATCTTCAACGGTTAGTTGCATAAGTCTTCCGCTGCAAGACCCGGTGATCCGTACCATTCCTGCTCCCGCAATAGGCTCAATACCGTGCAGAACTGCATTTTCCACCAGAGGCTGGAGCACCAGCGGAGGAATATCCAGCTTTCGCATCTGCGGAGGCAGTTCTATGGAATACTGCAGCCTGCTCATTCTCATCCGCTGAATTTCCAAATAATGTGTCACAAATTCCGTTTCTTCTGCAAGAGTTACTAAATCGCGCTCCTGCCGCGTCGTATATCTGTAATAGCGGGACAAATTATGGGACATCCCTACAACAGCATTCATATTGTCCAGCTTGGCCATACTCGTAATAAATGAGAAGCAATTATAGAAAAAATGCGGATTGATCTGCGATTGAAGCTGCTTCAGCCGGGCCTCACGCACATGAATCTTCTCCATCAGTACATTCTCAATCAGCTCCTGGGTCTGCTCCACCATACTGTTGAACCTTCCGGAGAGAAAGCTGAATTCATTCTTACCCTTGATCTCGACCCGGACGGAGTAATCACCCTTCTTCAATCTTTGGAATCCTCCTACCAAATGCTTGACCGGCACCTGTACTTGTACATACAGTAGATAGGCTACCAGGCAGCTCATCAGGAGCAGGGCGCTCATGGAGATATAGAACAACCGGTTCGATTTATGGATAGGCTGCAAAATCTCTGAGAGGGGAATGTAATCAATCAGATACCAGTCCATGATGTCCGAATACACAATATTCACACTATAGGATTCCCCGTTTATCTCAAGCTTCCTATTATCAATATCTATCTGCTTCAGCTGTTCCTGCTCCAGTCTTTCTACAAGTTCACCGGCAAGTACCTTGTCCGCAGAGCGGTTAAAGATCAGTCCCACACCAGGTTTATAGTAGAAAGGGTCCCTTCTGCCGCCGCTCTTGAAGTTGTCCAGCATATCTTCCAGGTTACGGCTGTCGAATTCGATCTTCATAATCGAGGTAGCTTCATCCGGGGAGAATTCCGAGCGGAACGGGGTAAAAGAAAACCATGAGAACAGAAACCGGTCTCCGCTCTGCTCCTGGATTTTGTCTACATGCCACCCTGACTTCATCTCCCGCTGCAGGTCCTCATCGCTGTATGAAATGGCATCATTTTCCGTAACCATCCGATGGATGGACGGTGAATATAAGTATAATTTGCTCTTCCAGTTGGAGGAGCTTTCTTGAATGCTGATTTTGGTCTGAATCCGCTTGACCAGATTGATGGCGTCCAGATTGAGGTTCTCACCTTCGAGATAAGTATCCTTCAAACTGAGAATATCGGGATCGTGAATCAGCAGAATAGGCCATGATGAGAGCAGCTCCATATTCGTCTCCACCTGGTTCTGAAAAAAACTAAGCTGGGTGCTGTTCGACATATTCAGCTCGCTGCGGAGCACGTCTGTTGTGGTTTTGTTCGAATAAAAATAAAGAAAGGCTATCGGAATCAGCATGATCACCATGATGCTCACAATTTTGGTAAACAGATTATATCGGTACACTTCTCTTCACACCCCGGCTTTAGTGACATCTCTCTAATTGTACAAACAAATTCTCCAGGCGCAAAGGCAATAGCTGGGTTCTCCGATTCAGGGTTTATCTGAACTACAGACCCCCTCATTCTAAACGCTTAAGATCATAGGCTATAGGATACTTCTGCAACATTTCTGCAGTTTTAGCAGCCAATCAAAAAAACGCCCGCTCCGCAGCAGATTCATCTGGCGGAACGGACGTTTTGTATTGAAGGCTAAAAGGATGTCTTAATTCTTGCTGTAATTCAGCTCGCTATCCTTGCTTTGCTGCCAGGAAATCACGAACAAGGCGGTCCAGATTAGAGCGAAGCCCACAAGCTGGGGCAACGTAACAACCTGGTGATATACGATCCAGTTGATCACAATACCTATCATCGGAAAACTAAGCTCCGCAAGTGTAGCATAGGAGGCCTTAGTCGTGTTAAGTCCTTTGTAATAAAGCATCATGCTTAATAATCCGGGGAGCAGGGCTTGCAGCAGCAGATTGACTGCAACCGCAGCGGAACCTGCAACACCTCCATTAATGTGCCAAGGGGAACCCTCTAACACAGTGATAACTAAGAGCAGTGGCAGAGCCATAGTGAACCGGAGTGAGGTCACCGTTTCGGAAGTCATAGAACCCAAGAGGTAACGTCCCATCACAGTAGAACCGCCCCAGAGTGCAGCAGCTCCCAATGCCATCAGACTGCTTTGATTCATAAAGCTGTTCACATGGCCGAATGGAACCGTCCACCCAAACGTTAGCGAGTAGGTTCCCGCTAATGCGAGAATGAGTAAAGGACCGAAATTGCGGGGCAGCCGTTCTTTGAGAATGACAGCCGCAAGACCAATCGCGAATAGCGGCTGCAGCTTCTGCAGCAGAAGTACGGCATTGAAATCACCGCCGGTCAGAGCTTTGGTGAACAGAATGGTGGCGAAAGCGGAACCTCCCCAAGAGATCGCCAGCAACGCTCCAGTCTGGCGAAGTCCGATTCCTTTCAATTCCCTGCGATTGCGCCAGAGTACCGGTGCAGAAGCCAGGAACAGCACGACATGCTCCAGCAGAACAATTTGTGAAGAAGTCAGTGATTTTAACAGGATAATCCGGAACAGCGGATCAACACCCCAAAGTGCGGCTCCCAGGGCAACTAGCCAAAATCCGCTGCGAAGCGTTGCTGTCCGGAACCCTTTGTTTGAACTCGTCAGATTACTCATTTATTTCATTCTCCTTATCGATACAAACCCTCGTTGCAGACCAAAAACCCCCGGCATGCCTTAAGGCAATACTCGGGGGTCGTTATCAATAAAGACATACAGGGATACCCGCTGTCTTTACCTAATGATCCTCTCTCATCCGGACTTTACCGTCGGCTCTGGAACTTCACCAGATCAGTCTCTTCTGCTGCATCAGTAGAAGAGAGTCGCGGGCTTGATCCTTCAGGGACCTTACCGCCGGTTAGGAATTTCACCTACCCCGAGAATCTTGTATTTTGTTATATTTTTCACAATCCTAGAATATCCTTTTTACTGCCATTCGTCCAGAGCTTTTCAGAAACATTTAAAAAGTTTTCATATGATTTCAATCTTCTGAGAGAATGTACATTTTTTTACTGAGACGACGAGTGGGTTTCTATATAATGGAAAGAGGTCACTACTCAAGGAGGAGAATTTGAAAAATTCATTTTGGCTTAAATTGTTGGTATCTCTATTCTTGGCAGCAGGGATTGGTATTATTGGTTTTGTCATATTTATAATGACTTCACTGATCGGCGAAACCCGGTTCTACGCTCCGCTCGTATTGGTGATCACAGCAGGTATTGCCGTTTATGCGTTCTTAAACATTTTCAGTCTTCTTTCGCCGAGAGTCCGCCATATCGCCATGTTATCCTTCATTGGATTATGCGTACTTGCCACAGCAGGGTATGAAATGAATAAAGCCAACATTAATAGCTTCGCCGTCGTCGATGAGAAGGAGATCAATCTTTCGGATTATACTGCCTTCAAGTCGGGTTCAAAGGTAGCGGTTCTTGCCGAACCTTCCTCGTATCGTATCACCGGGGAATTGCCCCGCCTCGATGGTGCGACTGCACTTTATCCGCTTTATTCGGCTTTTGTCCAGGCGGTCTATCCTGCAGGCGAGTATAATTACTATGAATTCAAGGACAGTAAGGTAGTGTGCAGCACAACGTCTGAGGCATATAAAAAGTTGATACGGGGACAGACAGATATCATTTTCGCGGCAGCTCCCTCCAAAGCCCAGAAAGAACTGGCGGAGCTAAATGGTGTTGAACTCAAGCTGACACCGATCGGCCGCGAAGCGTTCGTATTTTTCGTGAATGCAAGAAATCCGGTTACCGGTCTGACAACAACACAAATCAAGGACATTTATTCCGGAAAAATAACCAATTGGAAAAGTGTCGGAGGTAAAAAGGATAACATCCGTGCTTTTCAGCGGCGTGAGGACAGCGGCAGCCAGACGATGCTGGAGAAGCTGATGGGTGATATTCCGCTGATGACTCCGCCGCAAGAAGACATTGCCGATGCCATGAGCGGAATGATTACACTAACATCCAGCTACCGTAACTATAAGAATGCCTTAGGGTACAGCTTCCTCTACTATGCCACGGAGATGAATGCAAGCGGTGATATTGCCCTGCTAGATATCGACGGTGTGAAGCCGGGTAAGGATTCCATCCGCAGCGGAGAATATCCTTTTGCCGCAGAATTCTATGCAGTTACTGCTGGGAGCAGCAATCCAAATGTGCAGCCTTTTCTGGACTGGATGATCTCCTCTCAAGGTCAGGAATTGGTGGAGAAGACCGGGTATACCTCATTGAACTAATTCTAGCTTATATCTAAACCGTTGCCGTGCGAGAACACTCGCGGGCGACGGTTTTTTTGCATTCAAGTATATTGTCGATTGCTGGTAATCAGAACTTCACATTCCTCGCCTGAATACCGATATTACTCCTGAAGATATTCATTGGGCTCAGTCATAAATATTTCATGATTCTCCATTATCCGTACGCAACTTTTGGCAAGAATTGTCGTTTAAGCAATAGTAGGAATGCACTTGTCCATGATATGGAAAGCTGCGGATTCCATTGTACATAGCAGTCAAATAAACAGGAATGGCAGGGATTACAGATGAAGAAATTGGGTTTTATTGGCTTACTGTTCCTGTTATTATTGGTGGTTGGTCCGGGTAGAATCCAGGCCGAAGCCGCACAGACACATATTAACCTGAACGGAACTGAAATTGAAATGCCCAAGGAGACACAGGTACAGCTCGTGAATGGGACGGTTATGGTTCCCCTCCGCCTGGTAACCGTGAATCTGAAGTATGATGTCAAATGGGACAACGTGACCAAAACAGCGGTGATCACACAATCCGATTCAACCCTGAAACTGACTTTAAACAACCCTGTGGCTGAATCCTCAGGAAAGCAGGTCCAGCTCAAGGTTGCCCCTTATCTCGTCGGGACGGTTACCTATGTTCCTCTTGCTTTTGTCGGAACTGAAACAGGAACAGATGTTAGTTGGGACAATATCAGCAAGACAGCTTATTTAGTCACTCCAGTCAAAACACCGGATAGCGGACCTTCAAATGGAACAGGTGGAGCAGGTTCAGGTGGCGGGGCTGCTGAAACCGGCAAAAACGTGCAGCTTATGAACCTGAGTTTCAGTGACAACCGCCTGGTTATTGCAGTTAGCGGAAGTGTAACACCTAATGTGTTCCCTTTGACAGGTAAAGACCGGATTGTTGTGGAGCTTCCCGGCACCGAGTTCGCCCAAAGCTTTATTCAGAGTCCTATGCTTGCGAATAAATTAAGCGGAACAATGGCAATCACAGGTTATCCAGATATCTCAGCGATCCGGTATTCGTTATTCAGCAACGATCCTTCAACCATCAGAGTGGTAATGGATATGAATAGCGCGAAGCCTTATAGCGTCATTAACGCTGGGGACGGCTTGGTAATCATTGACCTGAATGAGAAGAGTTCAGACGATCCGGCCACCGTTGATCCTGCGGATCCGATTTCACCTCCTGACACCACAGTCCCTTTCGGCCGGCAAATCATTGTTATCGACGCGGGACATGGTGGTAAGGACCCCGGGGCAATTAGTACGGCTACTAAACGCACCGAGAAAGACTTCACGCTTGCTACAGCACTGAAAATCGCGGCGCTACTGGACAATGACCCGAATCTGGAGGTCGTACTTACGCGGAGTGATGACACTTATCCAACCCTGCAGGAACGAGCCAAACTTGCTAACGATCTGAAAGCGGCACTATTCGTATCCATTCATGCCAACAGCATTGAAGCAGGCAGTAAAACCAATCCCAGCGGTACCGAAACGTATTATACCCGTGCGGAAAGTCTGCAGTTCGCCAAGGTTGTCCATAAATATCTTGTACCTGCCTCGGGACTCACGGACCGGAGCATACGTCAAAGTAGCCTGCATGTAACGAGAGAAACCAAGATGCCTGCCATCCTGCTGGAATGCGGATACATGAGTAATTCTAAAGATGAAGCCCTTCTCTTCAATGCTTCTTACCAGCAAAAGATTGCTGAAGCCGTAGTAGCGGGTATCAAGGAGTACTTAGGACTATAAAATCAAAACAGGGAGTCAGCTCAGCCGGTATGGCTGCTGACTCCCTCTTTGTTTGATTCTAACCCCTGTTCCCAATAAGCTGCTTGCGCTTCTCCGGTTCAGGATCGTACACCGTATGTGGCTCACTGTCAAAAATAAGCGTAGCACGGTCTTCAGTTGTGTATTTCGGCCAAGGCATTTCGTCAGTTCCGGGATTCCTCCGGTGCGCAAAGGCAATCCAAGCTCCCTGCATGTAATCGGCTAGTCTTTCCATAATGGGCGTGATCTCCAGCCCAAACCGCTGAAGCAGGGGCAAGGTATTAAACACATAATAGATTTCCGCCGCATGTACTGCTTTGCTGAGTAATGGGTGACCGGGCATGGTCCAGTCATATCTGTACATCCATACGGGTGCATGTGCTAATTGGCTTTCGGCAAAGGTAAGTGAGCTTCTCCAGAAATACAGGTCTGTCATGATTTCAGCCTGACCTTGCCAGGAAGCCGGATAATCCCGTACCAGTTCTGAGATATCTCCAATACCCAGAATCATCTCAAACGCCTTGAGTGACTGTTCGAAGTTCCCCGCACTGGACTCATCCCGGAAGAAGAGATACCCTTCGTCGCGGTTCGTTCCGATCAGCAGCGGGATGCCCTTTGCTGAACCCCCGGCTACCGCTTCCTCCGGACTTGCCGGCAACGATGGCCCATCGATGACTGGCTGAAAGAACAGGTTGAGCGAGCCGCCTGAGAGCTTATGGCTCATTCGTGCAGCTGCCTCCAGGATAGACTTCGCAGGAACTAAATTCAGTTCCTGAAGATCACCCCCCGGGGAAATCCCCAGTTCAGCCAGCAGCGCGGCTGAGATCGCGGCTGCCTGCTCATGCCGGAGTGTCTGAGAAGCTCCGCTCTGCATAATGGCACCCGAGAATAATCCCTTGGCGGCTGGCATGGCCAGCAAGGCAGCGATGGACATACTTCCCGCTGATTCCCCAAACACTGTGACACGCTGCGGATCTCCGCCAAACGCAGCGATATTCTCCTGAACCCATTCCAGCGCAGCAACCTGATCCAGCAGCCCCTGATTAGAGGCAAATCCTTCGCCCAGATGTGAAAGGTGAAGAAAACCGAAAGGCCCAAGTCTGTAATTGATAGTAACCAAAATTAACTGTCCGCGCTCAGCCATACGTCTTCCATCAAATAGGGGCTGACTCCCCGCACCTGTTATAAACGTGCCGCCGTGAATCCACACCATGACCGGTAAATCCTTACCGCCTTCCGCAGGCGCCCATACGTTGAGATACAGGCAATCCTCCGAATGCTCCGGCGTTAAACCAGCGTAACGGTTACCGGATACGTCTGGCGGCTGATGGCTGATCGGCCCGAATTCCAAGGCATCTCTTGTATCATCCCATGACTCCGGCGGTTGCGGCGCCCGGAAGCGGAGGTCTCCTACCGGCGGGGCTGCGAACGGAATTCCGCGCCAGACTTTCACGCCTCCCGAAGTCACTCCCCGCAGTCTGCCATATGATGTTGTTGCGATAGGTCCTTCCACTACGATCATCCTTCCCCTTTATAAATTCAGAGGTTCTTCCGGCTTCTCTTCAATTTGCGTGTACAGCCCTGAACGGAAGCGGAACCACTGGTAGATATGCGTAACGATAACTTTTAGTACGGCATAACCCGGTACGGCGAGAATGATACCGAGTACACCAAACATTTTACCTGCGAAAATAATTACAAAAATAATCGTAATCGGGTGAATCTTCAGCGATTTGCCCATAATCTGCGGGGAGATGAATTTGCCTTCAATCAGTTGGACAGCTGTCCAGACAAATACCATCTTAAGCAGCATAAACGGTGAGGTGACCATGGCTACGATCAACGCCGGTGTGATGGCAATTGCCGGACCCAGATAAGGCACAACGGCCGTACAAGCGGCAACAATCGCCAGAACAAGCGAATACTCCAGCCCGATAATCAGATAACCGATATACAATAACGCTCCGATACAGCAGCTTATGATAATCTGCCCGCGGATATAAGAAGCTACCTGACTGTTCATTTCCTTCATGACCATCCGGGTCTGCGGTTTCAGAGCATCGGGAATAAACTTCAGAATATAATCGGGAAGCCGTCTTCCATCCCTAAGCAGATAGAAGAGAATAAAGGGAGTCGTTACCAGGGCGAGAACAATCTCGGTCAGTGCACCCACAAAGTTGCCTACACTGTCCACTGCATTATTAAGGAAAGAGGAAGCCCACTCCGTCGCCCGGCTTGTAAGGTCAGTTACATCCGTACCTACATTCTCCTGAATCTGCCCGAACAGCTCACTACCGGTAAGATCCATGAATTCATTCTGGATTTGGCTGCTGTATTTCGGGAAATTATCGATCAGACCCATAAGCTGGCTCCGAATGATTGGAATGACCGTTAACAGAATCAGCGTAATAATACCCGCAATCAGCAGGTATAGAATCACGATCCCGTAAGCCCGCTTCACCCTGCTACGCTTCTCCAGCCGGTCCACCAGCGGATTAAGCAGATAATAGGCAATCCCCGAAAGCAGGAGCGGTGCGGCCACCGTATGCAGCAGTACAGATATCGGCTTAAAGATAAAGGGCACCTTGGAGAATACCAGAACATTAACGCCAATGAGTAATAAAATGAGCAGCGATACGACGAATTTATTGTTCAAAAAGAACTTTCTGAATTTCTCCGGCCAGAGTTGCAGCTTATCCATATCTTCAGCCCCTTTATCAACGACTCTCAAATGCGCTTCCTATTAGCATATTAAACGCGGCGCCTGCAAGTCAAATTTTAACTGTAAAGCTTACACCTATCATAATCCTCCCCGCCAGAAAAACAAACTGCCCGCAACCAGTCCAGCTTCGGTTACGGGCAATGCTTATTCGATACATTCATGAAGGGAGTTTGGAGATGGTGATTATTTCTTCTTTTTGCCTTTCGTACCCCGTTCGTTCACGGCAATAAGCTTATCCTCATACACATAAACTACGTTGTCCTCAAGCCGTTCACCCTGCAGATGCTTCCGTACCAGAGATTTCGCTAATTTAGGTGTGATGTCCTTATACCATACTCCTTCAGGATAAGCGATCACTACGCAGGAATCTGAGCATCTTCCATTACAGCGGGTTACTGTTGTATGGATCACGCTTTGCGCGCCTTGCTTCTCAATCTCGTCTTCTATAGCTTCGGCTACTTCTTCACCCTTATGTTTCTTGCAGCTGCTGCCGTTGCAGATGAGCAGATGGCTTGCCGTTCCTTGCAGATTCCAGGTTGTCATGGAGATTCCATCCCCCTTTATGCTTCAATCTACTAATTTGTTCATAGACTGTCAATAGAGTGAGTCCTCTCGGTTACTCACAGATCGAAGTGGACATAATACCTTTAGCTTTTCAGTCCACCCGCTGATCATCACATGTAATTATAAGGAGCTGATATCTATGAAGATTCTCTTTCTCTATCTCCTGCTGGGATTCTTAGGTTTGTCAATCATTGTCTCCATCGATCTTCTGGCGCATTTAAGCTTCGCAGATGCCATGCAATCCATCCACGCCACCTTCGCCACCACCTCATTAATGGAATCCATCATTATGATCAGCTTTCTACTGTTACCCGTTATTAAGGTGATCGCAGCATCCCTTAAGAAACGTAAAGGCCAGACGAATCAATAAATCACGTTACCTGAACAGATGAAATCTCTTTCGGACATGCTGGACAATAAATAACAGGATCGGGATGTATGCACATAACACCGGCAAAATAAACTTCATGAACACTCTGCCTTCATCCAAATGAACCGGGTAGTTCTCCGCACTGATAAAGGAACTGAACAGAATGACCACCGTAACCGGGACGACCAATTTCCGCTGTTCCTTCACATGGAATAAATCGGAGGTCACAGCTATTGCCGCGTAACAATAGATCGTCATTTTGAAGAATACCCCTATAATCAAAGTTAACATAACAAGTGCATCTAGACGCTGTACAAAATTAGCAAGGTTGACCTGAGTTACGGTGGTGAACATGGGGAAGGCCGCTCTGGCATAAATGTTTTCTCCCAGCACAGACATTTCAATCGCATGTGTGAAAGCGAGCAGCAACCCGCTAAGTATAACTGCAATAACCCCCGTTTTCTTCACCAGGTAAGATCGGTTGATCTGTGGCAGAATGGTGGTCAGGCATACAAGTTCCCCAAACGGAAAAATCCAAATGCTTGGATAGGCGGACTGAAACGCATCTCTCCAATCCTTGGCATGCAGGGGAAAGAGATTCTCCAGATCGATCAAACCTGACACAATAACAACAAAGCTGCAGATCGCACCCATAAACAGTACAACGAATATATAGATCCCAGCGGTTCTGGCGAATACCTCTATGCCTTTGTTCAGGATATACATGACTGCAACAACCATCATCGCATTGATAACAAACACCGGAGTTTGGTCATAGGAAGAAGCTAACAGCAGGTCTCCTGCTTCCCGAAGGTTTCTGGAGCCGTTGAACATAAAGACCGGGATGTATAATAAGCTTAATGGCCAGCCAATGAGCTTTCCCAGAATTTTCTGTGTATATCCGCTTATGATCATATCCGGATTTTGATGATGCAGATCCGCAAAAACGAGATACAGCACAACCCCTCCAGGTAAGGCAAGAAGAATGGACAGCCATACGGCATGGCCACTTTCCAAGCCAATTGGAACGACAAGTGCCGTGCCCAGCTCAAACAATATAATCATGGCAAATAATTGATTCGCGCTGATCATTTCTTTTTTCATCGTTAAGCTTCGCACTTCCTTTCCGGCAGACACATGTTTATTCCGGTTTAATCAAATACGACTTAATTCTCATTCCGGTACTGCGGATGTAAGCCTCTACTTGGATATCCGCTTGGCCTTTGGCAAATAACGTATCCCAATCATTTTCCACACCTTTCCATACGTTGGGCTTTGTTCTCTTCAATTGATCTGCAAAACCAAAAATATCACTCCCGAAGCGCTGTGCGGTTTGAATGGCTTGCTTCACTTCTTCTTGTGTCTCCTTCGCCATCTCTTTCTCCAGATCTAGTATCACATCCCGTTTGCTAAAATCGACTGGAGCCTTCGTCTCGCTCAGAGATCCTTCCTCCGAGATACGAATATGAAAAACAGGTAATCCCTGCCGGAGCTCAATCGCAACTTTTGTCTTGGAGAAGGTAACATCAACAGCAACGGACTCTTTTTGTTCACCGGAATCGATATTTATCGTTGTCGTCTTTAATTGATTAAGCACCCATTGCGTTCCTCTTGCTGCCGGACCTTCCATCCAATCCACCAATTTCCCATCCTTGAACACGGCAAGGCCTTTCATCATGGTGAGGGTCTTCACTTCTGTCTGTTCCAGATTCGTCTTCTTCTTGCCCTCCTCAGGATCTCCAGTGAGTTGAATACCGCTGAGCACCAGCTCGCTCTCCCCTGTAATCCCTTTAATAGTCTCGAAAATATTAACTTCCCTGTTCTCCCCCCATAATCTGGAGGTATTCCTTGATTTCTTGACTAAACCGATGGCAGGCAGGCTCTCGACAGGTATTAATACCTTCAGGATCGATGCCGCGTTCGAATTCCGGGATACCAGAATTGCAGAGTTCAGCCGAAGCTCATGAGAGCGTTCGAAAATATCAAAAATATCATTGATCCCGCTCCGGGCCAAGGCTTCGCCGATGACGACCAACTGGGTATGGGCAAAAAATAATTGCCTGGACGATTTTCTGGAGGTTTTCCGCAATGCGCCAAATATAGTGCGGTCCGTAGATGTATAAATGGTGATTGGCGGTTGACCTGTACTGGCACCCGTACTGGTAGCTGTAGAGGTAGGGTTTACCACTTGAAAAGTCACCCGGTATTCATCCTTATCGTCTGCTTTATCAATTCCGATGCCGCTGACAATGGAGAGGTCGTTCAGTTCCCTACTGTTCCAGCATCCTGACAGCGGCAAGACCAAGCTTAATGACACCAGCACGTTCAGCATCCATCTAGTTATCGCTATCATCATCCCGGTTCCCGCCCTTTGCATTCAGCGCTACGTTCTTTTGGCTAACTAAACCTGGCCGCTGCTTCATAAATTTGAGAGGTGCCCGTAGAATGGAATCCTTCAGACTCTGCAGAATGAAAGGAGCTAAAGGAGACATAAAAGGAACTCCTAAGGAACGCAGACTGCACATATGGGAGACCAGGATGAAGCTAGCGATACATATTCCGTAGAGCCCCATAAATGCTGCAATAAACATAATGCCGAACCGAAGGATACGGATGGAAAGTGCCATATTGAAAGCCGGTGTGGCAAAGCTGGAGATACCAGTCAAAGATACGACGATTACCATGGCGGGAGAGACAATGCCCGCCTGCACGGCAGCCTGTCCCAATACAAGACCGCCTATGATAGATACAGTTTGGCCGATTGGTGACGGCATGCGTATTCCGGCCTCACGGATAATTTCGAAAGTAATCTCCAGCAGAAGAACCTCCACGAACACCGGAAAGGGTACTCCTTCCCGCTGTGAAGCCAAATTAATCAGCAAGGGAGTAGGAATCATCTCCTGATGAAAGTTAAGGGCTGCTATGAATAATGCAGGACCAAACAATGAGATCATTAGGCACATTAAACGGAGCAACCGAATCCATGAAGAGATATCAAACCGCTGATAGTAATCCTCAACCGCATGAAAAAACATAAAAAAAGTGGTAGGTACAATCAATACAAAAGGGGTTCCATCCACAAAAATAGCAATCCGCCCTTCGAGTACATTTCCGGCAACGCTATCCGGCCGTTCTGTATTGTACACCGTTGGAAAAGGGGAATACGTATTGTCTTCCATCAACTGCTCGATGTACCCCGATTCGAGAATGGAATCCAGATGCATGGCCTTCAGTTTCTTTTTTAAGTTCTCTACATGTTCCTCTTTAGCGATTCCGTTAATGTACATGATGGATACATCCGTTTGTGTTACTGTGCCTAGCTTCATGCTCTCCACCCATAAATTAGGGTTCTTAATTTTTCTGCGTACAAGGGAAATATTAGTGCCGATCGATTCGGTAAAACTTTCTTTCGAACCACGAATAGCTACCTGGGTAGAAGGTTCCGTAACGGACCGGACCTCTCCGCCGCTCGTATTGCTGCTTACAGCTTCCTTTAACCCATCAATCAGTATGACGGTCCCTCCGGAGAACAGCATTTCAAAAAGCTTGTCCCAATCGCTTATTACGCTCTCCTCACCCGTACTCAGCGCTACTTCTTTCATATAGTCGAATATCTCAAGACTCGTGGTTACCTCTAGCTTTCCAGATTCCTTGGCTTCAAACGACAACGCATGTGTCACAAAGTCATTGACCGAATCCTTTTCGGTTAACCCAGCTACATATACAGCAGCTACCTGAATCGGTGAATGCAGGAGTGCAAATTTTCGGATAACGAAATCATTGCTGTTCCCTGTTCTTTTTCGGATATCACGGAGATTGTCTGCCAAAGAAGAGTGAAGCGGCTCCTTTTCTTTCTTTTGCTGGTCAGGGTCGGGCATTCTGTACACAGGCATCTGAGCACCTCCTGCCTATACTGTTCACGATCTATTCTTTTTTTATGCAAGTTATGGAATTCAGACGATCCTTCTACCCAGCTTTATCTATCAAAAAAATCCCGATCAGCCACCGAATGGCCAATCAGGATCTACAGAAGATGTGCTTCAGCAATACATACACGGCAATAGCCTTACTGTACTGAAGTTTGGACTAATCGTCATTATGGGCCTTTAGTGTTCGACTACGCCCAGCGCCTTATTCTTCTCCTTAAAACGGTCATTATGGGAAGAGACATAAGCCGCCTTTGGTGCGGATGGGTCCATATATAGCTTTGCGCTGTTTAGCGCAAGAACCGCATCCGTGAAGGTTCCGGCAATCAGCCGCACCTTGCTCGGGTAATCCACGAAATCTCCTGCGGCGAAGATCCCGGACAGATTTGTTTCCAGCTTATCAGTGACGCTCACGCACCATTCGCCCATATCCAGCCCCCACTCACGCAAGGGACCGAAATCGCTTTTCAAACCGTGGTTGACGATGACTGCATCCACAGTGAATTGCTCCATTTCTCCAGTCTCCACATGGCTGACCGTTACCCGGTCAATTAACTCCCCGTCGCTGCTGTGCAGCTGGCTGACCGTATAGGGAACCCTGACGTTCACCGAAGAGTTCTTCATCCGCATAATATTGCTTTCGTGACCGCCGAAACTCTCTCTGCGATGTACAACCGTAACGCTTGCCGCGACGGGCTCCAGCTCATTGGCCCAGTCCACCGCCGAATCTCCGCCCCCGGAGATCAGCACATGCTTGCCTCTGAAAGGCTCGAGCTCCTGAACCGTATAATGAAGGTTGGTCACCTCGTAACGCTCTGCGCCGTCAATTTCCAGCTTCGCCATCTGCAGGATGCCATATCCGATGGCTAGAATAACCGTTCGTGTCCAGTGCTTCTCTCCGTTAGCGGATGTCAGCATATACGTGCCATCCTCCAGCCGCTCCTGATGAACAATCTGCTGCCCCAATACAATCGTTGGTTCAAAAGTCAGCGCCTGCTCCTTCAGCTGTTCGACCAGATCCTTGCATAACGTCGGAGTAACACCGCCCACATCCCAGATCATCTTCTCCGGGTAGACGAGCATTCTGCCGCCGAGCTCTTCCTTCGCTTCAATCAGCTTGGTCTTGAGGTCTCTCATGCCACTGTAAAAGGCGGTATACATTCCTGCAGGACCGCCGCCAATAATGGTTACATCATATAATTCCAGCTGTTCGCTCATGTCTGGTTCCCTCCGGTAAATGATTATGTAGTATCGTGAAATTGATTATCATTATCATTTACTCATTGTAAAGGAACTGCCCATCCTTTGGCAATGGACAATTCTCCGGATTACAAACCCATGAATCTTAGCATCTTCCTTATGTACCATCTTGTATACAGCATATAATAAAGCCACTGAAAGGCCATGAACGCAGCTCCTGTGAGTAGCGAATAACGTAAGGGTGAGATCCATTGATTCATGCTCATATACACGGTAGCTGTGGTGTAGAAGGCCGAAACGATTATTGCAACTATATAAGGGGCAAAGAAAAGGACCCTGAAAGAGTCTCTGACCATCCGTGCAGTCTCCCCGGCAGTAATGCCTATTTTGTTCAATTTGCCGTACTTCACCCGGTCCCGCTCCAGCTCAGTAAGCACGCGGAAATGAAGGATCACACAGGAACTCATAAAAAACAGCAAACCCATAAATACCAGCACAAGTAATAAAAAAGAAGCGGACTGCCTGATCTCCATGTAATCAGCGATTCTTGAGCCTGCGGCAAATACCCGCTCCTCCAGCCGGGGGTCGTCATACATTGGTTCTGTGTGTGCTTTATTGTACTGTGCCAAGGCTGTATTCAGCCGATGGTAGACCCCTTCCGTTTGTCGCCAGTCCTTGAAATTTATCAAATGAATCAAACCCACGGCTGCCGGTTGATCCAGTTCAATCTTACGGTAATCCTCATCGTTGACGATAAGGAGAATTCCTCCCTTCATTAAGATAGGTGTGCTGAACCATATCTTTTGCTCAGACCCCTGGGAGGAGAGCGCAAGGCTGCCTGATTTCATGGGTACCTTAAATTTCTTCAAATCTACATTCTCATGGTCATAACCGTCATCGGACCGGATCTGAGACACACTCAGAAAGTGACCTATGCTAATCTGAAAGCTAGTACCCAGTACGGCGTTCATTTCAGAGGCGGAGATCATTTTATAAGGCCCCTGATCGATGTAATTCATTTTTTTATGCGAGACGAATGCCTCTGTCCCGATAATCGCGTTCAGTTCTGCTTCCGGCAGAGCATTTTTCCCGAAACGCTCGGCATAGAACAACTGGTCCGGGTTATCCAGAGTGGCGGCATTCAGGGACTGTGAGTTCAGCAGAAGCGCCAGACTGCTCAAGAATATCGTTACCGTGACAAGGATCGAGATGAGAAGATGGATCTTCTTCGATTGTCCAAACGTGTAGTTTAGCTCAGATCTGGCCATGAGGCTCCGGTAATACAGACTGGGGGAACGCTTATACACCCGATCGATCCAGCCTGGAAGACTGGACAAGATGAAATAGATTCCCGTATATAGAAGCACCAGACTTCTCGGCAGAGCCCCCTCATCACCGGCATAATGGCTGATCATATCCACAACGCCATAACCGGTAAGAACGACACCGAATATGCCGGATACGCTGTTCTCAAGCCAGCTCCGGTCTCTGACCCTGCTTTCCTTTAAGAGATTAATAATGCGGTACCGGCTGGAGACCACCAGGCTGCCTGTAATCACCACTGCATAAATAGCAGCAAAAAAAGCTCCCGTATGCAGATAGCTTTCTGGTGTCAAAGCAAAAGGCACATTCTGCAGCGCAGTAATCTTCATCGCCAGAAGATAGAACAAATAAGACGCAAGCGTCCCAGTCACAAGCCCCGTCATAATGGAGGCCAAGCCTATGGCTGCATTTTCAAATACAATGATCTTCCGGACGTCACCGCGGGTCATCCCAAGGACCATGAACATGCCAAAGTCTTTTTTTCGGAATTTCACGAATGCACTTTGGGCATAGACAATGAAAATAACGGAGAAGAAGGCAGTTGCCCATTTCGGGGCGTAGAGGCCGCTGGAAATCCTGGAGGTAACCACGTTCATGTCACTAAAAGCCGGGTTGGTCGCGAGCGAGGTGAACATGAAATAGACCATAACCGCAAAGCTGCTGCAGGCAAAAAAGAGTGTATACCGCCTTAGATTCGCCCTGAATATTCTCAGCAGCATTTCAATATAGGTCATTCTCCCCGCCTCCTAACTGCACGAGACTTTTCAGGATCATGTCAAAAAACTCCTTGCGGTTCCCCTCCCTGGCGATCTCCATGCTAATCTCACCATCTCGGATAAAGATCACCCTGCTACAGAAGCTGGCCGCGAACGGGTCGTGCGTGACCATAAGGATCGTTGTCCCCTGATCGGCATTCAGCTTCGTGAAGCACTTCATCACCTTACCCGCAGATTTAGAATCCAGATTCCCTGTCGGCTCGTCCGCATACACTACCTCAGGTCTCCCGATAACCGCCCGGCAGATCGCCGTCCGCTGCTGCTGGCCTCCCGAGACGGTGTAAGGATACTTATCCTTGAGATCCTCAAGCTCAAAGAAGCTCAATACCGCCGAGGCCGCAGCATCCATCTCCCCGGGGTCCTGACCGTCAAGTACCAGGGGAAGAAGCACATTCTCCCTCAGTGTCAGGCTATCAAGCAGGTTATAATCCTGAAAAACAAATCCCATATTCCTGCGCCGGAAAAGAGCCAGCTCATTCCCGGACATGTCGCCAAGCTCATTCCCGGCTATGCGGACAACTCCACTGTAATCCGGATCAATGCCGCTCAATATATTTAACAATGTGGTCTTCCCGCTGCCGGATGGACCCATAATGGCAACGAACTCGCCTTCTTCCACCTTTAGTGTGATTCCGTTCAAAACCTGGGCCAACTCGCCTCTGCTCTTGCCTTTGTACTGCTTGAACACATGTTCCGTTTCCACGATCGGCATCCCGGCACCACCCTTTTTCAAGAAATTTCCTCTTATCGGTATTAAACGAGGGGATACCCTGGCAAGTTTCATTTTTCACAAATTGCCAGATCCCGGTAGCCGCCTTATAATTTCGGTAGGAGTTTCATTTCAGGAAATTCCACGAAGGAGTGAATATTTGTGAAGAAAAGACCATACGGGCGTACCGGGAAATTCGTCTCCGAAATCGGATTCGGCGCCTGGCAGCTGGGCAACAAACAGGATTGGGAAGCCATGGAGGATTCAGCAGCGATCGCTCTTGTGCATGAAGCATTAGAAAGCGGTGTCAATTTCTTCGACACAGCTCCCAATTATGGCCGGGGGGCTAGTGAAATCCTGCTTGGACAAGCGCTCAAAGGAAGACGCGGCGAGGCAGTCATCAACACTAAATTCGGTCACGGTGCCGATGGAACTTCGAACTACGGTGCAGATCACATCCGTGCTTCCGTCGAACAAAGCCTGATACGCCTGCAAACCGATTATTTAGACTCTGTCTTGATACATAACCCCCCATTTGAACATTTGGACGGGAAACATGGACAGTTTGAAGTATTCGAACAGCTAAAAGCTGAGGGGAAAATCCTATCTTACGGGGTTTCTGTCGATTCTTCGGAGGAAATGTTCGAAGTCATGAACCATACTTCCATAGGTGTTATGGAGGTCATGTTTAATATCTTTTATCAGGAGACGGCTGAGGCCTTCAAGTTGGCGAAGGACACGGACATTGCCCTTATCATTAAAATCCCGCTCGACTCCGGCTGGCTGTCCGGTAAATACGACAGCAGCAGTACGTTCGCCGGCGTTAGAAGCCGCTGGTCACCGGAGGTGATCCGTAAGCGTGCAGACCTGCTGGAGAAAATCCGCTTCGTCACAGACGAAGAGACCACCATGACTATGGCGGCTTTGAGATTTATCCTCGCCTATCCGGAGGTCAGTACCGTAATCCCGGGAGTCCGAAACAGCGTACAGCTTGCCGGGAATGTGAAGGCCGGAGATGCCTTCATGCCGCAAGAGCATGTTAAGAAACTTCAAGAGCTCTGGGAGACGGAGATCAAACATCACAATCTCGGATGGTAATCTGTCTGCTCCGAGTTTAAATCGAAAGCCCGCATTCAGCATAAGCTGGACGCGGGCTTTGTTATGGCATGTGGGGATCTGAAAGTGTTATCTTAGGTAATCCTTCTCGATCTGTTCATTCTGACGTTTCATTTCTTTCTCGAACATATACTCATCATTACGAAGCTTATAGAGTTGCCCAAGTCCTGCAAATACGAAGAAGAGTACCAGAATCAGTCCGTAAGCATATGCAAATTGATTAATATAAAAGCACACTATAATGGCTGCGATTGTAAGAATAAGCAGCGCGACTGCCACCCGGGTAAATATCTTTTTCAACCTCTCTCCTCCTTCTTGTTCATTCCTTTCTTCGGTTCTCTCTGTATCAAGCATGGATGACTTCTTTACTGAATGTTTGTACTATGATAGCACAGATATAGCGATTGGAATAAAAAAGTTCTGCCGTCTAATTTGAGATCGACTGGCAGGGATGCCGTCATTCACGGTCATGATTCTGCCGGGATGAACGGAGAAGGCCCGGTCGCCATGTGCATAACCATGTTTGTCCAACGCCACAGCAAACAGCGCATTGGCAGACTTGAACTGACCGCCATAATCCCTGCGTTATTAATGAGGATATCCAGAGGTCGCCCAGCGGCCAAGAACCGCTGGGCAAAGGAATCTATGGAAGCGGATCTGTAAGGTCTATTCATCCATCTCGGACTCGATTTAAAGTTTGTGCTGATGGAGTACATCGTAGCAGCTCTCGTAATTTTGAAGAGATGCCAAGCTGATATAACGTTTATTTTCCTTGATCGGCATATGGGTTCGCCGTAATCGGATAATGGTGCTGAGTCCATCCAGCGTTGCCTTGCCATACTCCTTCTGACGATTTCCCCTGTTCTTTCCCGGTGTCGTATGGAGTTTACTCCACGTCAAGAGATAAATAAAAAGTACACCCCCCAGAATTCATCGGATAAACCAAAGTTTATTCCAATGCCTATTCTGAAGGGTGTACTTCGCTGTAGTATTGCGGGTTGATCCGTGTGTATTTTTAGAATACTTTCGTTGTCCAGGACTCGCAGTTCCAGATATCCGTTGCGATTTCACGGTAGAATTCCGGTTCATGGGAAATGAGCAGAATGCTTCCCTTGTAGGCTTTCAAAGCGCGTTTGAGCTCTTCTTTAGCATCCACATCCAAGTGATTTGTCGGCTCATCGAGCACGAGCAGGTTGCTCTCGCTGTTGATGAGCTTGCACAGACGGACCTTCGCTTTCTCGCCACCACTGAGGACAGCGATCTTGCTCTCGATATGCTTCGTGGTCAGTCCGCATTTCGCGAGCGCCGCACGCACCTCGAACTGCGAGAAGGACGGGAATGTCTCCCAGACTTCCTCAATACATGTATTGTAGTTGCCTTCCTTGGACTCCTGCTCGAAGTAGCCGATCTCCAGATGGTAGCCACGTTCCACGGTGCCATCGAGCGCAGGGATTTCGCCCAGGATGCTGCGCAAGAGAGTTGTCTTACCGATACCGTTCGCACCGACCAGGGCGATCTTCTGGCCGCGTTCCATGGAAAGATCCAGCGGACGGGACAGCGGGCTGTCGTATCCAATCACGAGCTGCTTCGCTTCGAAGATCATTTTGCCGGAAGTTTTGCCTTCCTTGAAGTTAAACTGCGGCTTCGGCTTCTCTTTCGACATCTCGATGATCTCCATCTTGTCGAGCTTCTTCTGTCTGGACATAGCCATATTCCGCGTAGCCACACTCGCTTTGTTGCGGGCTACGAAATCCTTCAGCTCGGCAATCTCCTGCTGCTGACGGTTAAAAGCGGATTCCAGCTGCTGCTTGCGCATTTCGTAGACCTGCTGGAATTGATCGTAGTCTCCAACGTAGCGGGACAGCTTCTGATTCTCCATATGATAGATCAGGTTGATGACGCTGTTCAGGAACGGAATATCATGAGAGATCAGAATGAACGCATTCTCATACTCCTGAAGGTAACGTTTCAGCCATTCAATATGCTGTTCGTCCAAATAGTTCGTAGGCTCATCGAGGAGAAGAATATCCGGCTTCTCCAGCAGCAGCTTCGCCAGCAGAATCTTAGTCCGCTGCCCGCCGCTAAGCTCGGATACATCACGGTCAAGGCCAATATCGGTAATCCCGAGGCCGCGCGCCGTCTCCTGCACCTTTGCGTCGATCATGTAGAAATCCTGACTTGTCAAAGTATCCTGAATCGTGCCGACTTCCTCCAGCATCTTCTCCAGCTCGTCCGGTGTCACATCGCCCATCCGGCCGTACATATCATTCATCTCTTGCTCCATATCGAACAAGTATTGGAATGCGCCGCGCAGCACATCCTGAATCGTAGAACCTTTAGTCAGTACAGCATGCTGATCGAGATACCCGACCCGTACGCGCTTGGACCATTCAACCTTGCCTTCATCAGGCTGCAGCTTGCCGGTAACAATATTCATAAACGTGGATTTACCTTCGCCATTCGCGCCGATTAATCCGATATGCTCGCCCTTAAGCAGGCGGAACGATACATCCTTGAAGATCGCGCGATCCCCAAAGCCATGACTTAACGCTTCAACATTTAATATACTCATTTATGGACACCTTTTTTTCTGTATTTTATCGTTAATATTATAAGCAGGAATGGATGAAAACTCAATGAAAAAAAGGGATTGACCAGATTGGTCAACGGAGTTATTATCATATTGACCAGTGTGGTCAAAACGGTGCCTTGGAGGTGATTTCATTGTTTTCGAAATTTATGACGCTGAATCCGGAGAAGCAGGACCGGATATTAAATGCAGCTTTGAAAGAATTTGCCCTGAAAGGCTATCAAAATGCATCTACCAATGAAATCGTGAAGGAAGCCGGGATTTCCAAAGGCCTGCTCTTCCATTATTTCAATAATAAAAAGGATTTGTACCTCTTCCTGTTCGATTATTTCATGGAATTACTGATGGATGAAATCCAGCAGAGAGTGGATTGGAATGAAAAGGACATCTTTGCCCGCTACAAGCAGGTAGGCATGATTAAATTTGAATTATTCAGTAAATACCCGAATGTGTTTGGTTTCATCAAGACGATCCGCCCGGAGGTAGCCTCTGAGGTAAAACCGGATTTGGAGCTGAGGCAGAAGCAGTTTCTGGATAAAGGCTATAAAGATATCTTTAGCGGACTCGACTTTTCCAGCTTCAAAGAGGGCATCGACATCGAGAAGGCCCTCAGTATTATTTACTGGACTATGGAAGGGTTCGCTTATAAACAACAGGACAAGGTCGCGGCCATCACGCTTGAGGATTATGACGTGGATGAAATGATGGCGGAAATGGATACGTACTGTGAGATGCTGCGTATTGCTTTTTACAAATAACCGGGGGGCGCTTAATCATGAACGTAATCGAAATTAACCATCTGACCAAAACGTACGGCAAATCCAGAGGAATTACAGATATTAGCTTTAACGTGGAAGAAGGGGAGATCTTTGGCTTCATCGGTCCGAATGGTGCCGGCAAATCCACGACGATCCGGACCCTGCTCTCTTTAATATATCCTACCAGCGGAAGCGCCAAAATCTTCGGCAAAGACTGCATTGAATTTGCGCCAGAGATCAAGAAGGAAATCGGCTACCTGCCCTCGGAGGTCTTTTACTACGACAATATGAAGGTCATCGACCTGCTGAAATATTCCGCCAGCTTTTATAAAAAAGATTGCACGAAACGAATCAAGGAACTTGCGGAGATCATGGATCTGGATCTGACGAAAAAAATCGATGATTTATCCCTGGGGAATAAAAAGAAAGTTGGGATTGTTCAAGGACTGCTCCACGAGCCTAAGCTGATTATCCTTGATGAGCCTACCAGTGGCCTCGACCCGCTCATGCAGCAGAAATTCTTTGAACTGCTTGAAGCTGAGAATGCCAAAGGCGCAACGGTCCTCTTCTCCTCCCATATCTTAAGCGAAGTTCAGCGGCTCTGTAACCGGGTGGCGATTATTAAGGAAGGCTCCATCGTTACAGTGGAGAAGATCAGCACACTGCAGGAGAATAACTACAAGAAATTCAAAATTCAAACGAAGGACGTTTTAGCGGCGGACTATTTCGATCTTCCTGGGGTGAGTAAGCTTGAAGTGAAGGATCATACGGTCAGCTTCCTGTTCAGAGGGAATCTCAATTCGGTGCTCCAAAGAATCGCCGGAACGGAAATCGCAAACGTATGGATTGATGAGCCGGATCTTGAGGAGATCTTTATGCACTACTATGTCAAGGAGGCTTAAGCCATTATGAATATATTTCTGCATGAGTTAAGGTCTTACCGGAAATCCACGATTATCTGGTTAGTGTCTTTAATCGCGGTGATGGCACTGTTTATGTCGATGTTCCCTGCTTTTGCCAAAGACGCCGAAGAATTCGCTAAGCTGCTTAAAGGTTATCCGGAACCGCTTCGCAAAGCGCTCGGGATGGATTTGGAGAATTTATTTACGATTCTGGGCTTCTATTCGTATGCCCTGACGTTCATCGTGCTGATTGGAGCCATTCAGGCGATGAATATCGGAGTTTCGATTGTATCCAAGGAAGTCCGGGAGAAGACCGCGGATTTCCTGCTGACGAAGCCGGTTAAGCGCACCACGATCCTAACAGCCAAACTCTTGGCCGCTGTCTTGTCACTGGTTATTACTAATATCGTATACACAGCAGCCGCTGTGGCGATGGCGTCCTCGGTGAAGACAGAGGATTATAGCATGGAGATATTCATTCTGCTCGGTTTGACGGTATTTTTGACACAAGTTATTTTCCTGGCGATCGGAATCGCCGTCTCCGTGATGGTTCGGAAGATCAAGTCCGTGTTGACGGTATCGCTGGCAACGGTGTTCTCCTTCTATTTCATCGGGATGATCGGCAGCAGCACTGATAAGGAGAATGTCCGATACTTCTCCCCGTTCAAATATTTCGATACTGCCTATATTATGAACCATTCGGGGTATGAGGCGGCTTATCTGGTTGCGGGTGCGGTCATTATTGTGATTGCGGTTGCAGCCAGCTATACAGTTTATATTAAAAAGGATATCCATGCGGTGTAAAAGGAGACTTTAAGTCATGAACATATTCTGGAGAGAAATGAAAGCATACCGGAAGTCCATCATCCTATGGAGCATTGGCGTCTTCCTCATGGTTGTATCCGGTATGAGCAAATACGCCGGTTTATCATCTTCAGGCCAATCGATGAGCGATATGATGGCAGATATGCCGAAGTCGATGCAAGCTATCATGGACGTCGGGGACCTGGATCTGAATAAGGCGAGCGGGTATTACGGAATCTTGTTCCTGTATCTTCTACTTATGGCTGCGATCCACGCAGCGATGCTGGGAGCGAATATTATCGCCAAAGAAGAGCGGGATAAAACTTCCGAATTTTTATTTGTAAAGCCGCTCTCTAGAACCCAGATCATCACGTCGAAGCTGGTAGCCGCATTAGTGAATCTTGTCATCCTTAACGTTGTAACTTTGATCTCGTCCATTGTAATCGTAGGGAATTACAGTAAAGGTGAATCGGTAACCAGCGATATCTTTATGACCATGGTTGGACTTCTGATTGTGCAGCTCCTGTTCATGGTTATAGGAAGTGCCATTGCTTCGGTGAAAAGGAAACCCAAGACTGCAGGCTCCCTGTCTACGGGAATTCTTCTGCTGACCTTCGTGTTGTCCATTGCCATTGATTTGAATGAGAAGCTGGAAGGTCTGAAATACATTACGCCGTTTAAATATTTTGAAGCCAAAAATGTGATGTATGGCGGAGGGTTGGATCCAGTGTTCGTCTTGCTGTCGGCAGCGATCATTGCGGCGTTGGTTACCGTGACCTATGTGTATTTTAAGAAAAGGGATTTGAACGGGTGATGGAGGAGACTAGTCGAGATACAGACAAATACACCTGAAAACACCTGTATAAGTTCTTTAGCTGACTTTTATATTATGAAAAAACACAAGAACAAGCCCTTTCACCATATGATTTTGGTGAAGGGCTTGTTTTGGCGTTATCATAAGTCATTTGAAGAAGAAATAGGTTGTCTATTGCATTTAACACAACAGAACTAGCACAATATACGTTGTTTTAAGAAGTTCATTGTGCTTTGTAGAGGATATTTCACGAATTCCTCTCAAAAAGTTGCTTTGTCAGAATTCTATAGTACATTCCCTACTGCGCAATCTGCTCCTTAATATTCTGCAGGATTTTCTTCTCCAGCCGCGAGACCTGAACCTGGGATATGCCCAGACGGCTTGCGACCTCGGACTGGGTCTGGTCGCGGTAGTAGCGCAGATAGACGATAAGACGCTCCCGTTCACTTAGACCCCCAATAGCTTCGTTCAATGCGAGCTTATCGAACCAGCGCTCCTGCGATTCGTCGGCGATTTGATCGATCAAGGTAATCGGGTCGCCGTCGTTCTCGAATACAGTCTCGTGGATTGAGGTCGGCGGCTTGTTGGCTTCCTGGGCGAAGACAATTTCTTCGGGCGTTACGCCCAGTGCCTCCGCTACCTCACCGATTGTCGGCAGACGGTCGAGCGTCTTGGACATTTCATCCTTCATCTTGCGTACCTTATTGGCCATTTCCTTCAGAGAACGGCTGACCTTCAGGGTACCGTCATCTCGCAGGAACCGCTGGATTTCACCAATAATCATCGGCACGGCATAGGTGGAGAATTTAACCTCATAGCTGAGGTCGAATTTATCAACGGACTTAAGCAGCCCGATACAGCCAATCTGGAACAAATCATCAGGCTCGTATCCCCGGTTCATAAACCTCTGCACCACCGACCAGACCAGACGGATATTGCAGCTGACCAGCGTATCGCGGGCCAGATTATCTCCGGCCTGGCTAAGCGCGATCAGACGTTTAACCTCCGCATCGTCCAAATAGGTCGGCGGAGCTTTTTTAGATTCGACATTCATGGCTCCAACCCCTAATTGTATAAAGCTTTTTTCGAGACGATGGTCTTCTTCATGGAAATAGAGGTGCCTTGGCCGGGAGTGCTGCTAACTTCGAACTCATCCATGAAATTTTCCATGATGGTAAATCCCATGCCTGAACGCTCAAGCTCCGGTTTGGAAGTATACAGCGGCTGTTGTGCCAGCTCCAAATCCTCTATGCCCCGCCCCTGATCCTCAATGGTCAGATGAATCGTCTCCTGTTCAATGGATGCGGAGATGCTGACAATGCCGGCCGGATCGCTGTCATATCCATGGATAATGCAGTTGGTCACCGCCTCGGAGACCACCGTCTTCAGGTCGTTGAGTTCATCCATCGTTGGATCAAGCCGGGCGACGAAGGCAGCGACAACCACGCGCGCAAACGACTCATTCTCCGACCTTGCAGCGAACTGAACGTGCATGAAGTTACCCGCTTCACTCTTTGTCATAACGCTACCTCCAAATTCGAGAGTGCAGCGCTCTCGTCATCATATAGGGGCATGATTTTGAACAGGCCCGACATTTCAAGCAGCCGGCGTACAGGTGCAGTGGCGTCGCATACGGCCATTTTCCCGCCTTTGCTGCGAATCAGCTTGTATCTTCCAAGAATTACGCCCAGTCCGGAGCTATCCATAAACTGCAGATGCTTAAGGCTAATCACCAGATGTTCCACCTGACTCCGCATGATGGCCTCATCCATATCCATCCTTACATAGTCGGCTGCGTGATGATCCAGTTCCCCCGATAAACGAACAATCAGCACTCCCCGGTGATGCTCCATTTCCACATGAGAATTCATGCGTGCCACTCTCCTCTTCGTTGTGCCTTCAAGGACAAGGTTTTCTACGCGGCAAAACCAGAATCCTGCCTCCCGACAAAACTAGAAGAAAACTCTCATAAACATACAGAAGGCCCGCTGATATTCTACAAAATACCCGGAATTAATCAGCCGTGAACAATGATCCTGCCGTCCGCTTGAACAGCCTCCACCAGCCCGCCTTGGCTACGGCCTCTCCAGCCTTCAGATCATATTCCTTTAGAACAGTCTCACCTTGGTAGACGACAAGCTTCCCGACGGATTGTCCTTCCGCAACTGGAGCTTTCAGGCTCTCCGGAAGAACAACTGTATGCCGAATCCCTTCCTGCGTAATCCCTTTTTTAAGAAGAACGCTGTAGTTCTCCTTCGCAACAATCGGCAACTGGGCTTTTATCCCTTTTTCAATGTGAAGGGTGCCGATGGTATCCCCTGTCTTATGAATGGTGTGCAACTTGTATTGGGAGAAGAGGAAGTCGAACATTCCAGATACTTCGCTGTTGCGGGTCTTGGTATTTGGTTCGCCCAGCACGACAGCCACTGCACGCAGTCCGTCTCTGGAAGCCGTTGCTGACAGACAGAACTTGGCTTCCGAGGTATACCCCGTCTTCAATCCATCTGCGCCGGTATAGAAACGCACAAGCTTATTCGTATTCACGAGCCAGAACGGTTTCTCGGAATCCTTGCGCAGGTAGTCCTGATAGGCTCCGGTATACTTGATAATCCGTTCATGCTTCAGCAGCTCCCGGCTCATCAGGGCGATATCATGGGCAGAGGAGTAATGATTATCCGACGGTAGACCATTGCAATTGGCAAAATGAGTATCCTGCATTCCCAGCTCAGCCGCGCGGTTGTTCATCATATCGACGAAAGCAGATTCGGAACCGGCGATCTTCTCCGCCATGGCTACAGATGCGTCATTGCCGGAGGCCATCGCGATGCCCTTAAGCATCTCGTCGACACTCATTTCCTCTCCAGGCTCCAGAAAGATCTGAGAACCCCCCATGGACGCAGCGTATTCACTGGTCCGCACCTTGTCTGTCAGTTGCAGACGGCCGTCATCCAGCGCCTCCACCGTGAGCAGCATCGTCATAATCTTAGTAATACTTGCCGGAGGCAGCTTATCATGGCTGTTCTTCTCATAAATGATGGTGCCAGTACCGGCATCCAGCAAAATGGCGGAACGCGCACCCGGCGCCAAATCCGCAGTCTTCACACTCACGGAACTCTTAGTTTTCTCTTCCGCATTTGCCTGGCCCGGTTGAAAAGGTCCGATGACTAGACAAAGCATTAACAACA
Source organism: Paenibacillus oryziterrae (assembly GCF_042610485.1). Taxonomy (NCBI): domain Bacteria; kingdom Bacillati; phylum Bacillota; class Bacilli; order Caryophanales; family Paenibacillaceae; genus Paenibacillus; species Paenibacillus oryziterrae. The sequence continues at coordinate 69,034 of NZ_JBGJZO010000003.1, read as the reverse complement.
TGGAAATTAAATAACGCATTTTTCTCACAATAGTTCCCTCCTGAGCATTAACCTTCTTTTCACAGGTACTGTGTTCCAGTTTCGTCTAAAAAGAAGGAAAATATTCCAGAAATAAAGGAAATGCACCCGTAACTGGCGAAAATTTACTCAGAATATTCCATTTCACTAAAAGAATCACCCGAAGGAGAAGGATGATGCTGTTTACTAACCTTTCTGAAGTAATCAAATTTAAGGCCGAAGAGAGCGGATTTTCAGGAGCGGTGGCCGCATTTTATAAAGATAAAGAGACTTATAAGGATGCTTTCGGATACCGCCAGCGGGAAGACCAGCTTCCGAACACCACTGATACCAGATTCGGAATTGCCTCAGGCTGCAAATTATTCACAGCGATCGCGGTTTGCCAGCTGGTGGATCACGGTCTTCTGACTTTTAACAGTAAGCTCACGGAGTGTCTGGATACGGCAGAGTTTCCATATTGGGATCGTGGCATCACGGTACATCATTTGCTTACGCACAGTTCAGGTATTTCGGATTATTTTGATGAAGATATCATGGAGAATTTCGAGGATTTATGGATCGGTCAACCGATGTACAGCCTGCGCCGTCTCGCCGACTTCCTTCCTCTCTTTCAGCAGCAGCCCATGAAGTTTCCGCCGGGTGAACGGTTCCACTATAACAACGCAGGATATATTCTGCTGGGTCTGATTGTAGAGAAACTCTCGGGTATGGAATTTGCAGCATATGTGGAGCAGCATATTTTCGGTCCTGCCGGGATGAAAAGCTCCGGTTACTTCTCTCTGGACAGGCTCCCGCCTAACACTGCATGTGGCTATATCGATGAGAAGGACGGAGCGTGGCGCAGAAATATTTATTCCCTTCCGGTAAAGGGAGGCTCAGATGGTGGCGCATTCGTATCTGCCCCCGACATGCTGCTGTGCTGGGAGGCTCTTCTTGGATATCATCTTCTGAGCCCGGAGTTAACCTCCCTTCTGCTGACACCACATATCGGTGAAGATAGAGATAACTATTATGGTTACGGTGTCTGGATCAGCATGAACGACGGTGACATCTTCAAATACCATCTGATGGGCTCGGACCCTGGTGTGTCCTTCCGGTCAGCCTTCTATCCGCAGACGCGGGCAGCAGTCGCCATGGTATGTAATGCCAGCAGGGGAGCATATACCCTATTGAAGGCTTTCGAGGAGCATCTGCCATACTGAATCGCTGCTATATAATCCTTGGTAAATACGGGGAGGCCAAAAGTTGCTAACACGATTGAAGGTATTGATGAGTGGTTTGTTGGCTTTGATCCTTACCGGCGTATTTCTAGCTGGCATAGCTTCTGCGGATTGGGCATATGCTTTTGTTGTCTATAACGGGAACTCCTATGTCATTTCAGAGGTTCAGGTTGACCCGGGGCAGATTGGTTCCAGTATCGGCACAGTCACCCGTTACTCTGACGAGGAAGGTACTTACTCAGGAAATTTCTCGAACAAGTACCCGAAAGGAACAAAGTACTACGCCATAAATAACATTGAGGTCAAGGAATCCATCGCAGTCAAAGAGAGTGGCAACGTGTACATCAGAGCAGACTTCCAAGGGGAATACGCGGGGGCAGGTTTAAATCCGGCTGTTCTCTGGGGATTACTTGCAGTTGTTCTAGTGCTGGCTGTGGTGACTGAGAGGATATTCACCTGGAGAAAGGCCCGCAAACGTGATTGAAATTATAACCCTTATGATACTCACATAAAAAAATAAAGCACCTCCACTAAATCGCTGCAGCGATTCGGCGGAGGTGCTGTTTCATGAAACTATCTAAAACCGGGTAACTCCGTCTTTGGTAACAATTGCATAGACAAGCGGCTGCTCATCTACCGGAACCGCGCTAATGCGGTAAGCTTCCAGCACTTTGCTCTGAGCTTCCTTGATCTTGCTTTCGCTGGCGTTGTTCACATGAAGCACGGCAATTGTCTCGCCGTCTTCCACTGCATCGCCGACTTTCTTGGACAGATGGATGCCAACCGCCAGATCAATGACGGATTCCTTGGTCTCACGGCCTGCGCCGAGCAGCATAGCGGCAACACCGATTTCTTCCGCTTGGATCGCTTCAATATATCCACTCTCTGCAGCCTTCACTTCAATGCGGGAAGCTGCAGCAGGCAGTGTTTCCGGTGCTTCGACCTGTGATACGTCTCCGCCCTGTGCACCAACCATCTGCTTGAACTTCTCCAGTGCGGAGCCGTCTGCAATATGTGCTTTCAGGATGGAACGGGCTTCATCCTCGTTCTGTGCTTTACCGCCCAGCACGAGCATCTGACTGCCCAGAATCAGGCAGACCTCTTCCAGATCCTTCGGCCCTTGGCCCTTCAACGTCTCAATGCCCTCCTTAATTTCAAGAGCATTTCCGATGCCGAAGCCCAGCGGTTGATCCATATCACTGATTACCGCAACGGTATTACGGCCCAGATGGGTTCCAATCGCCACCATCGCTTCTGCCAGCTCAATAGAACGGTCCAGCGTCTTCATGAAAGCACCGCTGCCAGTTTTAACATCCAGCACGATAGCGTCCGCTCCTGCAGCAATCTTCTTGCTCATCACAGAGCTGGCAATCAGCGGAATGGATTCCACGGTCGCCGTTACATCACGCAGTGCATAAAGCTTCTTGTCGGCAGGCGTAATATTGCCGGACTGGCCGATAACCGCTGCTCCGATCTCCCCTACCTGCGCGAAGAAACGTTCACGGTCCATCTCAACGGAGAATCCGGAGATCGACTCCAGCTTATCGATCGTGCCGCCGGTATGACCCAGGCCACGGCCGGACATTTTGGCCACAGGAACTCCCGCAGCCGCCACAAGCGGAGCAAGAACAACCGTAGTTTTGTCGCCTACTCCACCAGTGGAATGTTTATCTACTTTGATGCCTGCAATCGGGCTCAAATCCACCTGGTCACCGGACATCGCCATTTCCATTGTCAAATCGCCGGTCTCGCGGGCATTCATCCCTTGGAAATAAACCGCCATCGCCCATGCTGAAATTTGGTAATCCGGAATTTCACCTTTAGCATAACCTTGAATCAGATATGATATTTCTTCGCGGGTCAGTTCTCCGCCGTCTCTCTTCTTCTGGATGATATCAACTGCTCTCATGATTACACCTGTACTTCGCGCACGAATGCACGAACCAGTCCGATGAATTTCGGTTTAGTCAGGTTAGCCACTTTAACCACCTGCTCATGAGTAAGCGGCTCCAGCTCTTCGCCGATCGCCATATCCGTAATACAGGTAATGCCGAGCACACGCAGTTTGCTGTGACTAGCTGCGATTACCTCAGGAACCGTGGACATACCCACAGCATCGCCGCCAAGGTATGCCAGCATTTTCAGTTCAGCCGGAGTCTCATAGGTAGGGCCGCTGATTCCAGCATATACACCTTGTTGAAGCTCCAGTGTTTCACCTTGGGTTCCTTTAACATCGGCTGCCAGCTTCTTAGCAAGCGCAATATATTCGTGGTCGTAGGCTTGAGACATATCCGGGAATCGTACACCAAGATCCGGATCATTAGGTCCGATCAGCGGGTTGTCGCCGGTCATATTCAAGTGGTCGGTAATCAGCATGAGGTCGCCTGCCTTAAAGCCCTTATTCATACCACCGCCTGCATTAGTGATAACTAATGTGCCGATGCCGAGCTTTGCCATCACATATACCGGCAGAACTACTTTACGCATCGCATATCCTTCATAGAAGTGGAAACGTCCCTGCATAATCATGACATCCTTGCCTTCCAGCTTGCCGATAACGAAACGGCCGGCATGGCCTTCCACCGTGGAGTGCGGGAAATGAGGAATCTCCTCGTATGGAAGATAGACTGCATCTTCAATCTGATCGCCCAGATCACCAAGACCCGAACCCAGGATCAGACCGATCACCGGGGAATACGTTCCAAGTTTCGATTTTACATATTCCGCCGCTTCCTTTACCTGCTGTCCGTACGTGATTTCTGCTGCTGTATTACCTGTTTGTGTCATCTATTATTCCTCCTGGTCATTAAATAATGGATATCGTCTACATCTTTGGAATAAAAGCCAGTACCAGCTTCAGGAAGTTCTCGCGAACCCGTTCTGCGGTCTCCATAACTTCGGCATGGTTTAACGGCTGATCAAGAATGCCTGCTGCCATGTTGGTAATACAGGAGATACCCAGTACTTCCATACCTGCGTGGCGGGCCACAATCGTCTCCGATACGGTAGACATACCCACTGCATCCGCCCCTTGGCGACGAAGCATCACAATTTCTGCAGGAGTTTCATAAGTAGGTCCAAGCAGTCCTGCATAGACCCCTTCCTTGAATTCATAACCTTGTGCTGCGCCCGTTTCTTTAGCAATATCAATCAGGCGGCGGCTATATGCTGAAGACATATCAGGGAAGCGAACACCAAGTGCATTATCGTTCGGTCCAGTCAGCGGGTTACGTCCTGTCAAATTCAACTGATCGGTAATCAGCATCAGGTCGCCTGGAGTAAAGCTTGTATTTACACCACCAGCTGCATTGGTCACGAGCAGGCTGGCAACTCCCAGTTCTTTCATTACACGTACCGGAAAAGCGGTTGTCTCGGGTCCATACCCTTCATACATGTGGAAGCGGCCTTTCATCATGACAACACGGCGTCCTTCAATCTTGCCGATCAGAAGCTCACCTTCATGCCCTTCTACTGTAGACACCGGAAAATGAGGAATCTCATGATACGGGATGCTGATCCCGTCTGTTATTAGATCAGCGAGCACGCCAAGACCGGAACCCAAAATAAGACCGATCTCCGGTGACTCCGGACTTTTACCTTTAATATAAGCTGCTGCTTCCTGAATGGTATTCTGCGTTACTACGTTCATTACAAGTTCCTCCTAAAAGTTTTGTGGAGCATACGCTCCTCTGCATTACTTCGCGAACAAAACTACTTCGTAAGCTGGCCGCTCTATTTCAATTCTCCCAAAAAGCTTGTCCCGTACTTAGGCGCTTTCGCTCCAAAATTATCAGCAATCGTTGCCGCAACATCGGAGAACGTCTTCCGGATACCCAGACTATCCGGGTTCGTTAGACCCGGGCTATATACCAGAAGTGGCACATATTCACGGGTATGATCAGTTCCGGCATGAATCGGGTCGTTCCCGTGGTCAGCCGAAATAATCAGGAGATCCTTCTCACCCAGCGTAGACATAATCTCCGGCAGCTTCTCATCGAAGACCTCAAGTGCGCGTCCATAACCTTCCGGGTCACGGCGGTGTCCGTAGAGAGAATCGAAGTCAACGAGATTGGTAAAAAGAAACCCGTTAAAAGTCTTCCGTAATTCCTCAATGGTCACATCGATGCCATGCTCGTTACTCTTCGTCGGGTATGATGCCGTAACACCTTCACCAGTGAAAATATCGTTAATTTTACCAACCGCAATAACATCCTTGCCGATATCCTCCAAAGCATTCATTACTGTAGCTTCTGGCGGCTTTACTGCATAATCATGGCGGTTTGGCGTTCTTGCGAAGCTGCCCGGTTGTCCAACATAAGGACGGGCAATCACTCGGCCGACAGAGAACTCAGGAGCCATTGTCAGCTCACGGGCAATTTTGCAGGCACTGTACAGTTCTTCCAGAGGAATAACATCCTCATGAGCCGCCAGTTGGAAGACGCTGTCTGCTGATGTGTAGACAATCCAAGCTCCCGTCTTCATTTGCTCCTCGCCGTATTCCACAAGAATTTCTGTGCCGGAGGCCGGTTTGTTACCGATTACTTTACGGCCTGTCAGCGCCTCAAACTTCTCAATCAGCTCTGCCGGGAATCCGTCCGGATATGTATTGAACGGAACCTCGATTTTAAGGCCCATCAATTCCCAGTGGCCAGTCATGGTGTCTTTACCTACGGAGACTTCTTCCATTTTGCCGTAATAAGCAGCTGGTGAAGCTACAGGTTCCAGCGGAGGCAACGGTGCAATATTGGCAAGCCCAAGCTTCTGCAGATTAGGCAGCTTAAGTCCCGGTACCCGCTCCAGGATATGCCCGAGTGTATGTGAACCCGCATCCCCAAATCCTGCTGCATCCGGCGCTTCGCCGATGCCCACGCTATCTAAAACAATAAAGCAAATCCGATTAAAAGAGGACATTTGCTGTCTTCACTCCTTCATTAATATCCATAATTTTAATACCCATAAAAATGAACAGTTGGGTTTGGTGATGCACAGGAAGAGTAACAAATGGGAAATTTGGAACTGTAGGAACGCAGTGTCCGCCTTTGTCTTGAAATTTCAACCGCTATCAGCGGTATAGTCAAGAAATTTCAAGACAACAGCGGCCGAAAGTCCAAATCTTTCCCGTAGTTACGATTGACCTGTGCTTAGCGAACTTATGTTCATCACCCGCACCAACAAGAAGAAACGGTTGCCCACCCTTCGGCACAATCCCGTTTCCAACATCATTATGTTACCCCTAGTTGGGGTATTGCTCTCCACTTATCCGCAAAAACTATATTTTTTCTCGTAAAGCGCCCTCATAAGTAATTAATGAGCCCTGGGGTGATGACTCTCAAAGACTTCCTTCAGATTTTTGCGGGCAATGCCGCTGTAGATCTGGGTTGTCGAGATATCAGCATGTCCCAGCATGTGCTGTACAGAGCGCAAATCCGCTCCCCGTTCCAGCAAATGGGCGGCGAAGGAATGCCGCAGCGTATGAGGTGTAATATCCTGATTAATCTCCGCTTCCCGGGCATACTTCTTGATGATTTTCCAGAAGCCTTGCCGGGTAAGACGTCCGCCTAGACTATTCAGGAACAGGGCCTGCTCCGTTGTATCCTGACGCAGCAGCTTGTTCCTCACGTCCGAGGTATACTGCTCAGCGCACTCCGCCGCGATACTGCTGATCGGCACAACCCGTTCTTTGCCTGAAGTCCCTGAACAGCGGGCAAATTTCATTCCGGTATGAACATCCTCCACATTCAGAGAGATCAGTTCCGACACCCGAATACCGGTTGCATACAGCAGTTCAAGCATGGTTTTATCCCTCATGCCTTGAGGTGTGCTGTCATCAGGCGCCGCCAAAAGCTGTTCCACTTCAGCTACGGTCAGCACCATGGGTGGTTTGTTGTCCGGTTTCACGGCTTCCATATCCAGTGTAGGATCTTGCTCAATCATCTTTTCCTGCATCAGAAAATGAAAAAAAGAACGGAGCGATACCGTATTCCGGTTAATCGTTGCCGCCGCCCGTCCGGCTTGACGCAATCCGCCAAGATACAAAGTGACATGGGATTTCTTAATCTCTTTCGGGGTCATAATACCTCGATCGCTGGCAAACTCCAGAAACTGCGTTATATCCCGCCCGTAAGATTCCAGCGTGTTCCGGGATAATCCTTTATCCCTGGACAGATAAAGCATAAAGGGCTGCAAATATGCCTTCATCAACTCACGCTCCTGTCTTACGCTACCGGCTGCCTATGACATCCGGCAGTCTTCTGACTGATGTTCCACATGCTCTTTTCGACATTCTTCCGTCATTTTCCTGCTTAATTATGAAAAATGTCACTCTCCATACCAATAATACAGACGCAGCCGCTGCTCCGGATTCAACGAATTCCCGCCCATTTCTTCATGATATGCCTTTACGGCAGTCCCTTCCGGTATCCCGTAATCATACATCGGAGATATCCAGCTCTGAAGCCGTCCAAGCCCGCAATAGAACAAATAACTCAGGGCTACAAACATAACAATGAAATACAACCGCCGTACCGCTTTAGGAATTGAGATAACCAGATGGATTCCCCCTAGATTTACATGACTAAATTGGCTCCGGAAGCAGAAGTCCCGGTCCTTCACCATATGCATTATTAGGGGCTTGTATGTAAGTTACTTCACTGTTGTCAAGGCACCGTCAAATTTTTAAAAGCCCTCTCCGGCAGATACCGGGGAGAGCTTATGCGGTAAATCCTTATATTTATCCAAAAGATTACTCCGAGCGGTTACCGTCGGGGTTATTCTTGTCTTTGCAGCGGTGACATATGCCATGAAAATCAAGCCTGTGATCAAGTACGGTGAAATTGTACTCATTCTCCAGCTTTTCTTCGAGCGGTCCCAGCCAGTCCTCACGGATCTCGTCCATGCTGCCGCATTGCACACAGATCAAGTGATGGTGATGGTGTTTCGCCGTATCGGTACGCAGGTCATAACGGGCTACGCCGTCACCGAAGTTAATCTTCTCCACTACATGGAGTTCACTAAGCAGTTCCAGGGTACGATACACGGTGGCCAGGCCGATTTCAGGAGCTTTCTCTTTCACGAGCATGAATACGTCCTCGGCGCTGAGATGATCCTCTTCGTTCTCGAGTAGCACCCTTACGGTTGCTTCCCGTTGAGGTGTTAGCTTATATCCATGGGATTGTAGCTGTTGCTTAATTTTATCTATCCGGGCTTCCATTGTCTGCCTCCCCCTTGGAAAGTTACCGTACCTACCTCAAACCACTTCTTTCATTATAGGGGGAGTCGCTTTGAGAAGTCAAACGCTTTTACTGTGCGGTTATATCCATAGCACCCTGTACTAACGAAGGTGTAACCCATCCCATCATCGCAGGAGTGACCCAGGCTTCGAAAGAAGCTACCCCTAATATTAATATCGCCATGGAGAGGGATAATAAGGTATATGTAACAAAAGGACGCGCTACGGATGGTTTATGCTGGCCAAGTACCCGGCTGCGTATCATGAGCAACGAGAAAGCAATAGCGGCTGCACTGCTAACCAGTAGTACCGGTATGAGCACCAGATTATGCGGGGCAACCGAAACCAGCGCGAACAAAAGTCCATGCCAGGAGTATTCTGTAATCAGTGTACCGACGGTAAATCCGATTAGCACACCTTTGAGAAAATCAAGAATAAGGATACCTGGCAGACCAATGACAGAGAGACCCAGAATCCAGATCAGTCCAATCCATTTCAGGTGAAGAACCGCAATGCTCCAGAACGAATCCGGGGCGGCCGGCAGTCCCTGCTCGTTCACGGTCATAAAGAAATTGCCGAGGTATTCTCCGAGATCCTGCTGCTGATCCAGCGTCTGCGCACTTACAATCAGAGCTCCGAATATCACCCCTACCAGGAACAAAACGGCAACAAAAATATACAGCGGCGTCTGCTCTTTTACCATTTGCCTCAGATTTCGCACTCTGGACGTTCTCCTCTCCGGTCATATGTTACACCATATGAAGAGGCGTCCTAAACTATGACTTGTCCTTTGTCGGGCTCTCTGGCTGAGCTACTTTTCCATATTTGCCTCCGCCACCCGCAGACAGTTCGAGTACACCGTTACGTGCAGCAACGATTTTAGAAGCTAAATCCCTGCCTGCAACGTCGGCAAGCTCCTGTTCACCGGCTTTATGAAGAATGTTCATCTCGTTGCCAAACGCTTCGAGCAGCGCATTCATTTTTATTTTTCCCAAACCCGGAATGAACTCCAGCGGTACTTGAAAATGATACGGTGGGCGGTGCTCAGGTACAAACGGTTTCTCCCTATCGGCAATATGCTGGATCCGGTCAAATACGCCCTGCACCAGCTTGGGGCTGCCGCAATATGGACAGCGGTGCGAAGTAGCATCAGCTTCATCAATGATCGTTCCACAAAAGCTGCAATAGGTCCGGTGATACTTGCCAAGCCGGGGATTCAGGCCGTAATTGGCAGTAATTCCCCTTCCCTCCTTACGCTCAAGCGCAAGCCTCAGCTCTTTGAATGAAGCTTTCTCAAGCTGCAGCTTGTTATACTCGCGGCCGATTTTACCGAGAGAATGTGCGTCCGAGTTCGTGAGATACGTGTAACGGTCCAGCTCACTAATATAGCCCGCCATTTCCGAATCCGCGCTGAGGCCCAGCTCCACGGCGGCGATTTTGTCCAAATCAAAAAGTTCAGCCATCCGTTCAGCAGCGCAGCCATACAGCCCTTTGTGGGGGGTGAAAATATGAGCCGGAATGAGCAGCCCGCCCCGTCCAAGAATTTCATCCTGGAGTACCGCGGCAGGGGCATATAAGCGCTGGGAGCTTAAATTCACATTTTTCATATGACGGCCCAGCCAAACTGTAAAATCCATCATGCTCTCAAGATCTGGCAGATACGCAAGCACGTGGCACTCCTTGCGCCCCGGCTCACGGATTTCAAGCTCCGCACCAAGTACGATTGTCGTTCCTCGGTAAGAAATACCGCCACCTTCGGCAGCTGTCATCTCCCCCGATTCCAGACATTCCAGGATATCGTGCTGCACAGGCGGCGAATGGCTGTCGATGATGCCGATCAGCCCAATCCCTTTGCGCTCCGCGGCCTCTTTGGCGATTCCGGCGAACGTGAGATCGCGGCTTCCACTGATTTTGATCGGCTGGCCGTTTGAAGAACGCCCGATATGAACATGAAGATCACCATAAAAGCTCTGAAGTTCCGGTTCTAATGCCATTGTCCGGTCAACGTAAACAGGTGCCAGGCGTATACCGCCATTATCGTTTTGGCATCGGCTATTCGTCCGTCCTCGATGTATGCATAGGCTTCTTCCAGAGTCAGTTCCGATACTTCCAGAAACTCATCCTCGTCCAGCGCCATATCACCTGGCTGGGCATTATCTGTTACGTACAGATGTATAATTTCATCCGCAAATCCCGGAGAAGTGTAGAACGATTTCAGCAATTGAAGATCCCCGCTGTGAAAGCCCGTTTCTTCCTGCAGTTCCCGGCCTGCCGCAACGAGCGGATCTTCACCTGGATCAAGCTTGCCTGCAGGAATCTCCACTTCGGTACGGTTCATCGGCTGGCGGTACTGTTCGACAACCAGCATTTTGCCCTTATTAAGCGCGAGCACCGCTACGGCTCCGGGATGTTTAACCACTTCGCGGGTAGCTGTGTTTCCGTCCGGTAAACGCACGGTGTCCACCTGCAGTGAAATGATTTTCCCCTCGAAAATAGGTTGTGTGGACAAGGTCTCCTCATCCAGTGCGGGATTTCTTCTCAAACTGTAATTTTCCATTTGATTGGTCTCCTTTGGCTACGTTCTGCATACGGTGTATTATAGCAAACTTAACGGGAAAGAAGGAACCGGACGTGAAAGACCTCTTCTGTTGTACAAGCCCCTCCGCTGTAGTTCTAACAGGCAAACCCGATCAGATCAAAGCAAAATTAGCAGCGTGGCAAGCCCGATACGGCCGTGATATGCCCCTGGCGTACATTTTATCCATTCAGAACACTTCAGTCTCTATTATCAAAAAAGAGAGCTAACCCCGAATCGTTTGATCCGGAATCAGCTCTCTGATTATACACCTACATTACCCTTTCGCGCTTTCCTTCACGATAGCTACAACCACTTCAGCTACCTTGACGATATCCTCAGCTTTGATGCGTTCTTTGGTGGTATGAATATGCTGATAGCCTACAGCCAAGTTAACAGTGGGCACCTTAAGTCCGTTGAACACATTCGCGTCGCTGCCACCACCGGAGTGGAACAGGCGCGGCGTCAAGCCGATAGACGAAATGGCCTTGCTGGCCAGTTGGACCACAGGATCATGTTCATTGAAGCTGAAGGCCGGATAGATGATTTCGCTGCGGAATTCACACTCCGCTCCGTTAGCACGTACCGTTGTCTCCAGTGCTTCACGCATTTGTGCGATCTGGCGGTCAACCTTCTCCTGTACAATACTGCGCGCTTCCGCGTCCAGTTGAACATGGTCGCAGACAATATTGGTAGGACCACCACCGGCGAATTTGCCGATATTTGCTGTTGTTTCATTATCAATGCGTCCCAGCTTCATCGCCGAGATCGCTTTGCTGGCCACCTGGATAGCGCTGATGCCATCCTCCGGGTTGACACCGGCATGCGCGGATTTACCGAAGATCTGCATCGTGATTTTGGCTTGGGTAGGTGCTGCAACAGCAATTGCACCAATTTCTCCGTTGGAGTCAAGGGCGAATCCCATATCCGCATCCAGATATTTAGGCTCCATAGCCCGGGCACCCATCAGACCTGATTCCTCACCTGCAGTGATTACGAACTGAATTTGTCCATGCGGAATCTTCTGCTCCTGAATCACACGGATGGCTTCGAACAACGCCGCTAATCCGGCTTTGTCGTCCGCGCCTAGAATCGTAGTGCCGTCACTGGTAATCCAGCCGTCATCCCCAAGTGTAGGCTTTATATTCTGGCCGGGAACTACTGTATCCATATGACAAGTGAACAGCAGTTTCTGAGTAGAGCCAGCATTGTCCGCAGGCCAAGTAACGAACAGATTACCCGCTCCGTGTCCGGTTCTTTCCTGCGAGTCATCCTCGATTGCTTCCAGTCCAAGCTTGCTGAATTTCGCCTTTAATACATCGGCAATCTGCCGTTCATTTCTGGTCTCGCTGTCGACGCGGACAAGCTCCATAAACTCCTCAATTAATCGGTCCTTAGATATCACTGGACTTCCCTCTCTTTCACGAATACGGTACAATAGTTGTACAACTGTGTTAGATGAACCTCATGTTCATTACTTAAACTAATTCCAAAGGAGTCACTCATGCAACATAAAAAATGGTTCCGTATTTTCATTTATGTAATGCTGATCGCCATGCTCGCATCTTCCTTGCTTGCCTTCATCCAGCCGTTCTTCTAATAGTATAACCTAAACAGCAGGAAGCCGATAATAGCAGCCTGGCGAATTCCGCCGGCTGCTATTTGTTATGTCATTTATAAAAAGTAAATCTTAGTACAGCTTGCTATCCGGCGTGTATCCTTCAATATTGTCTTTCACACGCTGCAGGAAACGTCCGCAGATCACACCATCCAGAATCCGGTGATCCAGAGAGAGACAAATGTTGGCCATGGAACGAACGGCGATCATATCATTGATCACTACCGGCTTCTTCACAATGGACTCGAATGTCAATATGGCTGCCTGCGGGTAGTTGATGATTGGATAAGAAAGAATGGAGCCGAATGAACCCGTGTTATTAACGGTAAACGTTCCACCCTGCATATCTTCCAGCCGCAGTTTACCCTCGCGTGTACGCATTGCCAGTTCGTCAATCTCCCGGGCTAAACCGGCGACATTCTTCTGATCAGCTTTCTTGATGACTGGTGTCATCACCGAATCCTCGGTACCTACCGCAAGCGAGATATTAATATCGCGTTTGACGATGATTTTATCGACAGCCCAAACGGAGTTCATGATCGGATAATCCTTAATCGCACTTACCACAGCCTTCATCAGGAAGGCAAGATAAGTCAGATTGATACCTTCCTTGCGCTTGAACTCATCCTTCAGCTTATTGCGCAGAACAACAAGATTCGTTACATCGACTTCAATCATTGTCCAGGCATGCGGAATCTCCGTTACGCTCTGCCGCATCCGTGAGGCAATCGTATTACGGATCGGGGTAACATCGATCAGATACTCCGAGCTGCTGCCTCGTCCGCCTTCCACTTCAATGGTTGGAATACGCGGGGATTCACTAAGATGCAGACCGGAATGGCGAACGGGTTGGATCACTTCGCCTTCCTCAGTCATCGCAGCCGCCGGAACACGCTGCGGAGCTGCCGATGTAGGGGCATCTGATGCTGCGGCAACATGTCCCGGCTTAGCCACGGCATGAACTGTTGCTGGAGCTGCTGACTGCGCCCCACCGGCCGCAATATATGCCAGCACATCCTTGCGCGTAATGCGCCCACCGTTGCCTGTGCCTGCCACGGCGTTCAGATCGATCACGTGCTCAGCCGCCAGTGTCTGCACTGCCGGAGAGTACCGGGAACGCATCGGCGCATTTGGATCATGGGCAGGCGCTGGCTGGCTTCCGCGGGGAGCAGATGCTGCACCGGAATGACTGGTAGAGCGCTGAGGGGCAGCAACTGCCGGAGCCTCCGAAACCCCAGGCGCAGACGTATCGGAAGCCGCTTGCGGCACAGCGATCCGGCAGATAATCTCACCAACATTGACGGTTTGGCCTTCCTCCGCGAGCAGTTCTCCCATAATCCCGTCAACGGTGGAAGGAAGCTCCGCATTAACTTTATCCGTAATGACCTCGCAAAGCGGCTCGTACTGTTCCACCGGATCTCCCGGCTTCTTCAGCCACTTGCCTATGGTCGCCGATACAAGCGATTCCGCGAATTGCGGCATGCTTACATCGATCAGCTTTTGCTTGTCAGACATAATTTCAACTCCTTAAAGTTTTACGAAGTAAAACTACTTCGTAAGCATAAGCTTAGTTTTACGAAGTAAAACTACTTCGTAAGCATAATCTTAAAGTTTTACGAAGTAAAACTCACTTCGTAAGCGTAATCCTTCTAGTACTGCGCCAGACGCAGCATTTCCGCTTTGACCTTCTCTTTGCTCAGCATGAAGAATTTCTCCATGGGAGGGCTGATCGGCATTGCAGGAACATCGGGACCGCACAATCGGAAGATCGGCGCATCCAGCTCGAACAGGCAGTGCTCTGCAATAATCGCAGCCACTTCTCCGCCGATACCGCCGGTTTTGTTGTCTTCATGCACAATCAGAACCTTGCCGGTCTGGCGGGCAGCGGCAATAATAGCCTCCTGGTCCAGAGGCTGGAGAGTACGCAGATCGAGAATATGAGCAGTGATACCTTCTTCAAGTTCCAGTTCTTCTGCGGCCTGCATAGCAAAATGCAGCGGAAGACTGTAGCCGATCACCGTAATGTCGGTTCCTGTACGAAGCAGGTTCGCTTCCCCGATCGGTACGGTGTAATCCTCTACAGGTACATCTCCCTTGATAAGCTTATAACACTTCTTGTTCTCAAAAAATATGACCGGGTCCGGATCGCGGACAGCGGATTTCAGCAGTCCTTTGGCATCGTAAGCCGAATAAGGAGCTACGATCTTAAGTCCGGGCGTTCCAAAGAAGATCGATTCCGGACACTGGGAATGGTACAGCCCGCCGAAGATACCGCCGCCGATCGGCGCGCGGATGACTACAGGGCAGCTCCAGTCGTTATTGGAACGATAGCGAATTTTAGCCGCTTCACTAATAATCTGATTGGTCGCTGGAAGCATAAAGTCGGAATACTGCATCTCAGCAATTGGCTTCATTCCGTACATCGCTGCGCCAATCGCTACACCGGCAATTGCCGATTCTGCAAGTGGCGTATCCAGTACTCGTTCGGCTCCGAACTGATCCTGAAGCCCTTTGGTTGTCGTGAATACTCCGCCTTTAACACCTACATCCTCGCCAAGTACAAATACCGACTCATCCCGTTCCATTTCCTCTTTCATTGCCAGCCTTATGGCATCGATATATTCCATCATCGCCATGGTCTATGCGCCTCCTTTGGATTCGCTGTACACATGCAGCAGCGTATCTTCCGGTTTCGGGAACGGTGCATTGTCGGCGTACTCAATCGCTTCTTTTAACTCCAGGTTGCATTCAGCAATATAATCGCGTTCCTGCTCTTCACTCCAAAGTCCGAGGTTAATCAGATAATTCCTGAATGCAGCTACGCCATCCTTCTTCCAGTTCTCATCTACCTCTTCTTTCGTCCGGTAAGCCAAATCGTTATCCGAAGTGGAATGCGGAGACAAGCGGTACATCATCGCTTCAATCAGTGTTGGTCCTTCTCCGGCCAATGCACGCTCACGCGCTTCCTTGACTACACGATACACTTCCAGCGGATCATTGCCATCCACGCGAATCCCGGGGAATCCATACCCGAGTGCCCGGTCGCTGACCTTGCCGCCAAGCTGACGATGGGCTGGAATCGAAATCGCATACTGGTTATTCTGGCACATAATGATGACCGGAAGCTTGTTCACACCAGCGAAATTGCACGCTTCATGGAAATCCCCCTGATTGCTGGAGCCTTCTCCAAAATCAACAAAGGAGACAAATTGTTTCTTCTGCATCTTAGCGGCCAGCGCAAAACCTACCGCATGCGGGACCTGCGTAGTCACCGGACTCGATCCGGTCACAATCCGCAGGCGTTTGCTGCCGAAGTGGCCAGGCATTTGACGTCCGCCGCTGTTCGGATCTTCAGCCTTAGCGAAGACTGAAAGCATCAGTTCACGTGCCGTCATACCAACCGTCAGCACAAAGGCGTAGTCACGGTAGTATGGCAGAAAATAATCATTCTCACGGTCAAGAGCGAATGCCGCCCCAACCTGTGCCGCCTCCTGGCCGATGCCGGAGACATGAAAGTTGATCTTGCCCGCCCGCTGCAGCAGCAGGCTCCGCTCGTCGTATTTGCGCGCAAGCAGCATATATCTGTACATATCAATGACCTGTCCGTCACTTAAACCTAGCGCTTTATGTCTGTTCATAGTTTCAACAGTACCTTGGGACTCCATAAATACGGTACCTCCTTATTTGTAAGCCTCAAGCCTAGTTAATCCATACCAGATGCCCTATACGGAGCTGATCTTATCACCTGGTACTAAGACTTGGCCTGAGTTCATTATAATCCCTTTGCTTGCAAAAAGAAACGCTACTCTTATTTACATTCCGATTGCTTTTCCGTCAACCGCCAGCATTGCTTCACCGATGATTTCGGATAGCGTAGGATGGGCGTGAATCGCTTCTCCCACTTCCCATGGGGTTGCATCGAGCAGTTGTGCCAATGCCGCTTCACCAATCAGATCGGTGACATGAGGACCGATCATTTGTACACCAAGAATATCTGAGCTGGTGCGGTCGGCTACAACTTTAACGAACCCGTCCTTCATGCCGAATACGATCGCTTTGCCAATCGCTGAGAAAGGAAATTTACCAGTGACCACATCATGACCAAGCGCTTTGGCTTCCTTCTCGGTGTAACCCACACTGGCGACCTCCGGTCTGGAGTATACACAGCGCGGAACAAGATGAGTATGATAGGGATGCAGTGTTTCTCCGGCCAAATGATTCACAGCGCGAATACCCTCATGACTTGCGGCATGGGCTAACTGCAGACCGCCAATACAGTCGCCGATTGCATAGATATGCGGTTCATGGGTCTGCATATTGGCGTTAACTTCAATAACACCCTTGTCAAAATGGATATCGGTATTTTCAAGCCCGATATTCTCAACATTAGCTTGTCTGCCCACAGATACCAGTAATTTACCGGCAACGAGTGTCTGGCTTTGCTCGCCTTTGCGCGCTTCAATCGTTACACCTTGACCTGTCACCTTGCAGGTGCTGCTATCAACAGTGGTACCCGTAAGTACTTTGACTCCACGCTTCTTCAAGAGTCGAAGCAGCTCCTTGGCCACATCAGAATCTTCGAAAGGCAGCAATTGCTCAGCGGCTTCCACTACGGTTACCTCAACGCCGAAATCAGCCAGCATCGATGCCCATTCAACGCCAATAACGCCGCCGCCCACGATAATCATCGAACCCGGGAGCTCCTCCATCGCGAGAGCCTCTTCACTGCTCAGAATAAACTGGCCGTCCGGCTTAAGGCCGGGAAGAACACGCGGACGTGAGCCTGTGGCGATAATCAGGTGAGCAGACACCACGGTCTCCATCTCACCGTCCTCCAGCTCTACAGCCACCGCACCGCTGCGCGGAGAGAAAATTGAAGGGCCGGTTACACGTCCTTTACCCTTGACCACTTGAATTTTATTCTTGCGCATCAGGTACTGCACACCTTGATGAAGCTGTTCAACCACAGCTTCCTTCCGCTGCTGCACCTTTGGGAACACCAGCTTCACACCTGAGGTTTCAATCCCGTAGCTCTCACTTTCATTAATCTCCGCATATACTTCCGCACTCCGAAGCAACGACTTACTTGGAATGCAGCCCCGGTGAAGACATGTGCCTCCTAATTTATCCTGTTCAATGACGACAACGGATTTCCCGAGCTGGGCGGCGCGTATAGCTGCCACATAGCCCCCTGTTCCTCCGCCAAGCACCGCAACGTCACAAGTGATTGTCATAATATGTATCCTCCGCTCCTACAAATAAGTTCATTCTTATCGTTCTATATTGTACTCCCTTTTGCATCTATTACAAAACTTACAAACGTCATATCCAATGGACTTTTTCAGATCGAAGCGTTATCATAAAATTAAACTATTTGGTTCAGAAGGGTAGGGAATACCTATGAAGCTGCTCATCTCACGGTTCATCGCCATCCTTATTCTTGTGATTCCCGGACTCATTGCCATGAAGGGCTTTATCATGATGAAAGACGATCTGTTTGACTACATCTCCATGCATGGGGATGAAGCAGCCATTCCTCACTTTGCCTGGCTGCATTTCGCCGGCGGACTACTCATGTTCGCCGCAGGGATGGCTTTTCTGGGGGGCTGGATTCTTACCCGTGACCGCAAGCGCAACTATGTCGGGCCACGTTTCAAGGAGAAACGGAAGCCCAAACCGCAATAACCTTGGACCCGGACTTATAAATGAACACTGCAACCTAATAAACAAGCGGGGCCGATTACCGGCCCCGCTTGTTTGATACCCATTTACTGACCATATCCCTCAACTTCCCCAAGTGAATAACCATACTGTGTTGATCTAGTAACTCTTGCCGTATACCAGTTCAGTTTATCAGTCCACTTTACTT
Organism: Paenibacillus oryziterrae; assembly: GCF_042610485.1. Lineage (NCBI taxonomy): Bacteria > Bacillati > Bacillota > Bacilli > Caryophanales > Paenibacillaceae > Paenibacillus > Paenibacillus oryziterrae. The sequence goes on along the minus strand of NZ_JBGJZO010000003.1, from coordinate 50,506 downwards.
AACCCAGTGCGGTAATCCAATAAAAAGGACAGAAATCCCTATACGTTTTACCTTCATCAACTTATTTCTCAGCCATTGCCTGGCTCTTGCCGCCTGCCACCAGTTCACTGTACAAGCCACCCTGCCGAAGCAGTTCCTCATGGGTACCCTGCTGCAGCAGACGCCCGCCTTGAAGCACAAGTATACGGTCAGCTGAGCGGATCGTATTCAACCTGTGGGCAATGACGAAGCTCGTACGTCCCTTCATCAGCGCCTGAAGTCCAGCCTGAATTTTGATTTCAGTGACGGTGTCAATGCTGCTAGTAGCCTCGTCCAGTACCAGCATTGCCGGATTCGCAAGAATGGCTCTGGCAATCGCCAGCAGCTGCTTCTGCCCCTGGCTGATCCCACTTCCGTCAGCGGCAAGCTGCCGTTCATATCCTCCGGGGATCCGCATAATAAAAGCATGGGCGTTCGCAAGCATCGCCGCTTCCTCCACCTCTTCATCCGTAGCATCCAGTCTGCCGTAACGGATATTATCGCGGATACTCCCTTTGAAGAGAAAAGAGTCCTGAAGCACAAATGCCATATGGCTGCGCAGGCTTTCACGCCGGATCGTGGTCAGATCACGGCCGTCCAGGGTAATCAAACCCTTCTCCGGGTTGTAGAAACGGGAGAGCAGCCCGATCAGCGTGCTTTTGCCTGCTCCTGTCGGACCGACCAGTGCTATCATTTCCCCCGGCTTCGCCTTGAAGGATATGTCATACAGCGTATCGGCATTCCCGTCATACGAAAAAGCTACATGGGAGAACTCCACTTCTCCCCTTACACTATCAAGTGTTACAGCGGCAGCTTCATCCCGGGCTTCCGTCTCTTCATCCAAAACCTCAAACACACGCTCGGCTCCAGCAATCGCAGACAGCAGACTGTTCCACTGGTTCGCCAGATCATTTAAAGGCCGGGTGAATTGGCGGGTATACTCGACAAAAACAATAATGACCCCAACCGTTATCGATCCCCGGATCGCCAGAATCCCGCCAACCCCGGCAACGATAGCAAAGCTCAGATTATTGAGACTGTTCATCAGCTTCGGAATGAAACCTGAGATGGACTGCGCCCAATAGCCGGACAGCATAATGCGGTTATTACGTTCACGGAAGCCGGTAATCACACGTTCCTCCTGCGAAAATGCCTTGATAATCCGCTGGCCGGATAACGTCTCTTCAATAAACCCGTTCAGCTCCCCCATATTCTTCTGCCGCTCCTTGAAGAGCGGGCCTGTCCGCCTGGTAATCCAGCGCATTCCAAAGAACATGAGTGGCACAACGATGAACGTAAGCAGAGTAAGCAGCGGGCTGAGCCACAGCATTACCGAGACGGTTCCGATCAGCGTCAGTACACTGGAGAAGATCTGGATCGCCGAACTGTTCAGGGTAGAGCTTATATTTTCAATATCATTTGTAAGCCGGCTCATAATCTCGCCCTGCTGACGGCGGTTAAAGAAGGCAATCGGAAGCCTGTGCAGATGGGCGAACAAATCGGTGCGCATCCTGAAGACCGTCTCCTGGGCAATTTCGATCATCCAGATATTTTGCAGCCAGGAAGTCAGTGAAGTGATTATATACACTGCAGCTAATCCTAGTAAAAACAAACCCCATGCCCGTCCTCCCGGCCCTTCCAGATAATCATCTACCGCAATCCCGATCAGATAGGGTCCAAGGAGAGCCAAAAGCGAGCTCCCAATGACCATAAAGAGAACTAACCCCAGCTTCACTTTACGCTCAGCCAGGTAATGCCAGATGCGTCTCAGTGTGCCTGACCAATCCTTGGCTTTGGCTTTTGGCTTCCGGCCGGAGGCAAAACTTCCTTTACCAGCATCCGGTTGAAGGAGAGGTCTTGGGTGACGAAAAGGCTCAAGTAAAGCTTTGAACATGTTGAACCTCCTTTCCGGCTTGGGAATCACAAATCGCCCGGTATAGCTGCGAGCCTTCTAGCAGTTCTTTATGGCTGCCGCTTCCGATTAAGCGCCCTTCATCAAGCAAAAGGATCAAATCTGCAGCAGCTGTAGAACTCACTTTCTGAGTGATGAGAAACGTAGTGCAGGACATCTTCTTCAATGCATCCAGCAATGCGCCCTCTGTCACTGCATCCAAGGCACTCGTACTGTCGTCAAGAATGAGGATAGAAGGTTTTCTGACCAGAGCTCTGGCAATCGTCATCCGCTGCTTTTGTCCGCCGGACAGATTCACCCCACGCTGGCCAAGCATGCTGTCATATCCATTCGGGAGGCTGAGAATGGTTTCGTGGATTTGTGCTGCCACTGCAGCCTCTTCAATCTCCGCGCGTGTTGCATGCTCATTGCCCCAGGCGATATTGTCACTCACTGTACCTGTGAAGAGCAGCACTTCCTGAGGAATATAGCCGATGGCGTGGCGAAGCCTCGAGATATCCATCTGCCGGATATCCTCTCCGCCGATTCGGATGACACCGCCGCTAGTTTCATATAGCCGGGGAATCAGTCCAACGAGCGAGGTTTTACCTGACCCCGTAGCTCCCATAATGGCAATTCGTTTGCCGGGTAATGCCGAGAAGGAAATGTCCTCCAGCACCGAAATATCACTTCCCGGATAGCGGAAATCTACGCACTCAAATTCAACAGAAGCAGCATCCCCGTTAATAAGGACATTCTTCTCCGCTGTATCCGCTCCGGCGGAACTGGCGGATACTTCTGCCTCTTCGGCGAATACTTCATGAATACGCTGTGAGGATGCGCGGGCCCTGGAGAATGTCACGACGATCCAGGATAGTGCCGACAGTGCCCCGATCGTCCGCAGGGAATAATTGACCACCGCAACAGCTTGCCCCAGGGTCGCCCCTCCCGCAGAAATCTCCAGACGGCCGAACCACAGTACGGCAAGAATCCCTGCGTTCATCATCAGCAGAATGATCGGTGTAGTGGTTTCCGTCAAGCGTAGCACCTTCACCGTCGTGCTCATCAAATTTTTGCTGAACTCAGCAAACCTGGCCATTTCATGAGCCATTCTTACAAAGACACGGATCAGACGGATACCTGTAAGGTTCTCCTGAATCACTCCATTCACACCATCCAGGCGGCTCTGCACGATACGGAATAACACAGATGATTTCTTCATGACTCCATACAAAATAAGTGCGAGAACTGGTACGGTGAGCGTCACAATAAGCCCCAGCTTCACATGTACAATCAGAGCCATCACTACGCTTCCGATAACGACCAGCGGAATCCGGGTCATGAAGCGCAGGCTCATAAATATCGTATCCTGCAGCTGTGAAATATCACCGGTCAGCCGGGTAATCAGTGATGAAGTCGCAAAACGGTTAAATACCTCATAGGAGAAGGACTGCACCCGCTCAAACAGCTTGTCCCGTAGATCAAAAGCAAACCCCTGACTGGCATGCGAGGCAAAAAAGGAGCTAAGAATACCAGCGATAAACGCGACTACCGCGCTACCCACCAATATTCCGCCCCACATCCACACCACTGAGGTATCCCTGTCTTTGATGCCGTCGTCGATGATCTTGGAGATCAGCAGCGGCTGCGACAGCTCCACGGCAAGCTCAATCAGCATCATTACAAACGCTGCAACAGCTGCTGTGCGGTATTTTTTTAGATAAGACATGATCAAGCCCATTCGTATGCCTCCGACCGGACAATCCGTTCTCCGAGATTTAGTGTTACTTTCTATTCATGCAGCGCATCGCGCAAACGGCTGGACATCATAGAGCCTTGACCCGCTTTCAGGGCTGCTTTTCTTAAGGCATGATTGCTGCGAACCGCTTCTGTCAAATCAGCCAGCATATCTGTCAGCAATGCCTGTACCTCAGGTATAAGCTTCCCCTCCTGCATTAAATTGTCCATCTGTGTTCTATACTCATTCAGCTTCTCACTCAAATGATTACTTCCTCTCTGTTATTTCTCATAAGCTATATTATAACATTTCCCGGACAAATAAGGTTCTATTTGCTTCCCGTCATCTTTTGCTGGATTGAGCGGCGGGGTGTGTGATACGCTTGGAGAGTTGTTTTTGAATAAGATGTACACAAAGATATGCTTAGCAACAACGGTCATAACTTCGGTGAATATTTGGACTTACGGCCGCTGTTGTCTTCAGATTTCTCGATTAACCGCCTCAGCGGTTGAAATCCGAAGACAAAGGCGGACGCTCACGCTCCTCCAGTTCCAAAATTCCCCTACGCTATTCCCTTCTGCTAACCAATTAACTTACACACATCTTATATATCATTATTGTTTGAAGAAGAAAGGACCGATGGACAGTGGCACAGTTGTTTTACAAGTACGGGGCAATGAATAGCGGCAAATCCATTGAAATACTCAAGGTTGCGCATAATTATGAGGAACAGGGCAAATCGGTGCTGATCTTCACCCCATCGATTGACAACCGGGACGAGGTCGGATTTATCTCCTCCAGAATCGGTCTTCGCAAGCAGGCCATCCCTGTCGACGAGAATACAGACATTTACGGCATCGTGAGCAGCAGCGTACCGAAGCCACATTGTGTATTAATTGACGAATGCCAGTTTCTGAGCAAGGACTGCATTCTGCAGCTGGTCCGGATTGTGGATGAGCTGAATATACCTGTTATGGCTTTCGGTCTTAAAAATGATTTTCAGAACAATCTCTTTGAGGGCAGCAAATATATGCTCATCTATGCCGATAAAATCGAAGAAATGAAGACCATCTGCTGGTTCTGCGAGCGCAAAGCCATCATGGCACTCCGGGTAGAGAACGGCAAACCCGTGTACAGCGGCAAGCAAATCCAGATTGGCGGGAACGAGGCTTACTATCCTGTCTGCCGTAAATGTCATAAGAATCCGTCATTGTAAACACAGAAAGCATTCCAAAGCCGGTAAATCGGCAGGAATGCTTTTTTTTATAAATTATATATAAGTACTCTTTTCAATTATTGCAAATAACGCTCCATCAGCACATTCCAATGATGTTGTTCATGCCCGATCAACACACATACCTGTGCACGCACAGAAATGGGATTACCATTTACCGTTCCGGTTAAAGTCCATGAATCCTCCTGCACAGTTGCTACAAGGGCAAGGGTTGATTCACGCACCAGACCGTATTGCTTCAACAACTCTTCCAGAGTGTAGCGGTCGAAATCACCGGCAGCCACGTAATCGTTCTCCTCATAGCCGGCGAGAGGTGTCTGATCCCCCCGGAGAACGCGCAGCAAGCGATACGACATGATCCGGTCATTGTCTGTCAGATGGCCAATCATCTGCTTAATGCTCCACTTCTCCGCCGCATAACGATAGTTCCCTTGCTCCTCGCTCAGTGCTGCCAAAAAAGCAAAAAACCGTTCCGATTGTTCCCTGAAAATGCTGTACAAGTCCCCTTCTTGCGGAACCAAATCCACATAGGCAGCCTGGTATTCCATATACTCGCTTCTCTCCGGACGCTGAAACGTCATAGACCTCACTCCTCCTATATTTTTCAAGAAATATTTGGTGAAAAGTGTCATTTCTCGTTGTTGTATTTTATTCCATTAGGTATACTATTTGCAAGATTAAGAATAAATTAATCGGTCACCGGGAGTGTATGCAGTTGGATTTTGTGTTATTTGTGCTTTTTTCGGTATTGGAATCATTCGCAATGTTCTATTTAGTATTCAAGACTTTTAAAATCGATGTGTACCCGTTAGAAATTTTGTTCAGCGGATTCATCATGGCTTTTTTCTCTTTTGTATTACGGAACGTCTACGGATGGGTCCAGGTTGATATTATTGTTCAATTTTTTCTGGTTTTTTGCTTTCTCTGGCTACTGTTCAAAATTCATATTTTTTATGCGATTATCATGACTGGTTTGGGTTATCAGGCTTACATGCTCATACAATCCTTAATCTTTCTGGCGATGAGCCAGGCAGGGGTGTTCTCGCTTAATAACTCCTATATGTCTTATCTGCTGCAGTTTCTAAGTGCTGGAATGACCATTGGGATCGCCAATTATTTAGCTAAGAAGAGAAAGGGCTTCGATTTCATTCCTGACAAACCCCGGGGGAAGATACATATTAACAAACGGGAAAAGATTCTATTCGCCTTGACCCTGCCTTCAATCTTGATAATCCTTTCAACATTCTATTTCGCTACTCATTTCATTCGTTTCTTTACTGTAATACCTTTCCTGTATGCTGTCGTGCTTTATGTATACCTATACCATTCTTATAAAAAGGATCGCGGTGAGCATGAACACTTTAGCCTATAAAATCGCCCTAATGATTAAAAGAGCAAATCCGGAGCAGACACATTCCGTAGAAGTTATGAACTATGCTCTGGGTATCATCCTCAACACCATGTTTATCATTGTTATATCAGGTCTAATCGGGTTAATAACAGGCGCGTGGCATGAAACTATGCTGTTTCTGTGCGCTTTTTCAATACTTCGCTTATGCTCAGGCGGGTTTCATATGAAGACTGCCCGGGCTTGCAACGTCATTTCCATCTTATTGTGTACGATTACCCCTTATTTCTCATCATTACTCGACGAAACAGTCTTTGGAATCAATCTGTTCTGTCTCACCGCCATGATTCTATTCGCCCCTCAGCCAGATATACACTCACAAATTCCGAAAAAGCTTTATCCGACACTCAAAATACTTTCAGTCCTCTTGGTCGGCTCCAATTTTGTACTAAACTCTTCTGTCATCGGGCTGGCATTTCTAGCACAGTCCTTAACAGTAATCTTTGCAAAAAGGGAGGAAAGATCATGAAAAAGGCAATGGCTAAACATGCATCATCAGCACTTGCAGCATCAGCACGTTTTTTCGCCTCTGTAATGAAACTGGTACTTCACAGTCCAGAAATCCCAGAAGAATTGCATAAGTAATCGTACAAGGACGGGGAAAACATGCGTGTTCTATTGAAAGACGGTTCCTCCCGGGACATCCGGCAGGAAGATATATTGTATTTCTCAAACTATAAAAATACGATATTCGTCCATACGAAAGAAGGCGAATTTGTTTTCCCTACTACTCTCTCTGATCTGTACACAGCCTATGGGAGTAAGGGATTCGAGCGCCTCGACCGCAGCAATGTTGTCAATGTCCTTAATATTGAGAGCTATGATGCATTGCGGAAGATCATTTTTTTTAATAACGGAACACAATTCACCACTGTGTCCGAGTCTAATGAACACCGGGTCGAATACTATTTGTCTGTCCGCAATAAGAAAGCATCGGAGGAGTTATAAGAGATAAATAAACTTCAATATAATACCATTAATGAGAATAATATATATTTATTTCAGGGATCGATATTATGACATATTATCCATCGTATGTAAAGGTAAATTCAGAGGATGAACGGGAGGAGACAGAGCGCCCTTCAAATGGTACCATTTGGAAAGGATGTATATTGCCAATACTTTTACAGTCACATGGAGGGAACAAATGAATTATCATTTTCATCCTTCGCCTCGCCCCTCTTCACTCGAAACTTTGAACAACGATCAATTATTGAACATCTATGAACTGGCGGTACAGGCTAAGGCATCAGAAGATTTTATTCAAATCATTGAAAGCGTTTTGGTGAAAAGAAACATTGAATTACCTGAAGCGAACCCGGTTGATTCGAACAATCCTTTGGATGAGGAAGACTACAGTTAACGAGTAACCCCTTGCTTTAGAGTTTCTTTACATATGTATGTGAAGTATTCTAATTTTCGAAAGGCAGAAGCTGTTTCTGTCTTTTTATTTTGTTGAAATTATTACATTCGGCGAGCACCGTTGTCGTTAAGCCAAAAAGCCGGAGCAGATTTTCTGCCCCGGCTTTACTTGGTTTCTCTGCTATTTCATTTCCAAAGCTGCTTCTTTCTCCATACTTACCTTCTCCAGCATCGACACCGCTTTTTTGTTAGGCATGAACATAATCACGATAAATGCCAAGACTGCTAAAATGGCTGTAAAAATATATGCATTGCTGATGCCGATGATTGACGATTCTTGAATTAGCTGAGTTTTCGACAGCACAGCACCGGATTGCATTAGCTCGGCCGCATGATTATTGGCACTGGTTGTCATAATTGTAACGACAAGTGCAGTTCCGATAGCACCTGCGACTTGACGAACTGTATTCGTCACAGCTGAACCGTGTGTATTTAAGCGTTTGGGAAGTGTATTCAGCCCCGCAGCGGTGATAGGCATCGTCAGAAATGAAAAACCGATTCGTAAGATAATGGTTCTGATCATCAAATAGGTATAACCTGTCGTAACACTCAGATGGGTAACTCCCCATACGGCAGGGATAACAAAAATCAGACCTACCAGAGCCAATGGTTTAGCGCCGAACTTATCAAATAACCGCCCGGTTACTGGTGACATCAATGCATTGATTAATGCACCAGGCAGCAACAGTAAGCCTGTATCGAGCACACTATACCCTCTGCTTGACTGCAAATACATGGGAAGTAGAATCAAATCTGCATACATAACCACCGTTGCCATAATATTAATGACCGCTGTGATGGTGAACATCCGGTTCTTAAATACACGCAGATCCAGCATAGGGTCCTTGGAAGTAAGCTGACGCCGGCAGAAAAGCATAGTAAAGATAAGGCCGCCAATTAGAAACGACAGGACCTCCGGGCTCGCCCAACCGTTTTTACCCGCACTGCTAAACCCGTACAGCATACCCCCAAACCCAACCGTAGATAAGACTATACCAACAAGGTCCGGTTTGGCCGAAGAGGTCTCTGAGACATTAACAAGATATTTGATAGACAACCCGATCACAATAACGACTAGCGGGAACATTCCCATAAATATATACCGCCACGAAAAATGCTCGATGATAAGTCCTGCCAAGGTCGGACCAATCGCCGGTGCAAAGATCATCACAAGCCCAATCAATCCCATGGCAGTTCCACGGCCTTCTGCGGGAAAGACCACAAGTACAACCATCATCAATAATGGCATAATAATCCCGGCACCTGCAGCCTGAATCAGACGGCCTGTCAATAAAACAGGAAAGCTTGGAGCCACAATATTAATAAAAGTTCCCAACAGCAGAAGAGCCATGGAACTGATGAACAACTGACGTGTAGAAAAACGTTTCATCAAAAAGGCAGTCACCGGTATTAATATACCGTTCACCAGCATAAATCCAGTCGATAACCACTGTACAGTTGTGGCCGAAATTTCGAATTGCTTCATTAATTCCGGTAAAGCCACATTCAGTATTGTCTGATTCAAAACAGATAAAAATGACCCTAATAGCAATACGAAGAGGAGAATCCCTTTTTTAACTTGCTGATCCGATTGAGGCATGTTTCTGTACACGTTCCTTTCACACTTTTATCTATTTGACATGACGTCTATTAATTGATACGGTGTCAATGAAATAAATACTATCACGCCCTCGCTAAATATGACCATTTACAATTTCATAAGTAGTGTAAACTAATCGACAATGCATAACATATCTGTTGTATTAAGCGCAAATTATAGTCAAAGGATTGAGGAAATGTCTAATATCAAAAGCGTAAAGGTGGATCCTCGAATTATTCGCACCAAGAGAATGTTTAAAGAAGCTCTCATTTCTTTGCTCGAAGAACCTGATGAACACGCTAAACTAACGGTCCAAAGTATTGCTGATCGCGCAGAGCTTAACCGTGCAACCTTCTATTTGCATTATAAGGATATCGAGGATCTCATGGAGCAGATGATCGATGAGATTTTTGAGGAGATGTATAACAAGATCACACCCATGCCCGTCAACAATAAGACTGCGGAAAAAGGATTTCCGGAACCGCGGTCCCGACTCATCTCATTCCTGGACCATATTCATGAGCACGCTGGTCTCTTCCGGGTAATGCTGGAGAATAAAGATTTCCGAAACAGAGTTTTTCGGATGCTCTTAGATATCGTGAAGCTCTGGGGGGAAGACCGAAAGGGACGCGGTCGCTCATTCCGTGTACCGAACGAGATTATTGCCTCTTCTACGCTTGGCATCGTCTCATGGTGGCTGCAGGAAGGTATATCGTATAGTTCGGAATACTTGGCTGAACAGATTGTGAAGATGATCTAGAAATCAAAAAAGACAAGCCTCAGTAGATAAGAGGCTTGTCTTTTCATTACACAATATTGATGTGTGTTTTGTGATGTACCATGTTCCCTGGCTTACCACAGATTTCGCATAGTCCAAACACTGATTGTATGTACGCATTCTTCCTCTTACGCCAGCGAGCACTCTTGTAAAACTTTTTTGCTGCTCCTGTATGTTGTAGCATTATGTATCCACTCTCAATTATTAGTTCATGAGAAACCTAATCCATATGAATATGATATAACTTAGTCCTAATACAAAAGGCGCAAAGTGAAGTGATTAATTCACTAAATAACATAGGTTTCACCAAATAAAATAAAAAAACTCCACAATAAAGTGGAGTTTAGAGACCTATTTTCGAGATTTATTGTTGTTCAATTTTAACAATAATGTTTCCTGTTGTTGTATATACAATAGATCCATTATGAGCCGCTGCATCATAAAAAAGTCCTGAAATATAGTTTAATAATGCAGCCCTTAAAGAGAATCCGATCCCCATAAATTTACCTGTTGACTGGACTGCTGGATTTGGAACTTGGAATGATTTTACCGTAATATAGGTTCCTGTAGAAGCAGCAAGTGTTGCTTCTACCTTAAAAGCTTTTCCATACATCAAACTTTCTTCTGAGTTGTAGTAAGTGTAAGTACCAGCTTTGACTCCAAAGATGTTTTTGTAAGAATAAGTTCCACCACTTTTACCTCTTGGAGACGATGCTTTCGATGTACTACTTGCTGCAACCACCTTATTGTCTAGATAGTGAGACAGAGATAAAAAAATACTGACGATGAGGACAACGGCGAGAAACATTTTGACGGTTTTCATTGATAAAACCTCCTTATAATGGATGCCGTTATTATCATTTTCTTATCTTAATGCATTATATTCAGCAAGTCCCATTTAGGCAACGGCGGAAGAAATAAAAATGAAAAGAAATTAATAGATAGGGGAAGTAATTAATACCAGCCCTATTTACTTTGGGTGAAAAATTGTCTTCCTTGATTTTATCTGTGATTGCCCCAATATGTTCCTGTGTATCCCTTAGTTTTTCTTCGAGTTGCTTAAATGCTCTGGTGTACTGGAACGTGAATAGCATTGCCTTGTCACCAGTAAACTTATTGACATAGCAAAGCATTGCCGATCCATTTGGAACATAGGTTCTCTCTTCAATTCAATTCATAATGAAATTGAAAATCTACTTCGAAAAGAACTTACTGGACAAAATTGAATTTTTATAAGAGGTCTGTTAAAGACCTCTTTTTGATAAAACATGAGTTCTATGCGGTTAGATAGATAAAGATGGGTGTAAAGAGAGGGTTCGCATATCAAAAAAGCCACTCCAGCGTGGGGAGTGACTTAAAAACCGAGTGTTGCTTTCACATAATCATTCATGCATAAATAATTATCTTTATTAGATCTGAAGGTATCTCGTTCTACTTCTTCTTTAGTTTTACCATCATGTTTACTTGGAATAACTACATGAAAAGGATCAATAAGTACTATTTTTGAAATTGCTTTTGGTTCTGGATTTGAAATTGTCTCCATTACACTAAAAACTCTTACTTGCTTAGGTATTCCCATAGCATCAACTAAGTTACTTTTAATGAAGAGCAAACTGGCTGGAAACGGGTCAATGTATAATTTAAGACATTCCTCAATTTTTTTGTTATTAAATTCTACTTCTCCTGCATTTGGAGTATCAAAAATATTTGGATTATCAAATATATCATAGATACTAGTTTTAATAGATTCACTAGTTGTTTCACTTATAAAGTTAGTAAACATATAAATCATGTGATCTTTTTGATTTTTTTACATCTACATTCAAAAATTCAATAGTTGGAGTGTTTTCAGAAAGTTGCTTCTTTAATTTTCCTTTGCTCTTTCCAGAAATAATAAATCCTTCGCTTTCAAATTTATTCTAAGCAAGCTTGTCGAAACATCCTTTGGGGCGAAACGAATTTCTAAAATCGATTTTAGACATAGGATTCGCGATATTCTTTGATAATTTCCTCATTATCCATAGGAGTTGATTGTCCCTGTTTATATGCCTTCTTCCATGCTTCATCCTGATGACTACGATCCACTAATTTATGTATTAGGTATGCCATAATTTGGAACACGTTCATTTACTTTTATTAGATATGGAAATAGGTTATAGTCGATTAAAAAGGAGTGAAATCAATGTCTAACAATAATCTTACAGTCCAGCAAATGGCATCAGAAAACATCGAACGTATTGAAGCAGACAACCAATATAAAGCCTCTGTAATCAATTCTGCAATCGCAAACAACTCACGCTTTACAGAGATAACCGCTTTAGGATTGGAAGACCTTGCAGGCGTTGCTCAAGCTTACAAAACTGGTGCAATTACATCTGAAGAGGAAATGAACGAGCAGATGAGGATTTATCTAGAAGAGTACACTGTAAATTTGATAAATATGTTAAAAGTTAATCTTTAGATATATAACTAATAAATAATTTTTTGAGCCTACATTTGAAACCACCGAGTATTTCCCGCGTTCTTGGATGTACTTAATGTAATTCCTGATATGACCTGATTGGACTTGCTTTACATCAGCTATCTGAAATTGCTTTTGTAAATAAACGCTTAATAACTTAAGTGTTTGTTCATAACTTCTTAGTGTCTTCTTTGCCAAGTTACGCGAAGCACAATAAAGCATGAAATTGTCGATCTGAAATTCAAAATCAGTCATAAAAAAATTCATCCCTCCATTGGTTTTTACCGCAACCAATAAAGGAATGAATTTATACACTCACTAAGAAAAAGTTAATTGGCTTAAACTGCCCAAAAAGAAATTTATAGGCAAAATCGATTTAGCCTGATCACACTCCCAGCACCATTAAATCGCTTACCTATCCTACTCCTTACCCTTTCAAGAAACCTTATGCTCAATCCGCAGCTTATCCGCTACCATGGCAATAAATTCCGAGTTAGTGGGCTTGGATTTGGAGATATTAATGGTATAGCCGAACAGGTGGGAGATGCTGTCGATGTTGCCACGTGTCCAGGCCACTTCTATGGCATGACGAATGGCGCGTTCCACACGCGAAGGCGTAGTCTTGAATTTCTCGGCAATCGCCGGGTACAGGGTCTTGGTAATGGCTCCGAGGATCTCAATATTGTTGTAGACCATCGTGATGGCTTCCCGCAAATATTGGTAGCCCTTGATATGGGCCGGAACGCCGATTTCATGAATGATGCTGGTGATATTGGCGTCAAGGTTCTTACCCTTGGCAATCGGAACCACATTAGACTTCTGCGAAGTGTAATTATTCATGTTCGAGGATGCAGTCACGCTGGACTGGTTACCCACCAATTGACGCACACGGTTGGCCAGAACTTCCATATCGAACGGTTTAAGAATATAGTATGCAGCCCCGAGTTGAACCGCTCTTTGAGTAATATTCTCCTGTCCGAAAGCGGTCAGCATAATAATCTTGGGCATTGGATTCAGATCAAGATCACGCAGCCGTTCAAGAACACCTAATCCGTCAAGGTGAGGCATGATGATATCAAGGATGAGAACATCTGGGATCTTACGGGCAGTGCTCAGCATATGAAGCACTTCTTCCCCATTGTACGCTATGCCTGTTACTGACATATCTTCTTGCTCGGAAATGTATTCAGCTAGCAAATTCGTGAACTCCCGGTTGTCATCGGCCAACAACACTTCAATATTCTGCACTGGCTGCTTCCTCCTTAAATTCTTCGCGATTATGGTTTATATTACCATCACTTCATGCTCCTTTATAGTTTCGACATGCAGTTCGCAATTCCTTCTGTCGAATTTTATTTTTCTTTATTTTTTTTCGGACTTGAATTATAATTAAATATTTCGCCTTAAGATTCGATTTCATTCAACTTCCTTCGACAAAAAATCTTAAGGCTAAACCGCCTTAAGATTTGGAGGAAGAATATTGGATTGTGCTACACCGGAGTCTTGAAGCATCCATTCAATGAAGCAGCCATACCCCGACTTGGGATCGTTAACAAATACATGTGTTACCGCACCGACTAGTCGGCCATCCTGCACAATCGGACTTCCGCTCATGCCTTGTACAATCCCTCCGGTCTTATCAATCAGCCGTGAATCGGTAATGCGCAGAACCAAACCTTTAGTTGCAGGCTCTTCCTGACGCGCTACATGGATGATCTCAACATTAAACCGTTCTACCTGCTGTCCGTCAACAACTGTTAGAATTTGAGCAGGGCCTTCTTTGACTTCGCTTCCCATTGCAACAGGAATAGGCTTTTGGTAAAGACTGTGATCCGGATTACGTGTCATTTTGCCGAATATTCCGAATTCTGTATTGCTTTCTACATTCCCCAGAACTTGGCTCTCTTTAAGAAAAGTAGCCCGCTTCTCACCTGGATCTCCATCCTGGCTTTTAGAAATGGAAGTTACATTGGATTGGATAATTTGCCCGCTGCCGACAACAATCGGCGTACCGGTGTTCATATCCGTAATAACATGCCCAAGTGCTCCATATACACCTTGATCCGGAGCATAGAAGGTCAGAGTGCCCACACCAGCGGCGGAATCACGAATGTACAGACCAAGCCGCCATACTTTATCATTGCGGTCATACGCCGGCTTTAACTTCGCAATCCGCTCTTTCCCTCCACGTTTGAAGGTGATGGATAAGAACGTATCGGTCTTGCCTGCATGTTCCACAAGCTCTGCAACTTTGGATACTTCATCCAGCTTCACACCGTCAATGGCGGTCATGAGATCACCCGGCAGCAAGCCGCTGTTCTCTCCAGGTGAAATTTTGGAACCCTGTGATACCTCGACCAAGTGATGGCCTACAATTAGTACACCTGCCGATTTAACCTTAACACCAATCGTTTGGCCGCCCGGAATGACTTTCAGCTCCGGATCAATACTGCCGCGGACGGGACTGACATGATCTTCAACAGTCGCCGGTTCTACAGCGATTTGATTCAGATCGAGTGGCGAGGCTGAGCTGCGGACCGTTCCCGTTACACCTGATAAACCAAGAAAGAAGGCAAGTAAAAGACCGGGCATTATTTTCCTGAGGTTCGGCTTCAATGGCTGTCACGCTCCCTTTAGCTTCTTTCGCTTGACGAAAAAGGTGGTCGCCAATTGCGTACCTATAAGATAACCTTGCCCCAAGGCTTTTATTACTGTCAATCATTGTCCCGGCTAGCTTGCGGCTGCCTTGCTGGCCTCCGCCAAATTGAGCATTTCCTGTGCGTGGTGCAGTGTCTTCTCCGTGATTTCTACGCCTCCGAGCATTCGGGCCAGCTCCATAACCCGGCCTTCATCTGACAGGGATTCCACTTCCGTCATGGTTCTGCCTGCTTCAACCTTCTTACGGATCAGGTACTGATGGTCGGCCATACAGGCCACCTGCGGTAGGTGGGTAATGGAGAACACCTGACAAGAGGAGGACAGCTTGTACAGTTTGTCGGCAATAGACTGTGCAGCGCGGCCGCTGACCCCTGTATCCACTTCATCAAAGATGAGCACAGGAATATCATCGTGGCGCGCGAAGATGCTCTTCATCGCCAGCATGATCCGTGAGAGCTCCCCGCCGGAGGCGATTTTGCCAAGTGGTCTTAAAGGTTCGCCCGGGTTCGGGGAGATCATAAACTCGGCACTGTCGATTCCCTGGCGGCTTAGACGGATTCTCCGGCCTTGATATTCGATACCCCGCGGATCTTCCGTTATCTCCAGCTTCACCTGCAAAGACGTCCGTTCCATCTGAAGATCTTTAAGCTCCACCTCCACCTGCCTTGCCAAATCCACTGCACATTGCTGCCGTGCGTCACTAAGGTTCCCCGCCGCCTCCATTAAGACGCCAAGCAAGCCATCACGCTTCACGGTCAGCTTCTCCAGATACTCATCCTTGTTCTCAAGCAAATCAGTCTCCCTGTAGATCTGATTATAATACTCAAGAATCTGCTCAATGCTATCCCCGTATTTGCGGCGCAGGCCTGTGATCAGATCCAGACGGTTCTCAATATCCTCCAGGCGCGCAGGATTAAATTCAATTTCTTCGCGGTAATCGCGTAGCTGAAAAGCCGCATCCTCGAGCTGATAATAGGAGGACTGCAACTGCTCCAATATAGGTTTCAAGCCTTTTTCATCATAACGTACGGCATCTTCAAGCTTCGAGATCACCTTGCCAATGGACTCCAGCCCTTGACGGTCGTAGAGCAGCTCATATGAACCCGATACCGACTCCATCATTTTCTCGCTGTGGGATAGTTTTACCCTTTCTTCGGAAAGTAATTCATCTTCTCCCGGTTTTAAAGCAGCAGCTGAAATTTCCTCCAGTTGAAAACGGTATAAATCCAGCATTTGATAGCTTTTTTGGCTAGAATCCTGGAGTTCCCGCAGCTCACGTTCTACCTTGGCGAACTCTGAATACCGTTCCTGATAAACCGCTTTAAGGGGCCCGACCAGCTCTTCCCCATATGTATCGAGAAGTCCCAGATGCCGTTCCGGCTTCAGAAGATTCTGGTGCTCATGCTGTCCGTGAATATTAACCAACTGCTCGCCGATTTCACGCAGCATGCTGAGATTGACGAGTTGACCGTTAACCCGGGAAATGCTTTTTCCCTGTGAAGTCAGTTCCCGCCGGATAACGAGATGCTCGTCCTTATCTGCACGGATGCCGAGACGCTCCAGCGTCTCCCATACCGGATGGTTGTTCTGTAGTCCAAAAAGCGCTTCCATCTCTGCTTTCTCGCATCCATAGCGGATGGAATCAGCAGAGCCGCGGCCTCCCGCAATTAACCCCAGAGCATCGATAATAATCGATTTACCGGCACCTGTCTCCCCCGTTAGTACATGAAATCCGGGATAAAATTGCACATCCACCGCCTCGACTACCGCGAGGTTGCGGATTGATAATGTTTCAAGCACGAATAAGACACCTCCGGAAAGATGATAATCAAATCTATTAGAATCAGGAGATATAGCCCATGATTTGTGAAATCACATTTTTGCTGTCTTCCGGCTGGCGGCAAATGATCAGAATTGTATCGTCACCCGAGATCGTACCCATAATTTGCGGCCAATCGATGTTATCGATAAGTGCTGCAACGGAATTCGCTGTACCCGGCAGGCACTTCATTACAACCAGATTTCCGGAGAAATCGATTTGGACAAAATTATCCACCAGCACACGCTTCAGCTTCTGGGTCGGATTATAACGCTGGTCCGTTGGAAGCGAATATTTATATCTTCCGTCATCCATGGGCACCTTGATCAACAGCAGTTCCTTAATATCCCGTGAAACTGTTGCTTGTGTTACTTGAAATCCGGCTTCACGCAGCTTGTCCACCAGTTCATCCTGCGTTTCGATGTCCTGCTGGTTAATAATTTCACGAATTTTGATATGCCTTTGTCCCTTCATTGTTGCCTCCCGTAATATAAAAATGTACTAATCGGATTCACCGTCGTCCTTGCCGAGCCTGATTACATTTATTTTCCCCGATGCGGTATTCACATACAATACTCCACCGCATTCCGGATACAGCAGCAGGTAAGGAAGAAGCGTGTCGCGGATTGCGCTTCCCGTTAATTCCACCTGTTTGCGGGGTCTTTCAAGAATGACCAGATACAATAAACCTTCGTCTGCGGCAGCGACATAATCAATATATAAACGGCTGAAGAGCGCCGCACCGTTCACATTGAAAGACAGCGGTATTCTCAGCTTGCCGCCAATTACCTCATAACCGCCCGCCTCCAGTAAATCAATGGCCGGGTTAGGGATAATCACTTTATTAATGGGTATGTTGTGCTTCATAAATGAACGAGGAGAGCTCTGCAGCCATACATAAATCCGGTATATGAGCCAAATGCACAGTACTGCCCCAATCAATACCATCACCATCTTGTCAGAGTTCCCGGCCATAAACGATCACCTCGGTGATTTATTCGCGCCTTTTCACCGCAAATCCTTCTTCCTGTAGCAAAAGAAACTCATCGACGCGATGAGTTTCCATGAGTTGAATTGGCGTTAAAGGTCGATGAGGCTTCTTTGACAACAGCTTCGGATACTTCTGCAATGTGCTGCAAAGTCTCTGGAGGTATTGCAGCTTCTCCGGCTGCACCTTCCGCTTCAGCACCATCAGAATTCTCCAGCCTCCAGTGAACCAGAAATTCGATATTGCCTTCCCCGCCGGTAATCGGAGAAAAGGTGAGGTCCTTCAGTATATATCCCAGCCCTGCCGCCATGGTTAATACGTTCATTAGAACTTCCTTATGAACCGCGGGTTCACGTACAACTCCGGATTTACCTACCTTTTCACGGCCTGCCTCAAACTGGGGTTTGATCAAAGCGGCGATATCTGCCGGACGCTGCAGCAATGCCTTAAGCGGCGGCAAGATAATTTTCAGGGAAATAAAGGACACGTCAATGCTGGCGAAATCCGGAGCGGGTCCAGTTAAATCCGGAGGAGTCATATACCGGAAATTCGTGCGTTCCATTACACAGACACGTTCATGATTCCGCAGGGACCAGTCCAACTGGTTGTAGCCAACATCAATCGCATATACATAATTAATTCCGTTCTGGAGCGCACAATCCGTAAACCCTCCGGTTGAGGCACCGATATCCAGCATGTTCCTGCCAGTAAGGTCAATGCCGAAATGGCGCAGCGCCTTCTCCAGCTTCAGTCCACCCCGGCTGACATACGGATGCACTGACCCTTTAACCTTCAGCACTGAGCTGCGCGGCACCTTCATACCCGCTTTCTCGATCCGCTCTTCGTCAGCCAGGACCAAACCCGCCATAATGGCAGCCTTAGCTTTCTCCCGGCTTTCATAATATCCCTGCTCTACGAGCAATACATCAATCCGTTCTTTACGGTGTTCCATGGTCATCTCCTGAATGTTGAATAAAGTCCCGCTTAGTACTGCCTCCGCTGCTCTTAGGAGGAGGTCGTAGTCTTGCCGTATGTGAATGAGCTTAATGACTTCATAGCCTTGATCTGCGAGCATATCGCTTCCAGCGTCAGACCCGACTCTTGACGTTGTTCTTTAATCGATCCATGCTCCACAAAAACATCCGGAACCCCCATAAGATGTACTCTTGTGTCATACAGTTCATGTTCTGCATAGAACTCCAGCACAGCGCTGCCGAGGCTTCCGGCTTGACTAGCCTCTTCAAGAACAATCATACTGGTTCCGGCATGAGCCAGATCAAGCAGCATGGTATTGTCCATTGGTTTCAGGAACCGTGCATTGACTACACCGACCTGAATACCTTCTCGTTTCAGAACCTCAGCTGCTTCCTCCGCCAGTTGAACCATCGAGCCACAGGCTACAATAGCATATTCATCACCCGCGCGAAGCTGCTCCCACGAGCCGATAGGCAGACTGCGAAGCTCTTGATCGAGAGCGACCCCGGTGCCATTGATCCGTGGATAGCGGTAAGCAATCGGACCGTCATTGTAATCAAGCGCCGTCTTCATCATATGACGCAGTTCATTCTCGTCTTTAGGCATCATCAGTACGATATTAGGAATATGGCGCATAAAAGCGATATCATATACACCTTGATGTGTCTCTCCATCCGCACCGACAAAACCAGCTCGGTCAATGGCGAACATTACATTTGCGTTATGGCGGCATATATCATGGACGATCTGATCATAGGCACGTTGCATAAAGGTTGAATACACAGCATAGACCGGTTTCATTCCTTCCATCGCAAGTGCCGCGCACAGTGTGGCCGCATGCTGCTCAGCAATCCCTACATCAATCATCCGATCCGGGAATTCCTTAGCGAACGGGAACAGACCGGAACCGCCCGGCATTGCCGGTGTTACAGCAACGATTCTTTTATCTTCTCGTCCAAGCTCGATCAAAGTCTGGCCGAACACTTCCGTATACATCGGATTGCCGACCGCTTTAAGCACCTGTCCGGATTCAATTTTATAAGGTGTAATACCATGCCATTTGTACGAATCCGCTTCTGCCGGCTGATAGCCCTTACCTTTGGTTGTAAGCACATGAACGAGTACAGGACCCGCCACATTATCCGCCTGGTGGAAGGTATCGATAACCTTTTGAAGATCATGCCCGTCAACAGGCCCAAGATATGTAAAACCCAGCTCTTCAAAAAGCACTCCCGGCACCATCATATATTTAAGACTGTCCTTCACCCGTTCAGCGGTCTTGGCCAATCGGCCTCCGATCGCCGGAATCTTCCGGATCAGTCCCTCAACTTCATCTTTAGCACGCAAATAATGACGGTCTGAACGAATTTTACTGAGATAGTTATGCATGGCTCCTACATTGGGTGCTATGGACATCTCATTATCATTCAGGATAACCATCAGCTTGCGTTTCTCGTGACCGATATGATTTAGCGCTTCAAAAGCCATTCCGCCCGTAAGAGCGCCATCACCGATCACGGCGATGACCTTGTTGTCTTCGCCTTTCAAATCACGGGCCATTGCCATTCCCATGGCCGCTGAAAGCGAAGTACTGCTATGTCCGGCTTCCCAGACATCATGTTCACTTTCAGTACGTTTTACAAATCCGCAGAGGCCGCCTTGTTTGCGAAGAGAATCGAAACGGTCCATCCGTCCGGTCAGAATCTTGTGGACGTATGCCTGATGGCCTACGTCATATATCATTTTATCCCGTGGACTGTCATAGCAGTAATGCAAGGCCAGCGTGAGCTCCACTACTCCAAGGTTAGATGCCAGATGCCCTCCAGTCACAGACAGCTTCTCAATCAAAAACCGGCGAATCTCCTCCGCTAGAGTAGTCAGTTCTTCGACCGACAATGATTTTAGTTGCTTAGGGTCATTTATTTGTGGAAGCAGCACGTGGTTTCCCCGCTTTCCTAGATGTTATAGAATAATTATTCGACAGATTACTGAATATAAAAACCATTATAACACAAACGAAACGGCTGTCGAAATACAGCCGCTCCTGAAACGATCTATTAAAGTGTTTCGGGTGATTGAACTTGTAACCCACTACCGGGTTTAATGATCACGCATCATCAGGTAATCGGCGATCTCCAGAAGACGCGAGCTGTCTTGGAAGCCGCCATCCCTAACTGCACTTACGGCAATCTGTGTTAGTCGCTCGACTTCCTGCCTGGAAGCTTCCAGTCCGATAAAATATGGATAAGTCACTTTCTGTTGAACGAGGTCACTGCCTGTTTTTTTGCCAAGCTTCTGTTCGTCGCCCACAAGATCAAGAATATCATCCTGAATTTGAAAAGCCAATCCAATTTGGGTTCCAAAAATTCTCAGCGCCTCCAGCTGCTCCACGCTCGCTCCGGCGATCCTGCCACCTGCCAGCAGAGAGAACACGATCAGGTCACCCGTCTTGTGCAGGTGAATATAACGAAGCTGCTCCAGGGCAGTCAGCCCCTGCTCACCTTCCATATCCGCTACCTGCCCGCCTACCATTCCTCTGGGACCAGCCATCTCGGCCAGATCTTCAACGATAGACAGGACGCATTCCGCAGGAATACCGTATTGACGTGAAGTCTGGACCACACTGTAGAAGGCATGGGTTAAAAGTGCATCTCCCGCAAGAATTGCCGCAGCTTCTCCAAATACTTTGTGATTTGTCAGCTTGCCCCTGCGATAGTCATCATTATCCATGGCCGGCAGATCATCATGAATCAAAGAATAGGTATGTACCATTTCAATGGCACAGGCCACGGGAAGAGCTGCCTCACGCTGTCCGCCAAGTGCTTCACAAGCTGCGATGACGAGAAGGGGCCTCATCCGTTTCCCTCCGGCCATAAGCGAGTACTTCATGGACTCCCGCAGGCTCTGAGGCACCTCCCACTTGTCCGGAAACAGGTTCTGCAGCTTCTCAGCGACTACTGTGCTTACCTCTGTAATATATTGCTCCAGCGGCACACGGAGCATTCCGTCCGCAGGGCCGCTTTGAAGCTCATGATCAGAACGGCTCATCGGTATCCCCTTCCAGCTTGGCACCGAACGGTTTCTTCCGAAGCTCACCATCTTCAGCAGTAATCATCTCAATCTTGCGCTCTACCTGCTCCAGCTTGCTTCCGCACAGCTGTGACAGCTTCATACCCTGCTGAAACAAATCAATGGCTTTCTCCAGAGGCACATCACCGTGCTCCAGCTCACGTACGATTTCCTCGAGCTGGTTCATGGCTCCCTCAAAATCAAGTTCTACTTTCTTTGACATTGTCTTCGCCCTCCTCCTTCATTCCATAGATCTGGCAGTCGAGCTGTCCTTCATTAAGCTTGACTACAATAAGATCACCGATCTGAACATCATTCAGTGATTTAACAAGATGCTCTTCTTTCTCATCATAAACGAGGCTGTAGCCTCTCGACATTACTTTAAGTGGGCTAAGCGCATCCAACTGGCGCATCTCCGTCACTAGGCGGGATATCTTCTCTTGCAAGCGCATCTGCATGGCATTTAGCAGCTCGCGGTGCAGGCTCTCGCTGCGGCGGCGTGCGGCGATGACACCCTCACGCGGTGTAAACCGCTGAAGGGTGTGATGCAGCACGGCCTGGCGCTCACGCGCCCGGCTGAGCCGCGCGAGGCTTGCGGCGCTAAGCCGCCGCTGCAGCATGTCCAGTCTCTGGGCATGCTGCAGCAGGTACCGGCGCGGGTTCACCAGCACCGGAGACCGCTCCAGCGCAGACAGCCGCTGACGCCCATGCTGGGCGCGACGGGACAGGGCCTGGCGCAGCCGGCCCTTTAACTGCTGCAACTGAGCTGATAGCTCCGCAGCATGCGGAACAGCCAGCTCAGCTGCTGCAGTAGGTGTTGCCGCACGAAGGTCGGCAACAAAATCGGCAATTGTGAAATCCGTCTCGTGGCCCACGGCCGAAATGACCGGAATTCTGGACTCCGCAATGGCACGTGCCACAGGTTCCTCATTGAACGCCCATAACTCCTCAAGGGAACCGCCGCCGCG
The DNA here is from genome assembly GCF_042610485.1 of Paenibacillus oryziterrae. Lineage (NCBI taxonomy): Bacteria > Bacillati > Bacillota > Bacilli > Caryophanales > Paenibacillaceae > Paenibacillus > Paenibacillus oryziterrae. Next base: position 27,479 of record NZ_JBGJZO010000003.1, on the reverse strand, counting down.
GCCTACAATCAGCACATCAGCTTCACCCAGGTTGTTCATGGCCTTAATCGCCTTTACGATGGAAGCAGCTGCTCCAGTCCCTTGAACCACCACGGGATAGAGCAGAATGGCTACCTGAGGAAAACGCCGCTGAAGCGTAATCATTATATCCCTTACGGCCGCTCCCGTAGGAGACGTTATGACACCAATCGAACGGGGGAAGCGAGGCAGTGGACGTTTTCGGCTCTCTGCGAACAGACCCTCCTGCTCCAGCTTGCTCTTCAGCTGCTCATAAGCCAGATAAAGACTGCCGATCCCGTCCGGCTGCATATGGGTGGCATAGAACTGGTACTGCCCGTCCCGTTCATATACCGTTACATTCCCTCTCGCAATTACCCTTGCGCCTTCCTTCGGCACAAAAGGCAGCCGCTGATTGTGGGATGTGAACATAATCGCCTTAATGCGGCTGCTCTCATCCTTCAACGTGAAATACATATGTCCGCTGCCGTGGTGTGTGAAATTAGAGATTTCACCGCGAATCCATACATCGGACAATAAGACATCCGAATCCAGCTTCATGCGGATATAGCGGTTAAGTTCTTTGATGGAATATACCTGTTTCTCCGCGCGCATCGGCTCTACCTATTCCAGTCCACGGCGGCGCTTGGCTGCGATCAGTGTATTACTCATGAGCATGGTAATGGTCATCGGCCCTACTCCGCCCGGTACTGGCGTAATAAATCCTGCGACTTCCATAGCACTTTCGTAATCTACATCACCGGCAAGTTTGCCGCTATCGAGACGGTTCATACCGACATCAATCACGATGGCTCCCGGTTTCACATAAGAGGCATCAATAAAGTTAGCCCGTCCAATCGCTACGACCAGGATATCCGCTTGAAGGCAGAGCTCTGCCATGTTGGCTGTTCGGGAATGACACATCGTTACAGTTGCATTCTCCCGCTGTAGCAGAAGGGATACTGGTTTGCCGACGATATTACTGCGGCCGATAACCACAGCGTGCTTACCGGAAATTTCCGTTCCGGTCCGTTTAATTAATTCGATCACACCCGCAGGGGTGCAGGGAAGCAGACTGTCATCGCCTATAACCAGATTGCCGACATTCACCGGATGGAAGCCGTCTACATCCTTCTCCACCGCAATGGCGTTTATAACGGCCTTCTCGTCAATATGCTTAGGCAGTGGGAGCTGCACAAGGATGCCGTCAATTTCATGACGGCTGTTCAAATCATCGATCATGGCCAGCAGTTCTTCCTGAGAAGTGGAAGCAGACAGCCTGTGCACCTCGGAATGGAAGCCCAGACTAATGCAGGACTTCTCCTTATTACGCACATACACCTGTGATGCAGGGTCTTCTCCAACCAGAACTACAGCAAGGCCGGGCTGCTCTCCTCGCTCTGCAAGCTGTGCAACCTCCCGGGCAATGCCGATACGAATTTCATCCGATACTTGTTTACCGCTGATGATTGCTGCTGTCATGACAGACCTCTCCCCTTTGTGTGTCTATATAAGTTGAGCTTGATTCTAATTGCCTAGATGGTCGTGGCTCCGGTGAATGTTTGGACTTCCGGCCGCTGTTGTCTCCTGATTTCTTGAATTAATCCGCTTATCGCGGATGAAATCATGAGACAGCTAATGCTTCCGATGCGAGCTTTCCTACGGAAAGCTTTCGGGCGGTCGCTGCCGCTCCTACAGCTCCAAAATTCCCCTCCTCCACTTCCTCAAGGCTATACCTTTATCTCAACTCAACTTATATTTTAATTTTTTACTATTATGAATGACTCTCCTTGATCGTGTCCAGCTCCTGGATCATTTTTCCTAGTACACCGTTCACGAATTTACCGGAATCCTCGGTTCCAAAATGCTTAGCCAGGTCAATGGCTTCGTTGACTGCAACCTTCGCAGGCACATCACCGGCCGAAAAAATCATCTCGTAAGTGGCAAGGCGCAGAATCTGGCGGTCTACCCGCGACAGACGGCTCATCTGCCATCCTTTCAAGTAATGCTCCAGAATATCGTCGATCGCAACCTTGTGCTCCCAGATTCCGTTCACATGTGCAACAACGTATTCCTTCAGTTGGGTTTCGTCCGTAATCACCTGTTCTGTTTCGTTCTGGTCTGAAGCCTCTTCTAGCAACGTTTCCACCGCATCTGCGCTCTCCACTTCATTCATTTCCATTTGATACAGGCTCTGCACAATAATTTCCCTTGCTATCCGTCTTTTCATCATTTCCTCCTACAAATTAGATCGAAGTCGACCTTCTTAATATTTCTTATATTTCAAAAAAAACCGCGATCTTTTCTTCCAGGGCATCAAAAAAATACAACACAGAAATCCTGCTCCGGAAGAAAAGCTATCGCGGTTCATTTAAACGGACGCCACCGGCCTGACAACCGCTGAACCCAATCTTCCCATTGGAAAAGAGGGGCTTGCGCATTATCTTTCCTTTTGCCGAACGTATATCCGATGAACACTACCAGTGCAAAGAACAGCATATCCCAAAAACCGCTAAACAAGTAAATCAATCCGAGAAGGATTCCAAAGGCCACTCCGGCAATTCTGCCTCCGTGACTTCCCCATACATCTTTCCAGTACATCTGGGAAATTCACCTCTATTCCACTCGACTTTTAAAACTTGGAGACTGGGTAAGATTGGCAATATATACCGATACGTCAGCCACCGGAATCCCGGTCGTTTCCTGCACAAAATCATGCACCTGGCGTTGTACCTCTGTGGTCAGCAGCGGCAGGGAATGCTCCCCGTCTACAACAGCGCGGATCATGATTTCAAGTCCAGCCTGCGAGACGCGGATACGGGACTTCAAATCCCTGATCCCTTTAACCTTGCCAGCAGCTTTCAAACTGAGATTCTCAATCGTTTCCATGGATATTTGAATGTCTCCATACTCCGTACGCTGATCCACCGATGGCATTGAAGCCCGGTCGCGGCGCAGGGAAATATAGAAGAAACGGATGCTAAGCAGAAATAAAATAACGGCAGTAACAATAGCAGCAATATAAACGGCGGGTCCATTCTCGATTTCCAAATCCTCAGGAATCACACCACTTAACAGGAGGATGGCTATAACAGAGAGTATTCCAATACTCAGGCTGTAGATAAACAGCAAAAGTCTGTCCAAAATTTTGGCCACGAGTCTCGAAGGCCTCCTTAAATTAGAGTAAACCCTCGACTTTGATGTCGGGGGTTTGGTATTCCTTAGGGGTTGTTATTTCACGCGAAGGAAGGCATCACTTTCATCGGCTTTTTCCGCGTTTCTGAACTGCACATCATGGATGTGTACGTTCACTTCCACCACAGTAAGTCCTGTCATCGTCTCGATGGAGCGTTTGACGTTGCGTTGGATTTCTGCAGCTACCTCCGGCAGACGGTTTCCGTATTCAATAATAACGGAGACATCAACCGCAGCTTCGCGTTGGCCTACTTCAACCTTAACTCCCTTGGAAAGGTTCTTCCGTCCCAGAAGCTCGACAATTCCTCCGGCGAATCCACCGCTCATACCGGCTACACCCTTAACCTCAACAGTCGCCAGCCCAGCAATAATTTCGATCACTTCTGGAGCGATCTGAATTTCACCGATTTCCGTCCGTTCGTATTCCGTCGGCAATGTACTCATCTTGGACCCCACACCCTTCAACAAAAAGTTGTTATGATTATCAAGCAGCGAGAGCACGTCTCTTATTAAACATACTATATCATTTGCTGTACTTTATGACAAACAAAGTAAGCAGCACTTAAATTTCGTACTCTTCAAGGAATTTAATATCAAAATCCCCGTCCAGGAACACCGGATGCTCAAGCAATTTCTGGTGGAACGGGATGGTTGTATGAATCCCTTCCACAGCAAATTCGGCTAATGCGCGTTTCATCTTGGCAATGGCTTCCTGGCGTGTTGGTGCCCAGACAATCAGCTTAGCGATCATGGAGTCGTAATATGGTGAAATCGTATAACCGGGGTATGCTGCACTGTCGACCCTCACACCAAGACCTCCTGGCGGAAGATAGAAGTTGATTTTGCCTGGTGAAGGCAAAAAGCCCCGTTCCGGGTCTTCAGCGTTAATCCGGCATTCCATGGACCAGCCTTTAATCACGATATCATCTTGTGTAAAGGACAGCGGATTACCTTCCGCGACCGAGATCATTTCCTTAATCAGGTCAACACCTGTTACCATTTCCGTTACCGGGTGCTCTACCTGAATGCGGGTATTCATCTCCATGAAATAAAACTTACCGTCCGGTCCAAGCAGAAACTCCAGAGTACCCGCGCCCGAATAATTCACAGCCAGCGCTGCGCGTATGGCGGCATCGCCCATAGCTTCACGAATATCCGGTGTCAGTACAGGACAAGGTGCTTCTTCCACCAGTTTCTGGCGACGGCGCTGCACAGAGCAGTCACGCTCGCCCAGGTGGACGACATTGCCATGTTTGTCGGCAATGATCTGAATCTCAACATGTTTCATACCGGTAAGGAATTTCTCCAGATAGACTCCGGCATTGCCGAATGCTTTCTGGGCTTCCTGCTGTGCGGCAGTAATCTGTTTCACAAGCGATTCTTCATCCTCGGCGATACGGATACCTTTACCCCCGCCTCCGGCTGTTGCCTTGACGATTATGGGATAACCAATTTCACGGCCAAGCATGACCGCTTCTTCCACATCTCCAACAATTCCGTCTGATCCCGGAATAACAGGAACTCCGGCCAGCTTCATGGTATCCTTCGCTACCGCTTTATCACCCATGCGGGTAATGGCATCCGGTGAAGGCCCGATGAAAATAATATTACAGGACTCGCAAATTTCTGCGAAATCGGCATTTTCAGCCAAAAAACCATACCCTGGATGTATAGCATCGCATTCCGTCAGGGTAGCGACGCTCATAATATTAGTAAAGTTGAGATAACTATCTTTCGCTAATGTCGGACCAATGCAGTAAGCCTCATCTGCCAGCCGGACATGCAAGGAATCCCGGTCAGGCTCCGAATACACGGCTACTGTGGAAATGCCCAGCTCACGGCAGGCCCTGATAATCCGGACCGCAATTTCGCCGCGGTTGGCGATCAGCACTTTTTGAATGTTCATGCTTTTCCTCCCAAAAGTTTAAACGTTGCTTGTCGCTATTCCGGTTTCACCAGGAATAATGGCTGCCCATATTCCACAAGCTGTCCATTCTCAGCCAGAACGGAAACGATCTCGCCTTTGATTTCGGCTTCCAGCTCATTCATAAGCTTCATCGCTTCAATGATACACACTGTGGATTTCTCATGTACACGGTCCCCTACGCTGACAAAGGATGGCAGCTCCGGAGAAGCCGCACTGTAGAACGTGCCAACCATTGGAGATACAATCTTATGTAAGTTGCCTTCTGCAGATGGTGCAGGGGTCTGCGGCGCTGCCTGTACCTCGTTCGCCGGCAAAATAACTTGTTGTGGGCTCAAAGGCTGATGCGCGGCCGTCATGGGATAGGCATATGGAGTAACCGAAGCAGCAGAACCATCGCTTTCATGGCGGTCCGGTTTACGGATAGCCAGCTTCATACCTTCGCTTTCAATCTCCAGCTCGTGTACGGAGGATGTTTGGTCCAGCAATTTAATCAATTCCTTAATTTCGCTTAACTTGAACATACTTTAAGTTCACTCCTTCAACTTTCTCTCGAAGCCACTCTTCTTCGCGGATAACTTTATGTATTATATCATAAACGCTAGAAATGGAAAGAGCCCGGGGAAACCCGAGCTCTTTAGCCAAATTCCACTATATTTTTCTGTTCGTTCTGTCCTATTACTCGGATACGTATTGAACACTGACTTTATCCTGGGTAACACTCAGCTCTTTCATAACCAGATCTACGATGCCCACAGCCTGCTTCGCATCCAGCTTGTCACTGAGTACGATAACTTTATAGGCATTGCCTGCTTCTTCTTTAACAATGGCTTCACCATAGCCGAACTTCTGCTGCAATTGTTCTTCGATTCCGTTAATTTTGGATTCTTTATCCTGAAGCTGATTAAGCTGTTCCATGGCGGCTGCTGTTTCTGCTGGTGTTTTGCTCATATCATTAATTTGTACTGTGAGATCGTTTTGATTCTTGATATTTTTTTGCTCCCGTTCGTACAGGTAGTTGTTGAACATGCTGCTTGCCGATACGCTTTGGGAGGCTACTTCGTCCAGAATAGCGGCATCATCTTTAACTGTTTCTTTATCAGCCGTTACCGGAGCAGTTTCTTCTTTATCAGTAGCTTTTGCTGTATCCTTCTTGTCAGTAGCCTTCGTGGATTTGTCCGGGCTTTCAGTGGTTGCCGCTGCCTGATCATCCGCAAGGGTCTTATCGTCTGGATTCTGGGCTGAAGCGGTATCTACGGAGTTGGCACTGCCTGTATCCTCGATAACTGCGGTGTCCGTTACAGTCCCGTCTGTCACCACTTCATTTACGACCACACCTTCGTCTCCCACAGAAGGAATGTCGTTGTTAGCTGCATCTTTTACACCATTCTCTACCTGAATGCTACCTGCAGTTTCTTTGGGTATCGATGCTCCGGAATCCTCAGTAAAAAGATAATAAGCCGATAATACTACCATTAAACTGAGCATCGAAACTAACCAAATCGTTTGTCTTTTACCGTTCATTACTATTCCTCCTTTAATTGACGGCCAAGCCGTTCTCCCGGGTTCCGGGAATCATTCTATTCCTGCTTGTGTGGAACGACTGAGATACGGTATATCGGAACATTTAGCCCCTTCTCCACCGCCTGCTCGATCAAACCCCGCACTACTTTATTTTCTGCACCTTTGGCGACCACCAGCACCCCTCGCACCTGTGGCTTAATCCGTTTGGTAATAATCGGTGTCTCATCGCCGGATTGAGTATAGGTAACGATCTCACCGTCTCTTGTGTATTGGGTGGTGTGGCGTTTACCACCACTAGCGTCACTTTCTTCACTGAGCTGCTGGGTATCATTCAAGTTGCGCTGGACTACGATTTCTTCTGTAGATTCGACCGTCACCATGATATCTACCGTTCCGACACCGACGATTTTCTCCAATATCTCCTTAGTCCTGTTCTCCAACGCCAGCTCGATGCTCTCAAACGGATTGCTTCCAGAAAGTTCCGGCTGCATCACCACCTGTGAGGTTTGGTCCAGCGGCGGTTCCCGCCCCGTATTCTCGCTGTCCAGCTTCTTGACGTTGACGAAGGAATTAAACAGCATGATGGCGGCTCCCAGCAAGCCCAAAATAATCAGCCACCGGAAGGTATGGCTTCGCTTCGGATTGCCGGAACCGCCGCCTCCTGCCCACTGCTCCAGCTTTTTCAGCCAATTGCCCACGTGAATGACCCTCCTTTAGAATTCCGTTTTCCTGCCATATATTAGAGTTTGGATGTTCCGCCGATGCTTGGTGTCACCTCGATGATGTCCGGCGCAAGCCCCCACTTCTGCACGAGCAGTTTCTTAATCGTATTCACCTGTTCCTGTGCAGCGGCTTCAACTTCGGCTGAAGGACCACTTGCTGTGTGCGCAGGCGCTTCTCCAGCAGTTTGGGTAGTTTCCAAGCTTCCTGATTCTTTCTCATGGATGCTGACCTTAATGGGTTCGACCGGAGTTATGGCTATAGCTTCTGAGGACTCATCATTTGCTCCGGATTGTGCAGTATCCGTCGTCTCAGACATGGTAACGTCTACCGATGAAATGGCAGGCTGATCTTCTCCACCGGAATTGTCCGATTCCCGCATCACCAGTTTTACAGTAACCTGGACTCCTTGTACTCCGGTTTCGGATGTAATCTGATCCTTCATTTGAACCGCTATCTCACCGGCCGCCAGCTTCAAGCTTTCTTTCTGCCGACCTTCTGCCATCTTCAGTCCATCCGCCAGAATTTTCTCCAGAGAATCACTCTCTTGTCCCGGTCCGGCAAAGATCCCTCCTTGTTCGTTCTGCTGTGCCATAGCCAGGCTTAGTTCGGACACAGCATCTCCTTTCAGAAGGGAAATGATCGGGCCCAGCATGGTGAGTAGGACAAGCAAGCTCAGCACCAGCCGAGCGTACCGCTCCATCGACTTGCTGGGGAGGAGCATCTCGACGAACGAAGCCAGCAGCACCACCAGAATTATCTCTCTGAGCCAACCCCCAAGCCAGGCCATAGGGTCATCCTCCTTACTTCATGTTCTCACCTCATCATGACAGTGACGTTTCCTGCCGTGAGCATGATTGTGACCGCCATAAAAAACATCAGGGAGACTGCAGCCAAGGCGGCGAATACATAAATCATGCTTTTGCCGATGGTCTGCAGGCAGGTTACAATCGGTGTCTCACCCAAAGGCTGCATGACAGCAGCGGCCAGATTATAGATAAGCGCGAGCACCAGTATTTTGATTGCCGGAAACGCGCAGAGGAATAAAATAATGATGACGCCCGAAAGTCCGATCGCATTCTTCACTAGAAGTGAAGCGGAGATTACGGTATCTGTAGCATCCGCGAACATTTTACCGATAACCGGTACAAAATTGCCTGTAATATACTTGGCAGCCCGGATCGTGATTCCGTCAGTAACCGAGCTCGTTATGCCTCTCACCGAAATAACACCGAGAAACACAGTCAGCAGTACTCCCAGCAGCCCTGCTCCGATATTCCGCAAAAGATTGGCCAGATGAGTCAGCTTGTATTTATCCGACAAGGAGCTTACGAGGTGAAGCACTGCCGAGAAGAATAGCAGCGGGAAGACCACTTTGTGAATCATATTGCCAACGGTATGAATCATGAATACGATCAAGGGATGGGTCACAGAGACCGTCACAATGTTGCCCATGGAAGCGAGGAGCGCGAAGAGCAGCGGAATCATGGCCATCATGAAATCGATCATCCGGTCAATGGCATCCTTCGCATAACCCATGGCGATATTGAAGCTGTTCACCGCTATGACAAGCACGACCATGTAGCAGATGGTATAGGCGATTTTACTGACGGTTTTCTTCTCAAAAGCCGTCTGCAGCGTCTCCAGAATCATGCTGAGCACGCTGATCATTACAATCGTGACCAGCAGCTTGCCGTTATAAAGCACCTCGTGCCACATATAGGAACCCAGTCCGGATAGTACGCTCTGCATACTGAGCCCGTCATCACCCGGCAAGAGCATATCCATTAGAGAGGGTGTAGCCCCGTCCGGAAAAAAGCCTCCGTAATCCTTCATCAGCTGATCCCAGTATTTTTCGACCCCGTCTGTCGGCAGCTCTTCGATCTGTCCTTTAACCCATCCGTCTACAGGAGATCCGGTGGAGGTGCCGCCCGAAGTGCCGGAAGCAAAAGCTGTGCTCCCATAAAGGCAGCAGATGCCAAACAGCAGAAGGAGAAACATAATTATTTTCGGAGGACGAAATATGGTCCTGGCCTGCATGTGATCTCCTCCTGTCTCCCGGATTTCCGCAGCCGTTATGCCGGCAGCAGCTTCATCACTGTTTCGATAATAATGCTGATAATTGGAACGGCCAGCACCATAATCAACACTTTGCCAGCCAGTTCGATCTTGGAAGCAATCGATTCCTGACCCGCATCCTTGACAATCTGCGCTCCGAATTCTGCAATGTAAGAAATTCCGATAATCTTGAATACGGTCTTCAGATACACCATTTCCATCCCCGAGGATTCTGCTACACGCTCCAGCGTTCCGAGGATCATCCCGATCTTACCGATCAGGAACAGAAAAATCATAATGCCTGTAGCCGTAGCGAGCAGAAAAGCGAACAAAGGCTTTTGCTCTTTTAAAATAAGAATCAATATCGTGGACATCAGTCCGATTCCGACAATCTGGATGATTTCCATGGCGCCGCCTATTGAAACAAAAAGATGGATTTGATTTCCTGCAGCAGTCCATCCAGCATCCGGATCACCATGAACAGCACGACGATAAATCCGACGATGGTCACCCAGTGGGCGATGTCTTCTTTTCCCATCTGTTTGAGCACCGTATGAATCATGGCGATGATTATTCCGATGCCGGCAATCTGAAAGATTGCATTGACCTCAATATTCATTCCTGGCACCTCGCTAAAAGATCAAAATGACAATCAATGCTCCAAGCAGCAGCCCCAGGCTTTTGCTCATTTTTTCGTATTTGCCCTGATCCTCCCGGGCGACGATTTCTTCCTGCTTCAATTGCTGCAAAGCCATCGCGATATGGTTGGTCTGATTGGATCTGTCACTTGTCCCCAGCGTACAGCTCAGTTGCCGCAGAATCTCCTTCTCCGGGGCTTTCATCGCCGTACTCTCCCAATGGGTCTCCATAGCCCGTCGTATCGCGTCCTGGGCGCTTCTGTCATGGGGCGGGCTCATCTCATCGGCAGCAGCGGTGAAGAACCACTGCACCGGCCCTCTGGACTGGATACCTATCCGCCGAAGCGCTTCCGGGAGCGGCGTGAATCCGTACATAATTTCAGTCTCCAGCCGATGCAGAGCGGCGATTAGCCCGCGTATCTGCTGCGGCCGGTCGGCATACTGCCGGGCCTTTTTGAAACCTGCCAGTGTTCCTGCTGCGATGATCAGTACCGCTCCGAACAGTTTAAGCATAGGCACCACCTCCTGCCGTTTCTTCCGGAGAAGCAGCCAGTCTGCGGTTCTGGTTGTCCAGCACCCGGTATACAAGCCCTTCTTCCGATCTATGCAGGATTACATATCTTTCAAACATCCGGTGTTCCAGCAGTCCGCTAAGTCCGGGTCTGCGGGCCAGCTCGGACACTTCCTTCCCATGAGCAGTAGCCAGTACTGAAATCCCGGCATGCAGCGCTTCCGTTACAGCTTCGGCATCCTCCGGGCGCCCAATTTCATCTGCCACCAGTACGTCAGGAGACAGGGAACGGATCATCATCATCATCCCTTCGGCTTTCGGGCAGCCGTCCAGAATGTCTGTGCGCGGCCCGACATCAAATGCGGGAATTCCCCGTCTGCTGCCGGCGATTTCCGAGCGTTCATCCACAATCCCGACCTTCAGCCCCGGCCGTCGCGTGCTCTGTATCCCCAGCGTTCCCGTAGAGATTTGTCTCGCAAGGTCACGGAGCAGGGTTGTCTTGCCGTGCTGCGGCGGCGACAGGATTAGGGTGTGCATGATCCGCTGCCGGGTTTTATCCAGAAGATAAGGCAGAATGCCATCTGCTGCGCCGTGGATCTCGCGGGCAATCCGGACATTGAAGCCGGTGATATCCCTTAAATGCTCGACTCCGCCGCCGCTGAGGACAGTCCGCCCTGCCAGTCCGACGCGATGGCCGCCGGGAAGGGTAATAAAGCCTTTGCGCAGCTCCTCTTCCATCGTATACAGGGAATGGTTACTGATCAGATCCAGCAGCCGGTGGCTGTCTTCACGGTCTGGCTTGTACGCCTCGTCCGTATTCAGGGTTAGCTGTCCATTCACACTGAGAAAATGGTATTTTCCCGCGTAGTTAATTTCGAGAGGACGGCCTTCCCGGACACGAATCTCCTCGACCTTCATCAGCAAAGGCATGGGAAGCCCCCGCAGGAGCACTCTGATCTTTTCAGGAAACAGCAGAAGCCAGTCATTACTCATACCGTGTACCCCCAAGTTGTCCTCTACTTCAATTGCTTTATTCCATATTTATGCTTGTACGTGTCTTTTATGCCCTGTAATCTATCATTTTTTCAAGATGCCGATTAAGAGACACGCAACACCGCAGCCGATCCATCCTAACTTGCCCCATGACAGCTGTTGTGCCATTCCGGTCAGTCCCACGGCTGTTGTGAGAATCAGAACCGTAGGACCCACTAGAGCCAGCGTTGAATTCACAACGAGTGCCTTATCTACTTGGTTTAACCGGAGCATAATAAGGGCAGCTGTTATTTCAGCACTTCCTGAGAACAGCCGGAGGATCGCCATCCAACTCACATACTTGTCCAAATCGGACACTCCTTTCGGTATTCCTTCCATTTTTTTATTCGCGGCAATATTTCCGCTGTTATCCATGGATATGCAGGACTGGCCTGGTTTAGTCGGAAAGAGTTACCGAGGCTCAGGGCAAAGAGGTGTGAAAGAAATCATAGTGATCACCCCAATAAAAAAATATCATCGGTATGATAAATTTATTTTTAAAGAAACCTATAGATGTGTTGTTCTTAAAACACAAGAAAAAGGGGATTGTGAGTTATGCATATTCGAAATTACGGGGTGGCCGTGGCAAACGGGACAATCATGAGGCAGGTAAGGGAAGTAGCCACCATTATTCTATCCGCCCTTCTCCTCGCCAGCGGTCTGCGTTTGTTCCTGATTCCTCATCAACTGTTAAGCGGAGGGGTAGCTGGTACAGCTTCAATCATTGGTTATGTGACCAACCCCAAGTATATTTCATTGTTTTATTTCGGGATTAACCTTCCGATTCTTATATGGGGCTTTATTGCCGTGGGGAAGAAATACATCTGCCTAAGCATGCTGTCCGTAGCCTCTACTACCTGGTTTCTGAACGTAATTCCATTACATCAGGTGACCAAGGATCCCATTCTGGCTAGTATTTTCGGCGGGGTGATCATTGCTGGAGGCGTGGGCTTCTCACTGCGGGCTGGCGGTTCTTCCGGGGGATTCGATATTCTGGGGTCCATCATTACTCGCAAAAGAGATATTCCAATGGGCACGGTCCTGTTCGTCATGGACGGTCTGGTTATCCTGAGCCTGGGTTTCTTCAAAAGCTGGGATTCCGCCCTGTATGCGATGTTGTGTATTTTCGTCAAAAGCCGGGTCGTGGATCTCATCCACATCCGTCATGTGAAGCTGACCTGCTTCATCGTAACCAAAGAACGGGACCGCATGCTGAGCCGGCTGAAGCTGCTGCCCCACGGTGTAACTGTAGTGAATGCCGAGGGAGGTTACAGCCATGAGGGCAATACGATGCTGATGACGGTTACGACCCGCTATGAGCTGGCCGAGCTGCGAAAGACTATTATTGAAACCGATCCGAAATCATTTGTTAATGTTCTGGAGACCGTGGAAATTGTAGGCCGGTTTAGAAGACAAAGTTAGCGTCATTTACAAAAAAAACAGGGATATCTGGGAAGCCTCTGCGGCTCTCGGATATCCCTGTTCTTTTATTGTAGAAGGTTATTAACGTCGGTCCTGCGGGCCGCCAACAAATGCCTGCTCTGCAGTATCGAGATTATATGCGGTATGAAGCGCCTGGATAATCCCTTGCAAATTGCCCGATTCAACAACACAGGAAACCTTGATTTCCGATGTACTTACCATCTTGATGCTGACGCCCTGCTTAGAGATTACATCGAACATTTGAGCGGCAACCCCAGGATGGCTGACCATTCCCGCACCAACGATGGAAATCTTGATCAGGTTATCCTCGGAGGTAACTTCACGGAAAGGAAGCACTCCACGAAGACCCATAATGACTTCCTTGGCACGCTCCATATCACCAAGCCCTACGGTAAAAGAGAAGTCTGCTTTGTCATTCTGCACGCCGCTCTGCACGATGATGTCGACGTCAATTTCATCTTCAGCCAGCTGTCCGAATACTTGTGCGAGAACGCCAGGAACATCCGGAACTCCCAAAATACTGATTCTCGCGACGTTTTTGTCATATGCAATACCGCTTACGATTACTCCCTGCTCCATGCTGGCTTCCTCCTTCACTACAGTACCTTCATTATGGTTAAAGCTCGACCTTACGACCAGCTTCACTTGATGGCGCTTGGCGTACTCTACGGCGCGGGGATGCAATACCGCTGCGCCCAGATTGGCGAGCTCCAGCATTTCGTCATAAGAAATGGTCTCAAGCTTGCGTGCCGTCTTCACGATACGCGGGTCCGTGGAATAGATGCCGTCCACATCGGTGTAAATCTCGCACACATCCGCTTTGATTGCCGCCGCCAGTGCAACAGCCGTCGTATCGGAGCCTCCACGTCCAAGTGTCGTAATATCACCTTCCAAGGACATGCCTTGAAATCCGGCAACAATGACGATTTGCTCACGCTCCAGTGCTTCAAGCACACGGCGGGGGACAATTTCAGTAATCCGGGCGCGGCCATGGCTATCGTCTGTCTGGAAGCCTGCTTGCCAGCCGGTAAACGAAACGGCATTGCGGCCAATTCCGTGAAGTGCGATGGATAACAATGCTACAGAGATTTGTTCTCCCGTCGTCATCAGCATATCCATTTCCCGGGCTGGTGGCTGTCCATTCAGCAACTTGGCCTGATCAATCAATTCATCCGTAGTATCCCCCATAGCGGATACAACCACAACGCAGCGGTGTCCTTCATCCTGTTTGTCTGCGATGCGTTTGGCGACACGCTGCATACGCTGAGTGTCCCCGACGGAGCTGCCTCCGAATTTCATGACATAAAGTGACAAAGTCTTTCTCACTCCTAACTTCGGTCTGTATATTATATTTATTCTCACCCGGTTTCCCGTCTGCAATCAGTATATACGAAAATGACGCAGGGGGTAATGGTTTCACAAAAAATTTTGGGCTCAAAGTCTGAAAAAACCAAACAATAAGCCACCTTACTCGTGTAAGAGACTAAACATGGGTCCCGCTTCCAAACCATTTCAAAAAAGCCTCCACCGCTATGGATGCGGGGAGGCCTTTGCATAAAAATTCATTTACTATGCACGGGAAATATATTTACCTTCGCGTGTATCAACCAGAAGCACATCGCCTTCATTAATGAAGAGCGGCACTTGAACGTTCAAGCCGGTTTCTACTTTCGCGAATTTAGTGGCGCCTTGAGCGGTGTTGCCTTTTACGCCCGGCTCCGTTTCAACAACCTTCAGCTCAACGCTGGTTGGCAGGTTGATGCCGAGAATTTCACCCTGATAGCTGATGATATTAACAGTCATGTTCTCTTTCAGGAAGTTGAGTTCCCACTCGAGCTGCTTCGCACTCAGTTCGAACTGGTCATAAGTCTCGTTGTCCATGAACGCATGCTCAGAACCGCTGGCATACAGATATTGAACAGCGCGGTTCTCGATCAGCGCACGGCCGATCGTTTCGCCTGCACGGAAGGTACGTTCAACGGTGTTACCGTTGCGCAGGTTCTTCAGCTTGGAGCGGACAAACGCTGCCCCTTTACCTGGTTTTACGTGCTGGAAATCAAGAACGGTGAAAATATCTCCGTCCACCTCAACGGTTAATCCTGTTTTGAAATCGTTAACTGAAATCACTACAAACCCCTCCTGAACAAATAATTGAAATTGTGCTTATTATGAGAAATATAAATGGAACAGCAGCTACAGTACTGTATAGTCCTTGGACGAATGAGTCAGAAGCGAAATTCCGCTCTCCGTAATCACAACATCATCTTCTATACGAACTCCGCCGATTCCCGGCAAATAAATGCCCGGCTCCACGGTAACTACCATACCAGGCTGCAAAATATCGTCACTGAGCTTGGACAGCCGCGGCCATTCATGAACTTCCATACCTAGGCCATGCCCGGTGCTGTGTCCAAATTGATCCCCATACCCATAACGGGTAATGATGTCACGCGCCAAGGCGTCGCATTCACGGCCGGTCATACCGGGTTTAATATGTGCCAGCGCATGCAACTGAGCCTCCAGCACAATATCGTAAATCTCCTTCAGCTTGGGATCCGGTGATCCCAAAGCAATCGTCCGGGTAAGATCAGAGCAATACCCGTCCAGGAGTGCGCCGAAATCGAAGGTTACAAACTCATTGCCTTGGATTACCCGACTGCTCGCTACACCGTGAGGCATTGCAGAGCGTTCGCCGGAAGCTACGATCGTATCAAAAGAAGATGACGTCGCTCCATGGGTACGCATGTAAAATTCCATTTCCAGATCAACATCACGTTCGGTCATTCCCGGTTTGATCACGTTCAGAATGTGGCGGAAGGTATCGTCAGCCAGATCGGCAGCCCGTCCCATAATCACCAGTTCTTCCGCATCCTTAAACATCCGCAGATTCTCCACGGCTTTAGAAACGCCAACGAGCTCAGCAGGCTTCAGTGCTTCGGCATATGCGGTATACGCGCTGAAGGTCACATCATCCTGTTCAAAGCCGATACGGCCTTGTCCACCCTTAGGCAGTAGTTCCCGTACAGTATCGATGAACTTTGGCCCGTGCTCCACAATGCTAAGTCCCGCAGCCTGATTGGTTGCCTGGGTCATGTACCTGAAGTCTGTAAGCAAATAGCAATCATCCGCGGTTACAAGGATATATCCGGACGATCCGGTGAATCCACTGAGATATCGGCGGTTGATTCCGCTGGTTATTAACATCGCATCAAGTCCATGTTCCTGCAGAACGCCGCGCAGCTTGGAGACACGATTGTTTCCCATATTCATTCTCCTCTCGAAATAGCCACATTGTATTTTAACATAGGGGCATGCCCTTGAGAAGTTTTTTTAAGCCGTCAGGCGAGTTTTGTCTGCTGTTCCCTTACTCTTTCATCTGTATACTCAATGGCCGCCGTGTAACCGATAAACAGTCCCCACAGAAGAAAGACGCAAAATTCACATACGACTGAATTCCAGGGGAGCCGAAAAGGCCGCTGAAGCAGGAACATCCACGATCCCGCCAGAAAGATGACAGCCCACCATATGACGCCATAAGCCATTCCCGGCCAGGGCCCTTTCAGCTTACGCAGAACAAGTACATACAGTAATGAGGCGAGTGCTGAAAAGACAATAAAGAACAAATATCCAAGAATCTGTCCTGCCGGGGACACCAGAAAACTATGCTTGAAGAAGGGCTCTGCCAAAAAGCCCGGAATGACCTTAGTGAAATGCATCGCATACATCAGCCATCTTAACCCTCCCCAGATCAATCCTGCAAAAAAACCCAACTCCAACGCGAAGCTCCAACGATTGGTTTGCTCGAAACTTTGCTGATGGGATGTGCTCATCTAATCTCCCCGCTTTCATATTTACATGGAATGTTTTCCTTTAATCTTCCCAATGTCCCTAGTATGTACACCAAAAGGTGATCCAACTAGTAATGTCAGCAGAAATTAGTTACAATAAAAGTATATCCACAACATATTAATTTGCGGGAAGGTGAATTGGTTGTCCCAGGAAACTCCAAGTTACGGCGGGCAAGCCGTCATAGAAGGCGTCATGTTTGGCGGCAAGCATATCAACGTAACAGCCGTACGGCGGAAGAATCAGGAAATCACATTTTTGGAGGTGCCGAAGAGCGATAAGAACTGGGTTCTTAAACTGCGCAGGATTCCGCTGCTTCGCGGCCTTGTCAGTATTATAGATTCCAGTGCTAAAGGCTCCAAGCATCTGAATTACTCGGCTGAAGCTTATGCAGAAGACGAAGTTGGACCGGAAGAAGCGGCCAAGAAACAGGAGAAGAACAAGGATAAGAAAGAAGAAGGCTGGAGCCTCGGGATGATTCTCGGCGTGGCAGTTATGGGTATATTATCCTTCATATTCGGCAAAGTTATTTTTACACTGGTCCCTGTTTTTGTTGAAGATTTCTTGTTCGGTGGCGCTTTTGAGGGTTATGTGTGGCATAACCTGGTAGAAGGCGGCATTAAGCTGATCTTGCTGCTTGTGTATCTTTGGGGTATTTCGCAGACTCCTGTGGTCAAACGTTTATTCCAATACCACGGTGCTGAGCATAAGGTTATCAGCGCGTTTGAAGCCGGAGAAGAACTAACTGTACAAAATGTTCAGAAATACAGCCGGCTGCATTACCGGTGCGGCAGCAGCTTCATGATGCTAACCATCATTCTCGGCGTTATCATTTATTCCGTTGTTCCATGGGATAATCTTTGGGAGCGTGTAATGCAGCGTATTATTCTGCTGCCGCTTGTCATCGGTGTTTCTTTTGAGGTGCTAAAGGGTACTAATGCGGTCAAGAATGTTCCAGGTCTCAAATATTTGGGATATCCGGGGCTGTGGCTCCAACTGCTCACCACTAAAGAACCTAAAGACGAGCATGTCGAGGTCTCCATTGCATCCTTTAACCGGATGCGGGAGCTGGATGCTGAAATTGAAGCACAAGGATACACGAAAGCAAGTGTGACCGGAGGTATTTTGGACCCTGCGAAAGGATGAGTGGCCTATGATCAGGCAGGCTTTGATATTTTGGAGTGCCGTGCTGCTTGCGGTATTCGGTCTTGTGTATCAGGTAATGGTTGGTGGTCTCGGTGCACTGCGGGGATTGATATTCCCCCTGATCATTCTCGTGGTTTTATTTTATGCTTACAAAATAGCGCCAGGCAGTAAATCCCGTAACAGCTCATCAAGGGTGAAGGTTAAACCTTCCCAGAAGACAATGGCGAAAGTGACCAGCATGCGCAAGGGCCATTCAACAGCCGGCAAGCGTAAGAGCTATCCATTTCAAGTCATTGAAGGCAGCAAAGGGAAAAATGACGATCAACTTCCTAAATACCACTAAAATAGGGCATCCCCGTTCGATTGATGAACGGTGCGATGCCCTTTTTTCTTCCAGATTAGTGACTAGCGATTAGGTCTCCATTCCCGGAAAAATTTCTCTCCCGCCTTAAGACCCGCAGCGTACAGTTCATCACTCTGCACCTTACTAATTTCAAACTGGGTGGTACTTACGCCGAGGTTGGGGATTTTTACGGTACGGACAAATTTCTCCTCTTCGATATATCTTTCATCATGCGCCGTGAGCATCGTCTCGACCATAGCCTGCAGCATGGTGAACGGCCCTGTTATGCGGTGCGGCTGGGGATCTGTCTTGCCGATCATTTGAAAGCCTACCGTGGGTACCCGAGAACTTCCCGCTCCCAAAGCTCCTGATTCATCATCGAACAGCCATAGCGGAAAGTTACTGAGCAGCCCCCCATCTACCATGTAGACAAATTGTTCCGAGAAGGTTCTGCCCTTCGTAAGCCTTCCGCTTAACCGGAGCATCACAGGGTCGAAGAAATAGGGTATACTGCAGCTCATGCGTACAGCCTTCGCTACTTCGAAATTCTCCGGAGAAATGCCGTAGTCCTTGAGCCCTTCCGGCAGTACAACAATCCTCCCATTGGTAATATCCGAAGCTATGATGGACAGCTTTCCGGAGGGGAGATCCCGAAAGGTAACGATTCCTTTTCGGCGGAGATGTTCACGAATCCAGCTTTCCAACGCTTCCCCGGAATACAGACCTTTTTTCAGCATCACGCGCAGCGCCGGCCCCATAATCGGCGTATTGTACAGCGGCGCACGCTTCAGGAACGAGGTGAATGATGTCCCGCGAATGATCCGCCCCATCTCTTCACCGGAATATCCCGCTGTGAGGAGGGCAGATATAATCGAACCTGAAGACGTCCCGGCCACTTGTTTAAAAGAGACTCCTGCCTGCTCCGCCGCCTGGACCGCACCGGCCAGCGAGATGCCCTTAACTCCCCCGCCTTCGAACACCGCATTGATATCCATGCGAAAAATCCCCCGTTCCCATAGATTCTACTGCTTATCTATGAGCCCGGGGGTGTATTCATGACTGATTAAAGATAAGTGCTAAGATTTAAAATAAAAGGACAATAGACCGGCAAGTCCAAAGGGATCTTTGCCAATAATATTATTGACACGGAACATGATACTCCCGTTAACCTCCGCGTATTTCTCATTGTACTTCAACTGGCTAATAATCTGCTCACCGCTCTGCCACTCAGCAGCCTGAAGACTGTCTCCCACCTTATAAGCGGCCTGGCCGATATAAAGCTTCACACCTGTATTCTGGACTTCTTTAACCCACCAGTCTACGAGGGTGTCATATCGCGCTGCTTTAAATGACAAGCTCCAATAGATCTGCGGCGCCACGTAATCAATCCAGCCCTGCTTGATCCAGGTCCGGACATCGGCATACATCGTATCATAGGTCGGTGTTCCGGCTGTTGTATCAGAGCCTGTGCTGTCATCTTTAATATTGCGCCATACGCCAAAAGGGCTGATACCATATGAGAGCTGTGGCTTCTCAGCGTGTACCTGCTCCCCCATCTCGCGGATGAAATTATTCAAATTATCCCTGCGCCAGTCTGCTTTATTAGTGATTCCGTTGCTATTATAGGTTTTATATGCAGCATCATCTGCAAAAGCAACGTTAGCCGGATAGAAATAATCATCCATATGAATACCGTCAACATCATAGTTTCTGACAACTTCAAGAACTACGTCAATAATATGCTGACGTGCAGCGGGAATCCCCGGATTTATGTAATATTTCCCATTCGCATTTACAATCCATTCGGGATGTTGTTTGTAGACATGATTAGCCGGCAATGCCGCGAGATCTTCAGCTTTGGTTTTGGTGGTTGCCCTGAAAGGATTAAACCAGGCGTGAAATTGCATGCCGCGTTCATGAGCCGCCGCAATCATAAACTGCAGCGGATCATATCCCGGATTCTTACCCGAAACTCCAGTCAATACTTCAGCCCATGGAACCAGTTCCGATGGGTACAGTGAATCCCCTGAAGGTCGCACTTGAACAAATACAGCATTGTATCCAATGTCTTTCAGCTTGTCCAGCATGCTAATGAAAGAAGCTTTTTGCTGCTCAATCTTGCCTGCAGAACCTGTTGAAGGCCAATCCATACCGGACAGGGTCGCAATCCAAACCCCTTTCATGGCTTTACCTGTTTTTACACCGGGCACCGAAGGAAGTGTAGGAGCACTAGGATTCGGCACATTCGGTATCGTAGGGGTAGTGGGCTGATTGACCGATGCTTTGGTCTTTAATGAAATATGCATGGCTGCCTGATTCCAAATGACGTCCAATCCGAGCTGCTGGCTAACAAAACGGATCGGCACCATGATCCGGCCGGCTTTAATCTCGACCGAGCGGTCCAATCCCTCTGAAGCACCATTCACCATCGCAGTTTTTTCCCCGCTTGTAAGCTTTAGTTCTGTCTTATTTTTGGTAATCGTAACAGTTTTGGCTGCTTGATCCCATGCCACATCCGCACCAAGTCCCTTGCTGATCAATCCAAGAGGCACCATTGTAATTCTCGAGACGATATAAGGATCGACATCACCTTGCAGCGCAGTTCCGTTAAGATCAATCGTGATAGCGTCACCTGCGGCGCGGGCATTTGGCGACAGAATAGGCAGACATAATACGAACAGTAGTAATCCGGCAATCCATTTGCGATAAATCATTGGTTCCTCCTACGATGTTAAGTTGTCTAGTAAAAGTACAAGGTTAAAGTATAATGTGATACTTATACTTACTTGTATTTACAAAAAAACGGCATCATCCTACTTAGGATGATATCCGTTCTGACGTAATAAATGGTAAAAGGTTGCGGTCTCTCAGCAAAAAAACGTCGTACCGTCCTATGTAATCTATGCTTTCATATCAAGTAATCATAGATTGCAGGACAGTATACGTTCTTTCTTACGAGTCGCTGACTAATTCTTGATGAATATCGTACAAAGTCTGAAGACGTGCATCATCGCGCCGGAAATATTCCACCAGCGTCTCAATGCGGGTAATCGAATCCCAGCTTAAATGATGCTCGATTCCCTCGACATCCTTATAAATATTCTCATGCTGAACCCCGATCAGTCCCAGAAATTCCTCAAGCAGCTGATGGCGGTCAACCAGACGTTTCCCCACTTTTTTTCCTTTGGTGGTTAGGACAAGCCCACGATATTTCTCATAGATGAGATATTCGTCCTTATCCAGTTTTTGGATCATCTTGGTCACAGAGGAGGGGTGAACTTCCAGTCCCTCGGCAATATCCGAGACCCGCGCATAACCTTTCTCATCGATGAGCTTGTATATGCGCTCTAAATAATCCTCCATGCTGGGTGTTGGCATCTACTTTACCTCTTTTCTGTAAATAAGCATGGCGCGAAAGGCCAAA
The DNA here is from genome assembly GCF_042610485.1 of Paenibacillus oryziterrae. NCBI lineage: Bacteria > Bacillati > Bacillota > Bacilli > Caryophanales > Paenibacillaceae > Paenibacillus > Paenibacillus oryziterrae. The sequence goes on along the minus strand of NZ_JBGJZO010000003.1, from coordinate 5,678 downwards.
CCTTGCTCTAACAATGATACATGTTTCTCCCGCAACTTGGCAAGTCCCGCAGGTAGTTGCACATCATTACCATGACTCTGCTGGCTGCTCTATGCGCACAATAACCGCATATCTAACTAAAGGAGTGTGAGAATATGTCTGTGGTCATTCCTGAACGCCCCCCGGTGAAACGCACCCGCAAAGCGACAGGGCTGTTTATGCCGGAGCTTGTCTTTTTCGAACCGAGTGCCTTGGATTACCCTAAAGGGAAGCAGATCATGGAATGGGTCAAGGCCAATAATATTCCTTATCGAATGACATCTTCCCACAATCGTATCCTGAATTTCCCCGGGGAAACCGAAGCCGAACAATATAAAATCGCCAAGCGGACACTCGTTGTCGGCCTGCGGAAGACCCTGAAATTCGAGCAATCCAAGCCATCCGCCGATTATGCCATTCCCATTGCAACCGGGTGCATGGGCCATTGTCATTATTGTTATCTTCAGACTACACTTGGAGCCAAACCATATATTCGTGTATATGTGAACACCGGAGACGTTATCGATGCCGCCAAAAAATATATTTTGGAGCGAGCCCCTGAGATTACAACGTTTGAAGCCGCCTGTACCTCCGACCCGCTAGGGCTGGAGCATATCACCGGTTCTCTGGAAGAACTTATTACTTTTATGGCAGATGAACCGCTGGGGCGCCTGCGTTTTGTCACCAAATACCAGCATGTCGAGCCCTTGCTACATCTGAAGCATAATAATCATACACGCATCCGGTTCAGCGTTAATGCCGATTATGTAATCAAAAATTTCGAGCCGGCCACCGGAAGCTTTGAGGAACGGATTGAAGCCGCTGGTAAAGTCGCACGCGCCGGTTATCCGCTGGGATTCATCATTGCTCCGATTATCTGGTATGAGGGCTGGGAGCAAGGATATGGTGAGCTGCTGCACAAATTATCTCTCGCCCTTCCCCATGGGATAGGAAAAGGCCTGACCTTTGAGATGATCCAGCACCGGTTCACGAAAACAGCCAAGACGGTGATCGAGAAACGTTATCCCAAATCGAAGCTGGAAATGGACATGGAGAAACGGAAGAAAAAATGGGGCCGCTGGGGCCAGAATAAATATGTATATACGGATGAACAACAAAACGCCCTGCGCGAGTACATCACAGAGCGGATTTTTGAATATTTTCCCGAGGCGGAGATTGATTATTTCACCTAAACAGCCTAGATGATCAGCCAGGCAGGTGTAATCTCTTGAAGCCAGACTGTAATGCGGAACATTTGATCCGTAAAGAGCAGAATTCCCATAAGCACCATAATCGCGCCGCCAATCTTCATCAGCAGTCCGGAATATTTAAGAATCCGTCGGGCACCGCCGAGGAAAAACGCAAGCGCAAAGAAGGGAACAGCAAATCCTAAACTATAAGCCGTAATTAAGGTAAACCATGTCCCCGGTTCGCTTGCGGATAGTGCAATAATCGCTGTGAGTATCGGTCCGATACACGGTGACCAACCGGCTGAAAATCCGATTCCAAAAATAAAAGAGCCGATATACCCTGCAGGCTTCCATTTAAGCTCCAGCTTCCGTTCTCTCAGCAGGAACTGCGGCTGGAAGATTCCAAGCAAGAATAACCCCATCACTATGATTAAAATAGCCGAAAGCTGGCGGATCAGCTCTCGCTGGCCATTAAAAAATTGACCAAACAAACCTGCCCCGAACCCAAGCGTATAAAATACAGCGGAGAACCCTAAAATGAACGCAAGCGTATGGCTGAGCGTCCGGAAACGGACTTCTTTTGTATTGTCTCCCGATTTCAATTGCTGCACAGACAATCCTGTTATGTAGGATAAATAAGAAGGATAAAGAGGCAGACAGCAGGGTGATATAAATGATGCCAAGCCTGCAGCAAATGCTAGTCCCGCATTAATATTTGACACGAATGGCAGCTCTCCTTCTTATGAATAGAGTGTCTCCGGGTGTTTTAGGCAGGAATTCCTTTTTTACCGAACAGCGTCAGTACGAGCAGCGCAATCAGCAGCAGCACGATCGTTGCCCCTGGAGCCAGGTTCCAGATTCCCGCAACAACAAGCCCTCCCACGACGGCAATCTCTGCAATGACAACGGACAGCACAACAGAAGATTTGAAGCTGCGCGAGAGCAGCAGACTGGTGGCAACAGGGATAGTCAGCAGGGCCGAAACCAACAGAGAGCCGACGATTTTGATAGCCGTACTAATAACAAGCGCCGTAAGTACTGTAATCAGCAAATTGAGCATTTTCACCGGAAGACCGCTGACGCTCGCCGCATCCTCCTCAAAACTAAGTAAGAAAAATTCCTTGAAAAACAAAGTAACCACCGTAACTACGGCAATAGTCACTATTCCGACAACCAGCAAATCCGTATTATCCAGCGTATAAATGCTGCCGAACAAATAACTCATCACATCGGCATTATACCCTTTACCCAACGTGAAAAATAAGGACGCCAGCGCCACCCCGCCTGACATAATAATCGCAATGGACAGTTCCGCGTAGCTTTTGTAAGCCTTTCTCAGCTTTTCGATAGCGAAAGACGCCACCACAGCGAAGATTAACCCTGCTCCAAGCGGATAAAATCCTGTCAAAAAACCGAGCGCCACCCCAGCAATCGTCACATGAGCAAGGGTGTCCCCGATCATAGACAGTCGTCTAAGGACAAGAAAAACGCCTATTAACGGCGCGGTAATACCAATCAGCAGGCCGCCTGCAAGCGCCCTCTGAAAAAAATCACTGTACAGAATTTCCAAAGTTATATATCTCCTTTAACGATCCCTCCCATCCCCTCCCTTCCAAGGGAGGGCCCCCAGGGCTGCCGCCCTCAGGACTCCCGCTAAGGTTCAACGGACGTGGGATGATCGGATGCTCATGTTTGAAACGGTTGGTGGATCGACCGCTTTCGTCCCTGACGGGACACGCTTGGACGTTAGCGGTACTTATCTCCCAGGCCTTAATGATTAAGTCAACGGCAAGATCTAAGGTCAAGGGCGTTTGGTTATCTTGATGTTGTACTATGGATAACCTGAGGTAAATCCTAAGGTCAAAGGCAAGACCTAAAGTCAAGAGCGTTTGGTTATCTTGATGTTGTACTATGGATAACCTGAGGTAAATCCTAAGGTCAACGGCAAGATCTAAGGTCAAGAGCGTTTGGTTATCTTGATGTTGTACTATGGATAACCTGAGGTAAATCCTAAGGTCAACGGCAAGATCTAAGGTCAAAGGCGTTGGTTATCTTGATGTTGTACTATGGATAACCTGAGGTAAACCCTAAGATCAAAGGCAAGATCTAATTCAAGGGCACTTGGTTATCTTGATGTTGTACTATGGTAACCTGAGGTAAACCTTAAGATCAAAAGCAAGATCTAGGTCAAGAGATTTAGGTTATCTATATGTTGTACAATGGATAACCTTTATTACTGCCCTTCCCCCACATTACAGGTGTAAGCAACGAAGGGGAGGTTTGGAACTGTAGGAGCGTAGCGTTCGCCTTTGTATTCGGATTTCAACTGCGAACGCGGTTTAAATTGAAGAAATCGGAATACAACAGCGACCGGAAGTCCAAACATCACCGCAGTTGCGGTCTCCACCTGTAATACCCTCCGCTATATTAGCGTGTGCTGCAGATTATTTTCGGCGCAGTCCTGAATCTCATGGGAGTGGCGCGAGTAGAAGTTGATTTTTCCGTTGCTCTGTACGGGCTCTTGGCCCAGATAGTTGCGGATCATCTCGATGTCATGCGAGACCATCAGGAAAGTCATATGATGGTGGGCGTGCATGTGGGTAATCAGTTCGAAGAATCCGGCCTGGGTCTCCGCATCGATACCGACGGTAGGTTCGTCCAGAATGAGCAGATCTGGATGGTTGATTAATGCCCGGGCAAGAAATACCCGCTGCTGTTGACCACCGGAGAGCTGGCCTACCCGTTTGTCCGCAATGTCTTGAATACGCATCACTTCAAGAGCATCGTCGCACTGGCGGTGCTGGGCGCGGGATACGCGGCGTATTAAATTCTTATTGTTATAAAGTCCGGATTGGACGACCTCGCGAACGGTTGCCGGAAATAAAGGATTAAAGGCATTTTTTTGCGGAACATAACCGATGCGCTCCCAATCCTTGAATTTACGCGCGGTCTCACCGAATAGTCTGATTTCTCCGCTTGACGCGGGCAGCAGGCCGACAATCATTTTGAGCAGTGTTGTTTTGCCGGCACCGTTTGAACCAATGATTCCGACAAAATCGCGTTCCTTCACGGTATAATTCAGACCGGAGATTACCTTTTGATCCCCGTAAGAAAAGGACAGGTCCTTTATTTCAATCATATGCTGATGACAATCCAGGGATACCGGTTGCATAGTGAATCCCGCCTTTCTACATACTTTCCTTTATTGTAAGGCCAGAATCAGATTTTGCAAATTTTTCTCCATGAGCGTGAAGTAGTTGTCTGCTGCCTTCTCCTGCTGCTCGGTAAGTCCTTCTACGGGATTAAGAACCATAGTTGAGACTCCGGTTTCACTGGCGAGGGTTTTGGCAAGCTTATCCGAGACCAGTTCCTCGAAAAAGATATATTTGATGTTGTCCGCCTTCACCATTTCAGCCAAATCCACTAAATCCTGCCCACGTGGCTCTGCGTCAGGGGAGAGTCCCATGATCGCGTGCTGTACGAGACCATAATCACGGCACAGGTAAGCAAAAGCCTGATGAGAAACAACGATTTCTTTATTCGGAAGCTTGGATAGCTCAGTTGTAAATGTAGTGTCCAGCTCTTTTAACCGGTCAGCCAGCGTATTGAAACGGGCTTCATACCCGTCTTTATGCGAAGGATCTACTTTTTGCAGACTGTTTTTAATATTTTCAGCCATGATCAGCGCTGATTTTGGGCTTACCCAAGTATGCGGGTCGGTATGTAGGCTGTCTTCTCCTTCATGCTCAGCAGTTTCAGCTTCTCCACTCTCATGACCATGACCATGCTCATCCTCTTCATTAGTCATAATGTAATCAATACCTTGGCTGACCTCAACCGATTCAACTGCCGAATCACTATCCAGTCCCTTCAGGAAATTCGGCACCCAGCCCTCCAGCCCCGCTCCGTTATACAGGAACAACTGGGCTTTCGAGGTATTCACAATATCCTGACTGCGCGGTGTCCAGTCATGCGGCTCTACTCCTACGGGAAGCAGGTTAATCGCATTCACATCTTCTCCGCCAATTTCCTTAGCGAACTCATATATCGGATAAAAGGTAGTAACCACGTTCACTTTGCCCTCTACTATTGTGCCACTACTTTTTGGCCCACACCCTGCCAGTACTGTAATCATTATTAAGGCCAGAACAAGCAAAAGCCCTTTACGCTTCACATTTACAAACATAATATATATCGACTCCTTAAATCGTAAATTTTACTATTAGAATTATAATAGTAATGATTACGATAAGTCAACCGCTTATCCTGAAAATTTAAAAGATATAAAAAGAACCGGATTTCGTCATTACAGGGACGGTATTCGATTCTCGTAGAAATATAAGGATTTTCTATAGTGTGAAACATATAACCCTATACTATATATTTAATCGAGTAGGAGGGGGCGGCGAGCCCCCGACCTCTCACACCACCGTACGTACCGTTCGGTATACGGCGGTTCATGGAATATTC